>SYMW01000154.1 GCA_005805305.1 Verrucomicrobiales bacterium
CCTGTCAGCGGTTGGCCTCGCCTCATCGAGCCCTCCTATGAAACCGGTGACTTTATATATGTCGTCAATCAAGTCCCGCAGACTACTTGATTTCTATTTCTTAACGGCATTGGCCTTAGCAGTCTCTCCTTACTCTGCCTTTGCAAAAATCTGAGATGCGCACGCGAGAATTTGGATCCGATTTGACTTATTTATTGCCATATGGGAATATGGCAGTGTGAAAACAACACTCGAAATACCTGACGATCTCTTTCGAGAGGCGAAGGTAAAAGCAGCCCTGGAAGGCCGTAAATTAAAGGATCTGGTGGCTGAGGGTTTGCGGCTGAGGATAGCCCAGTCGGCGAGAGTGAACCCCAGGACCGTCCAATTCCCATTGCTCAAGTCCAAGAGCAAGCATCCGCTGAAAATCCCGGACGATATCGCGTCTCGCCTCGAGTTAGCCGACGATTTGGCCAGGTATGAAGCATCTCTGCGATAGCAATGTGTTCATTGCTTTGACGCTCGAAGCGCATCCGCATCACGATCGGGCCGTTCGATGGCTGGAGGATTCCCCCAAAGGAGCCATGTTCTTTTTCTGCCGCTTCACGCAGGCATCCTATCTCCGGCTCCTCACCGTGCGCGAATGGATGAAGGAGAACGTCTGCACGAACGACGAAGCCATCAGGGCTTATCAAACTCTTCGCACCGACGTCCGAGTAGGTTTTCTTGCCAGCGAACCGGCAAACCTGGAAAAGCGATGGCTGGAGTATGCAGGTGGCGACCAGTCCTCACCCAAACGGTGGATGGATGCTTATCTGGCCGCATTTGCGCGCGAGGCGAAAATGTCCCTGGCCACCTTCGATCGCGGATTTGCCGTGTTTCCAGGTCTGGACCTGATTGTTCTGAAACCCTGATCATACCCCGATCTTCAGCCGCGCGAATCGCGTGAGCGCAATACCCAAGACGAGGAGTACCGGGTGAATGTCGTACCACTGCACCATCTCACTGCCCACAGGATCTCCCAAAAGCGGACGGCCGGGATGGGTTTCACGGAACCGTTATCCGGTAGAAGCGCGTGTTGAATCCGGTGGCGGACTCGTCCAACCAGAGGCTGCTTCCGTCCCAGGGGTTTTGCGACAGATCTCTGAGTGGCCGCCATGTTTTCAGGTCGGACGAATATTCCAGAGAATCGATTTTCGACAGGTCGCCCCGCCCGCCCAAGAGCACACGTCCATCGGGGATGCGCCGAATGCGGTTTAGTTCTGGAAATACTGAAAGTGACGAGCCATAGATCGCCAGTCGCGAGGGCACCGGGAGTTCGGCGATGCCTTCGGCTCGGGTGACCACCACCTCGAATTGTTCGATGAAGCGGCGCCCCTTGTTTGGGAGGAGGGTGATCTCAATCATCTTCTCCACTTCCAACGGCTCGAATTTCAGGGCTCCGCTTCGTTCCACATAATCTTCGCCGGCCTTGGCCGTGAGATCGCGAGTTGTGAACTGCACGGTCGCGGAAGAGCTACTCGAACCCAGCCGGCGAAACACAACATTGATGTTGGTCGCGGCGGCGAAATAGCCGTCGCTTTCCGCAACGGTGTCGACCGTGGCAGGGAACGTGCTTGGTGGAATTGCACCTTGCCAATAACGATGGTAGCTGGAAAGAAGTTGGAGCGCGGTCTCGGGCAATTCGGTGAGACGCATCGGTTGGTACATTGAAAAGCCAAGCGGCAGCCCGTTGATGCTGACGCTGCCGCCAAAAGTCAGCTCCTCCTTGGCGGAGTCAAACCGAAGAGGAGAATGAAAGTCGGCTTCCAGTTGCAATGTGGGGAAGGCCGGATCCGGCGCCATGGCTCCGTTGAGGCGAAACATTCTGTAGTATTGGCCCAGCGCGAACAACAGGCGGCCATCCTTCATAATTCCTACCAGCCTTGCGGGGGGATATTTCTCCGAGCAAGCTTCAGGAAACATGGCGCAATTCCAAGATTGCTCGCTGATGATCGATCCGCTTGCGGTGAAGTGGACCAGAGCTCCCCCCGGAAATGATTCGTCTGGCTCGAGAAACCGGGCGCACCAAAGTGTTCCGTCCAACGCCTCTGTCAGCAGGACTTGATTAGGGCTTTCGAATCTGCCCCAGGAAAAAAAAGGAACGGAGGGAGCTTGTAGTTTGAATTGGGGATCGCGCTCGCCTGATTTGAGAACTTTCACTATCGTTCCCTCTTGGAGGACGAGTCGCGAGCCCGATCGAAGCTCCGCGATGGTTGACCAGGGGGACTGGTTGGGTTCATCCAAGGACAAGCCTCCCAAATCCAGACCTCGCGGAACAAGGGGCCGCGAGACATCCAAGTGCGTTGGCACCTCGTTGTCATGGATTTCAGTTTCCCATGCCAAGGCTCCGGGAAGGAGCACCCCTTCGCTTGGTTCAGAGAGTTGGAGAGTTAACGATTCAGGACCTTCCGCGCGACCGTCGTCGAGAACTTCAAGGTTCACGATTTGATTGGTCTCGCCACGGGTGAATTCCAGCCATTGATCCAATGGCCTAAAATCCTCACCGGGTGATGCCGAGGGAAAGATTGCCAGTTTACTTAACACCCACCCTCCCAATGCCCGCATTCGGACGCGCTGATCCGAGTCGCGATCTCCGTGGCGTTGGACAACGAAAGGATAAGTTCTATTCGCAAACTGTTCCCTCAACCCATCGAGCGGTTTGAATGAAAACGTGGCCGGACTATTGCGGATGAGAACCTTGGTTTTGGTGCGCGGACCAAAGACCAGATTTCCAGCGGGATTCGTCAGGGTCAATTCGATGGTTTCGTCCGGTTCGTGGACCCCGTCATCGAACACTTCCAAAAACCACCAACTGTTTTCGCCATATCGGGGCCCCTGGACAAGCCCATCGTTCCATGGTTTATAATCCACATCTCGCTCGGCCGTGCCGCCACGGATCTCGAGGCGGAAACTGCCACCTTCCGCGCTGGCCCCGCGCGCGACCTCGAACCGGATAAAGACCCAAGCACTACCGTTGGGAGTGTAGGTGCCCGGCACAGCCAATTCGGATACCTCTATGGAGTCGGTTGCAAACTGGATTAAATCGGGCGTGGGTGGCGACTGTGCCAAAGCGCCATACGCCGGCGTGGAAACAAGTAGCAGGGCGGCGCCGAGGCCGAGGAGCGGAGTCTTCACGACTGTAGCTGTCAATAAGAATCTCCCCAGGGCAAGGCGTGGTTTCCGTCGCATCTCAGCAGTGCTCTTATGTTTGAAATCATAGTCAAGAGCTGGTGCTTCGGTGGCGCCGCCTCCCCAATCCCGTTAGCGATGCTGGCTAATCAGCCTTTGCGGTGAATTGAACCGGTTCGGACCAACGGCTCCAACGGCCTGTGGCATCCTTGTATCGCGCCCGCGCACGGTAAACATGGCTCCCTTTGCAAATTCCGGCCGGGACACGCAACGCTGTCGGCGCTGAGTTCAGCTCGCCGCTGCTCCACCCGGATTCGAGTTCGTATCGCCACTTTGCTTTCTGTCCATCCGCGCCGGACGGAGGAGTTCCGATCTCCGCCACACGCCATTGAAATGCGGCGAAGTTGACTGACTTGGGCGAAACAAATGAGGAAACCGCAAATTCAAGCTGGTTGGCGGGAAACCCAGCGCCACCCGCATAACGCAGCGTTGGCCGGTTGGGAATGCTGTCATCCTTGGACTCGCTCCAGAGAAATCCGTAGCCGTACCCAACCTGGTTGCCATCGTTCTCCCTGTAGTTTTTGATTAGCCTGGAGTCGGTGCAAAAATCGACGATGTATTTGCAGAATCCAGCAAAGTCCGGCGATGCCAGCTTTCTGACCCAGGAACCTCCCATCCGGCTGTCCGGATACCGCACAACATAAAACTGTCCGCGATGATTGCTCCGGGGATGCCCGTTCCACATAGCCTCGTCGAGTTGCGCCCAGTTGTTCGTCTCACCTTTCGGGCAGAGCGCCTGGGCGAGTTCCGCGACGAGCTGGCCGATCTGTCCTCCGGCCGGAGTGGGATCGGCGCAAAACAGGTCCAGGATTTCGCGCGCGCGGTTTTTGTATTCGAGTGAGAGGGCCGGGACGTCCAGACATCGGGCTTGTTCAACGATACCCGGCCAATGCGTTTTGGGGATGAACATCATGTCCAAATCGTGGGGCAGCACCACCCAATGCTCGTCCGGCCGATGATAAATGTAATGGTTGCCTTGTTGGCGAAGGTCGATGTTGGCCAAAACGCGGTTCATGGCGTGAAAGCCGTAATAGCTGGGGAGATCAAGATGTCCGCGCCACCAAGCCTCCGGTTGTCCGCGGGAAGAACTGCTCATGAATTTGGCCAAATCCACACCGTTGGTCGGCATGCCTTTCGCAAAGTGCTTTGGACCGCTTTCCGCGCTGAATAGGTTGCCATCCGCCATTCCATTCTCACGCAACCACGTTCCATTCTTGCTCTGAACGCTCAAATAAAGTCCCCAAAGATCTCCGTCATACTGGCTGCGCGGCGAGGTCTCTTCGGCGCGGTCAACCACTCGTAGCTGCACCCATCGGGTGTCCGGGCTGGGTACGCCTGCAAGCTGATAGGCGCGATATGACACGGCCTCATCCATTCCCGCCATGCCGCGGTTGACCGGAGCCCAGGCGCTGGCACATGGATTCAATTCTAAACTCGTCCACGGAAACTTGTATGAACGGCCATAAAAATCCTGGGCTGCAAATTCCTGGCCGTTGTTAAATTTAAAACCCCATTTGTTCTTGCCGGCGACATAGGTGCTGGCCTGGCCTCGATTGTGATATGTGATATGATCGTACACGCGGCCTTCCCATACCAGAGCGCCTGAAAACGGCTGGCGATTGGCGCTCTGATCCCATTGACTCCTGTTCACGTCCTCCTCGCGAGCTACCAGATGACACGCGGGAAGCGTGGAGAGGAATTGAGACGAGAAGCTGATGGCGCCCGTGCGATTGGGCAGGCTAGCGCCAGACCAGGCCGGGATCCGATCGTATGTAAACCATGCGAGGTTCGGGCTGGCATTGGTAGCGGGCGGCCATTGCAAGAATCCATCGTTTCCCGATTTTTTCGTTGCCATTCGATATCGGATCAAGTTTCGATGCTTTTGGAATTCACCAGGCACGGTTGCGGTGAAAATGTTGTCGCCAGCGCGAAGGTCACCGTTCTTTCCTTCATCGTTCATTGGGAAATCCTGCCACAATTGCGCGTAAGCAGGATCGGCCTTGCGAATGAATTTTCCAGGCTCGACCACTTGGACCTGGAGGGTGACGCTTTGCATTCCCTCCGGAGCGGCTATCTGACCGAAGACAATGACGGGTTGTCCGGATTTGGGTTGGAGCGGTAAGTGATTAAGGTTGCTGGCCAATGGAGCCTTGGACGCTCCAGCTGCGATGGCGAGGTGTGCCCACAGCAAAAACACACCAGGTGCTAGCGCGGCTATCGAAGGCAGGCGTAACGGAATGGAAAATAATCCTCTCGACATGGATCGGCATCGTAATCCGGGCGGACGTCCGGGCAAAGGGGGAAATGACTGCGGCGGGTAATTCTTATTTTGAAGTTTAGATTGCCGACTTGCGATTGGCCGGGGAAATCTTCCACCAGTTGAAAACCGGGCATTCGCGCACCGGGACCGTTGGATCTCAAGAATACCGCCATCTGCATGAGTCATGGGGCCACGCCGCTCACGCGTAACATGGTGGACTGTGAAAACATTGCCGGCCTGCGCGTGGAAAACTGGCTAGATTGATCTTCGTGCGATCAGCAGGACACAAAGGGTTGGCCCGCGCAAATGGACGCGAATGTGAAGTATCCTACCCGATCAAGGAGCGGCACCCCCACATTCCATTCGCGTGAATTGGCGTGGATCCGCGGGCAGAATCTCAAGTATCTTCGGCTGGCTTTCCTTCGCGGGCGACTCGAATACTCTCATACCGGTCCACCGCCCCGATTCTGCAAAGTCTGAGCACGGGAGCCCCTTTTTGCTTTGACGCTTCCAGATCCACCTCGGTTTCAACAACCCAATCGTTCTTGCCCTCGGGATCGACGAGCACCTGCTCGACACGCCAGAAGCCGGGCTTTTGGTTCTTGGTTGGATTAACGTAGGTATGCCGCTTGTTTCTCGCCTCCGGATCCAGGCAAAGCCGCTGGTGCGTCGAATGAAACTCTTCGAAAGAACGGCGCAGGGAATCCGGGCTCATCAGTTCAACGTCCGGTGGCCGGCCCCCAGCAAACTCCGAGAGCGCCCCTTCGTAGTCGCGATTCTGGAGGTTCCGGAGGAACGAAAACAGGACGACGCGGATCTGGGTGACAAATTCTTTTTGATCCCGTGTGATGTCTTTCCGGGCTGCTTCCGCGCCCGGTGGGCGCGCTTCGGGCTTGTCCGAGAGTGGCTTGTAATCCGGGTTCCGCATCCGCTCCCATTCCTCGATGAGGCTGGAGTCAACCTGCCGGATCATGGCGTAAAGGTATGTCTCCATCTCGAACACCGTCTCGTTTTTGGCGGCCTCCGGGATGGTCTGAACCATCACTTTGTGGACACTGGACAAGTGGCGCAAAAGCACTCCTTCCGCGCGTTGTAGCTCGTAGTCCTTGATGTAATCCGAGAACGATCGGAATTCCTCGAACATTTCGCGGACGATGGATTTGGGACGGATGTTTTCCTGGCCTACCCAGGGATGCTGGTCCGCAAAGGCATTGAAGGTGGCGTAGATGAAATCCCGCTTCGGTTTGGGGTATTCCAGTTTTTCCAACTCCTCGATGCGTTCGTCAAACTCCATCCCCTGCTGTTTCAATTCCGCCATTTTCTCGGTCTTAAGGCGATCCAGTTGTTTTCGGAGGACGATCTCGGGATTTTCAAGAATCGATTCCACCAGGGTCACCAAGTCCAGGGGATAATCAGACGCCAGCGGATCGAGTAGACGGATGGTGTCGAGCAGGTATAGCGAGAGCGTCTGATCCAGAGAGAAGTCATCTTGAAGGGCAGCGTTCACGCACAAGTGGCCAGAGGTTTCGCCGGCTGGAGGAAACTCGATGATTTTCCGGTCCAGGAGAGAACGGAACAGAGCCCAGGCTCGTTTGAAATGATGCTTCTTGGCCTTGGGCGTTTCGTGAGAACCGGAGATGATTCCACGCAGGGCCGCGCACCCATCTCCCTTTCGGCTGAGGACATTCAGCAGCATGGAATGGGACACTTCAAAGCGGGAAGCCAACGGCTCCGGAGACGCCGCCATGAGCCGCGCAAATGTGTTTTTGTCCCAGGAAACAAAGTTCTTCTCCGGGGGCTTTCTTTTCACGAACTTTTTCCCGTCACGGGCGGCTTTCTCATCGAGCTTCAAGTTTTCAACCACGTGCTCGGGAGCTTGCGCGACGACCCAACCGACTTCGTCAAATCCCTTGCGACCTGCGCGACCGGCGATCTGGTGAAAGTCTCGAGCGGTTAAAATAGCGGTTTTCTGGCCATCGAATTTGCAAAGGCGGGTAAACAAAACCGTCCGGATGGGCACGTTGATTCCGACACCCAGCGTGTCGGTTCCGCAGATCACCTTGAGGAGGCCTTTCTGAGCCAGTTGCTCCACGAGAACACGGTATTTCGGGAGCAATCCTGCATGATGCAGCCCGATGCCGTGGCGCAGCCATCGCTTGATTTCCGGCCCGTAGGGGCTGTTGAACTTGAATCCTTCCAGGGCGGCGGCAAGGGAGGCTTTTTCTTCCTTGGTGCAGACATTGATGCTCGTGAAATCCTGGGCGCTTTCCGCCGCTTCCAACTGCGTGAAATGCACCACATAAACAGGGATCCGATTCGTGTTGACGAGGGTTTCCAGGGATTGGGCCAGGGGCGTTTCCGAGTAGAGATATTCGAGGGGAACCGGACGCTTCGGCGAGGTCACCGAGCAAGTCGCCTTCCCGTTCAACCGGGTGAGTTCGTCCTCAAAAAACTTCGTGTCGCCCAAAGTGGCGGACATAAGCAAAAACCGGGTTTGGGAAAGTGTGAGCAGAGGCACCTGCCACGCCACGCCGCGGTCGCGGTCCGCATAATAATGAAACTCGTCCATGACCACTTCATGGGCGCGGGTGGAAGAACCGTCGCGAAGGGCCATGTTGGCGAGGATTTCAGCAGTGCAACACAAGATTGGTGCCTCGCGATTAACGGACGCGTCACCGGTGCTGAGTCCGACATTGTCCGGACCGAACTCGCGGCACAAGGCCATCCACTTCTCGTTGACCAGAGCCTTGATGGGACATGTGTAAACCGAACGGCGGCCCTGGGCGAGAGCCTTGAAATGGAGAGCCATGGCCACCAGCGATTTGCCGGAGCCAGTCGGAGTGTTGAGGATGACGTTTTTCTCCTCGAACAGTTCAAGGATCGCATTCTCTTGGGCGGGGTAAAGATGCATCCGCTTTGATTGGACATAATCGAGGAAAAGGCCCAGCAATTCGTCATTGGAAGGCATCCGGCCGCCCAAGTTCAGGAGCAATTTATCAAGAGTCGTGACCACAGTGGAGGGAGGGTAACGAGTGCGCTCGGGGTTGAGAAGGGCTAACCATGCGCGAAGGAGCAGGACGCCACAACGCGCCGCGGCGCCGAAAAATCTCCTGCTTGACCCTGCGAAACGCAACCGCTAGCTTGCTTGGCATCATGTCCAGATTGAAGCGGCAACTTAACCCGGTAAGAATTGCGGTCGTCGTAGCTGACGCCGCCGGGGATGCTTGTCGCTGCTGAACGCACTTTCGACAAAAACCCACGGCTGGCAACGGTCGTGGTTTTTTTTGTTAAGCCCCCCATCCCGCCGAACACATCGATAGACAATGAGCCAAAGCATCAACGCAGCAATTGCGACCCCCAAAGCCAACAGCCAAGACCCCGACCCGAGACCGCTCATGCTGGGCAGTGATATTCTTGTCGCGAGCCTTGAGAGGGTGGGAGTGGACACGATCTTTGCCTACCCAGGGGGGGCCAGCATGGAAATCCACCAGGCCCTCACGAGATCGTCCAAAATCCGCACGGTACTTCCCCGGCACGAGCAAGGAGGCGCTTTTGCCGCCGAGGGCTACGCGCGAGCCACGGGCAGGGCGGGAGTTTGCATGGCCACGAGCGGACCCGGCGCCACCAACTTGGTCACAGGGATAGCCGATGCCTACATGGACTCGATTCCTCTCATTGCAATCACGGGACAAGTGCCCCAAGCCATGATCGGAAAAGGCGCCTTTCAGGAAACAGATTTTTTCGGGTTAACTCTGCCGATCGTAAAGCACAGCTATTTAATCACGAACATTAACGACATTCCTCGGATCGTTAAGGAAGCGTTCCATGTCGCCATCACGGGCCGGCCGGGGCCGGTCGTCATCGATCTCCCAAAAAACATTCAACAGCAGCGCGCCCGCCCGGTTTTCGACGAACCGCTCGCCATCCGGGGATTTCCGGAGACGCCAAAAGCGGACGACAGCGCCTTGGAGATGATCCTCGACCTGATTGAAAAATCAGAGCGCCCTGTCCTTTATGTCGGCGGAGGGGTCATCAGTGCCGATGCATCCGAGGAACTGCGGCGGTTTGTTGAAGCCACGCAGATACCGGTGACAACCACGATCATGGGATGCGGAGCCTTTCCAGAAACCCACCCTCTTTCACTCCGTTGGCTTGGAATGCACGGGGCCGCCTATGCCAACTGGGCCGTGAGCGGAGAGCAGCGCAAAGAAACGTTCGGGAACGAGACGTTGCCCGTGATCGTCGCGCCCGGCGCGGATCTGCTGCTTGCCTTCGGAGTCCGGTTCGACGACCGCGTCACGGGAAAAGTGGATAAATTTTGTGAGCATGGGACGATCGTCCATATCGACATCGATCGATCCGAGCTCAACAAGAACCGTTTGGTTCAACATCCCATCGTATCGGAGATCAAACACGCGCTGCAGCGGCTTAACAGCCTGGTGAAATCCAGGCCCATTAAGAGGCAATTCACGGCGTGGCACGAGAAAATCGCCGAATGGAAGAAGCGCGCGCCCCTTAGGTATCAGGTGAACGAGGAGGTCATTCGGTCCCAACACATGCGCGACCATCTTTCGGGCGCCGAAAGCGAAGTGATCCTCCCCCAGATGGCGATCGAAATGCTGTATGAACTGACGCAGGGGGACGCGATCATTACCACAGGTGTGGGACAGCATCAAATGTGGGCCGGTCAATATTACAAATATCGTTTTCCGCGGCAATTGCTGACGAGCGCGGGCTTGGGCGCCATGGGTTACGGCTACCCCGCGGCGCTGGGCGCCAAGGTGGCGTGCCCAGACAAACAAGTAGTGGACATCGACGGGGATGGATCATTCCTGATGAACATCCAGGAATTGGCGACGGCGCACATCGAACAAATCGCGGCCAAGGCTCTCGTCCTGAACAACCAGCACCTGGGAATGGTGGTTCAATGGGAAGACACTTTTTTCTCAGGGAACCGCGGACACACCTATTTGGGTGATCCAAAGAACATGAAGCAGATTTATCCGGATTACATCGCCATGGCAAAAAGCTTCAACGTTCCGTGCGAGCGTGTGATGTTCCGGCGGGACCTCCGGGCGGCGATGCAGCGCATGTTGGATTCCGACCAACCTTATGTCCTGGATGTGATCGTCCCTTATACGGAACACGTGCTGCCTTTCATTCCGGCCGGAAAGACGGTGGCGGAGATGATTTATTGAGTCTATTTCGATTCTGAATCTGGACCCAATAAGCGGCGCCGCACCCCGCGAGAACGGTGCCGCCCAGAATAAGGAACGAAGCCCAGCGACTATGGTCCCAATAGGCTTTGATGCCCAGTAGAGAGAACGCGACCGCCGCAATCGCGGACAGGGATCGGAGAATTCGACCGGCTCGAAAATCCGGCGGCATGAATCGCTGTTCCACCCACAAATTGGAGGCGCATATGAAACCGCAGGCAAGCACCCCTGTGAAAAGATTGGCAGGCGTCAGAATGGCCACCAGTCCAGGCGGATTCTGCGCGGCGCCAAACCGGCCGAGGAGAAGGGACCACAACAGAATGCCGCACCCGCCCAGTCCGCACCATCCCACGGCAAGCCTCCGCCAAGCTTTTTCTTTAAGGCCGAGCGCCAAAGCCATCTCTCGCAGGATGGCGGGGGCCACTTCGATGGTGCCGTACAAGGTTCCGAACATGGTCAAGAACGCTCCCAAGAAATAAAGCGGCCGTAACCAGGCATAGGAATCTCCCACAAATTGAGCTTGCAGGGACAGCAAATTGGACCCCGCCGGAATGAGCTGTGAAGGTCCTAAAAGCATGGAACCGCATGTCACGAACACGGCGCTGAAAACCAGGACAATCAGGAAACTCATCGTGCAGTCCACCAACGGAGCCCGAAGCCATCGGCGAAGCAGGTGCCTCCTTGCGTCGCCCGCAGGGAGTTGATGGATGGTGTCGATGCCGTCGGTGGCCCCCCAATTCTTATCCCGCAAGTAAGCGCCATAAGCGAGGTAATCGAATCCTGAACCGCCAATCACGCCGACGTAAGTCATGACCTCAACCCATAGAGGGCGGCCGGCAAATTCCTTAAACTTGCCAATCCAATCGGGATAAACGAGCGGCCTCGGCACAAGGAGACCGGTGGCGAGATCGATCCAGTTTGGCTTGAGAAGGATCAAGGAAACAACGACGGCGCACAACATTCCCAGGACGATCGCCAACTGAATCTTTTCCAGGCGCTGGTAACCGCCCTGGGAAACAAGCCACAGCGCCAAGATCAAGAGAGCGATGCCCCATCCGTAATGACCCGCTCCGTTGATCCAGCCCGCCGTGCCCGTGATGCCCGCAAGCAAAGTGCCCGTCGTGCCGGCATGAAAGGCAACCCAGATCGGAAAAGAGATCACGGCTAGGAGCAGGAAAACCATGCACAGCCAACCGCGGGGACCTGGGATGTTCATCCATCTTTGGAATGGGTGTTTGCCGGTGAGGATGATCTGGCGAGCCACACCATAGACCAACACCCATTTGAAAACCAGAACGAGGGCAAAATACCAGAGCAGTCGAAGCCCAAAAATTGACCCCCCGCGCGAGGAGAAGATGAGCTCGCCAGCGCCTATCGTGAGCGAGGCGATCACGGCGCCGGGACCAAACAAGCCGAACCAGGCAATCGGATTTTTCGAGCTTAAGGCTCGAGGCAACTCAACATTCATGCGGGGGCGTTGAAAGGCTAGTGCATCGAGGTTCAGGACACAATCGCCATCCCGAGAAAAGAATCGAGCAACCCAGCGATGGAAAGGCCGGATCCCCGTCGCCAGCCTTCCATAAACCTTGTTCGACGGGAAGGTTTCTGATCCGGGCGCGGCTTGGATGCTTGGCGTTGTGCTTGACGGTTGGCGAGGAATCGCCGAGGGTCCGCGTCTCGCGCCCGAACACCGGGCGCTGCGATCAACCAATTAAAATCAATGTTCTCCACCATTACTCCCGTCGTGACCGCCATGGGAATTCTCATCGTCGCGGCCGCCAATGCCCAGGAAAAACCTGATCTCAGAGATCCCAAACAACGAGCCAGCTACGCCATCGGCACCGACATCGGCTTGAACTTCAAGCGACAGGAAATCGAGGTGGACCCCAAGGCCTTGGCGGCGGGATTGGCTGATGCGATCGCCGGGAAAATGGCTCTTACAGATGCCGAGCTGAAACAAACCTTAAGTGATCTCACGACCGAGTTGGGCAAGCAGAGGGAGCTCCGGCAAAAAGCCGCTGGGGCAAAGAACATCAAAGATGGCGAGGCTTTCCTGGCCGCGAACGCGAAGAAAGAAGGCGTGAAATCCACGGCCAGCGGACTCCAGTACAGAGTTCTGAAGAAGGGCACTGGCAAATCCCCCAAAGCCACCGACACCGTTAAGGTGCACTATCATGGCACTTTGATCGACGGGAGTGTCTTCGACAGTTCCGTGGATCGAAAAGAGCCGGCGACATTCGCTGTGAACCAAGTCATTCCCGGATGGACAGAGGCGCTGCAATTGATGAAGGAGGGAGACAAATGGCAGATCACGCTGCCGTCAAAGATTGCATACGGAGAGCAAGGGGCGGGCGGTAAGATTGGCCCGAACAGCACACTGCTCTTTGACGTGGAACTGCTCTCCATCGAGAAGTGAACCTTAGAACGGCAGTTGTCCATTGTGGAGATTTGCAAAAGCCTGGATGAGAAAGGCTTGAAGAAGAGAGACGCATATCCCTTGTGGATCTGGTCAGAGATTCGGAAAAATTTTATTGCCAAGATCTTGCGAGGATCTGCCTTGGGGAACTGCCGTTTTAAGCGTGAACGAGGCGCCATGCGCGGGACATCACCGCGCTATTTCTTTTTTTCCCGCATCAAGCGGTGCAGGCGGGCGACGTCCCCCATCGGGCCCGGCATTGAGAAGTCGGTAGTGGCTAGAACCATGTGTTCGAGGCACTTTTCCGGCTTACCAAGCGCTTCATAATAGAGGCCCAGGTACAGATGGGCATAAAACAACGGTTCCTTGGCTCCCTTCAACGCGGGGCTCTTGGCCGCATCGAGAACTGATCCCTCGGTCCCTTTGCCCGCGAAAAGTGCTTGAACTTCCTTTAGTGGCACCCGGCGATCTCCCGTGATATCGATCAAAGCGGCCCGGGCTTTGTCCACCCCGTCGAGTTTCGACACGCACAGAAAATGCCACACCGCGTTTTCCACGTCCTGGGAGTTGACGGTCTGATGGAGTTCGAACTGCCTGCGCCCCTCCTGAAATTGTTCGGCAAAATAGCAAGCGATACCCCTTTGCCAATGATGCGGACGCTGTCCCGGATTCAATTCCAGAACACGGTCGAAGTCGGCGACGGCGGCAGTCGGATTCCCGAGCGTGAACTGCAGCCAGCCACGGAGGTGCAAGGCTCGCGCGTCCTTCGGATTCTCGTTTAGGATATAATCGTAATCCTGTTTGGCCAACTCTCCGAGTCCGACAGATTCGCGAATGCCCGCGCGCATGGCGCGCATCTGAGTGTGTTTCGGATCCCTCTCGAGGGCGCCGTCCAGAAGAACCAAAGCTTGCTTGGGTTGGCCGCGCTCAAATAGCGCTTTCGCCTGGCCTATCGGATCGGCCGGCTTGACTGACGGCTGGGGCTGAGGCCGTGCCGGAGCCTTGGGGGGCGCCTCGGATTTAGGCTGAGTGCTCAACAATGGCTGAGCGCCAGCTGACAAGGTAATCAAACCAAGGATGGACAAGAATGTGAGCCACGTTCTCATTCACGAACTCTATCCAGCCTCAGCGCCCGGCGCCACGAATTCTTGCAGTGCCCCCGCTAATTATTCTTAAAACGCCAGTTGCCCCTGGCGAATCTTCGCAGGATCGTAGCGATAAAGTTTTTCCGAATCGCTCACCAGATCCACAAGGGATTTGACTCCCTCTTCGTCGAACCTTTCTCATCCAGGCTTTGGCAAATCTCCACTTTGTTCAACCGCCGTTTTAAGGATTATCCGTGGAGCGGGACTGAGGACGCAGCGCCAGCCGCAGCCTTCGGGCAGATCGGACACGCCGCGACTGCTCTTTGACCGAGCCTCGTTGCGGGAAGACCGCCTATTTCGAATGACCATTCGCCGATGCGCCCAGGTCATGTCTTGCTCCGAGGATCGATTGAAAAAGTGAGCCCACCAAGGGAACTATTTTGGCGCCGGGCTGGTGTCTACTTCCCAATCGTCGGTGCGAAAAAGATTCACAGGCAGTCCTTCCTTGGAAAAGAGATTGGGTATCGCTGTGTTGCCGAATCCAAATCGAACCGCAACGGGCTGGCTGACAGTTTCACTCGAGACGAGCACGGCGCGACCCTCCAGCGTGGCCGTGGCGGCGACGAATTTCTTGTCCGCTCCCGCGACGAAAAACTCGGTCGGAGGCCCGTTTTTTGAGACCAATCCATTGTCGGCGTGATCGAAATGGATTCGAATCTGGCTCCCTTGAATCTCCATGCGTTTGTAGACTGGGCTTTGGTGGGCGATGCCGGACTTTCCGTAGGTTGTGGCAAGTGCCCAATTGGCCAACCGTTTCGCAACGTCTTTTTTGTTCACGGGATGGATATCCTTGACGTCATCCACGAGGTCGCTGACCACGACCATGCCTGTATTGGGATAGCTGGCGCTTTTGGATTGAGCCTCTCGCAGCAACGCTCCAACGTGGCTGTTGCCGTAAGCGAATGGAGCGATTTGGACGAAGTAAAACGGGAAATCCGAGTCCCAAGCTTTGCGCCAGGCGCCGATCATGGTGGTAAAAAGATCCTGGTAGGCATAAGCCGTGGAGGTATTGCTCTCCCCTTGGTACCAAATGGCGCCGGCAATTTTGTATTTGGTGATCGGGTGAATCATCGCGTTGAAACACTTGCCTGGATCCTTGGGCCACCACGCAAACGACTGCAACTTGCCGGCCGCCTCCTTGAGTTTGGGATCACCCAGGACGGATGATTGGGGAGTCCAAACTTCCGCAGGCGTCCCTCCCCAGTTGCTTCCGACAAGGCCAATGGGCGTCCCCAGGGTTTGCTGCAATTGTTTTCCAAAGAAATAGCCAACGGCGCTGAAATGGACCATCTCTTCAGGCGTGCAGACTTTCCAGCTTCCTTCGCATCGGTCTTGAGGGGTGTTCGACGTCGCTTTTGGAATTGAGAAAAAGCGGATCTTCAAATTTCTGGCGCGTGGCGCTTCTTCGAGGGACTGAGGCAGATTCTGATCCCCGCTCCATTCCATGTTGCTTTGACCGCTGCACACCCAGACTTCTCCGATCATGACATCCTCTAACACAATGGCATTCGACCCGCTCACGATCACCTTGTAGGGTCCGCCAGCGGCGGGCGTCTGGACCCGCACTAACCAGTGTCCTCCGTTGTTCGCGGTAGTTTCATGAATCTGGATGTCCCAGTCGGCGATGACACGGACTTTTTCAGCGGGATTGCTCCAGCCCCAAAGGTTCACGGTTGATTTTTGTTGAAGCACCATGTGGCTGCCGATGACGCTTGGCAGGCGCACTGCCGCGCACAGTGGGGCAAACGATGGCGCGATCAGCAACGCCGCCAACAACTGCAGGAATCTTCTGTTCATTGGGTTCTCTCGGTTGGAAAGAGTCATTCTTATTGATTTGTCGCGCGGCCGCAAGGAAGACCCTGCGTGCATCACTTTTAATGATTGGGTCTGAAGCCGCGGCCGCTTCGAGCCCGCATCCGAGAGCGCCGTTTTCAATAATCTTATTGTCTCGGGCTGGTCGGAACTGATGAACTGGGCCGATGAGCAAGCCATTGCATCAGATTCGATCGGGCGTGATCGGGACAGGATTCATCGGTCCCGTGCACATCGAAGCCTTGAAACGTCTCGGAGTTCAAGTGACCGCCGTCTGTGGGTCGTCCAAGGGATCGCGGGCTCTCGCGGATAAGTGGGGCATCCCCGAGGTTTACGGTGATTATGATTACAGGGCGATGCTGCGTTCGCCAAATGTCGACGTGGTCCACATCACGTCCCCAAACCAAGCTCATGTGGAGCAATCGCTGGCGGCGCTTTCTGCCGGCAAACACGTCGTGTGCGAAAAGCCCCTTGGGATGACATCCCAGGAGACTTCACGAATCCTGCAATGGATCAAAAAAAGAGGCGCCAAGGCCCCCGTTTTCGCGGTCAACTACATGTGCCGCTTCTTCCCGGCCGTTCTGCAAATGCGCGCGATGGTGGCCCGCGGGGACCTCGGAAACATCATCCATGTGCAAGGCCATTTTTTCCAGGATTGGCTCCTGAAAGACACCGACTACAATTGGCGCTTACTGGCTCGCGAGGGGGGAAAACTTCGCGCCGTGGGAGATATCGGCACACATTGGGTCGATGCCGTGTCGTTTGTTCTCGGCTCCCGGGCTGAATCCGTCTTTGCCACGTTGGAGACGTTCCACAAGAAACGATTTCGGCCAAAAAGCGAAGTGAAGACTTTTCAAAACGTTGAAGCGTCCGATCGGGAGATGGTGAGTTACAAGGTGGACACGGAGGATTTCGCGAGCGTGCTGCTCAAGTTTGGCGCCTCATCCAGCGGCAACGCGGATGGGGTGCACGCGAATGCGTCCGTGTCGCAAGTGGCGGCGGGTTGGAAGTGCAGTCTTTACATGGGGGTTTACGGCACTAAAGCCAGCGTGCGCTGGGATTTGCAGCAACCCAACGAAATCGTCGTGGGGCGGCGTGACGAGCCCAACCAAATCTTGCAGCGCGCGACGGCGGGGTTCAGCGAGGATGTCGCGGGGTTCACCGACTACCCAGGTGGACACGCAGAGGGCTTTCCCGACAGCCATAAAATGCATTATCGCGCCGTGTATGAGCATATCTCGAGCGGTCGAAAAACACCTGTTCTGTTCGCGACGGCCGAGGACGGTCATCACGAGGTCCGATTATGCGAAGCGGTGTTGAAAAGCGCGCGATCGAAGAAGTGGATTGATCTTTAAAACGGCAATTGCCCATGGCGAATCTTTTGAAGATCCTGGCGATAAAGATTTTCCAAATCACTCAGCAGATCCATCAAGGAGATGCCTCGATCTTCGTCGAAGCTTGCTCTTCCTGATTCACGCTTTTGCAAATCTGCACGATGTTCGAACGCCGTTTTAAGGTTGAAGGTTTGGCCAGTTTTCACTCGCCACTGGATCGTGAGCAAAACGAGAGATCGCGAAATGTCTCGCCGCGCCGCCCTGCCTTTAGCTGAACCGTCGCAGCTAAGGGTCCGTGCCGAGCTTGAAGTCCCGAGACCTCGGCCAGCTTTTTCCTGGCCAGCCGAGTTTTGCCCTGTGCACCAATGCGCCCATCTTGACCAGGTCGTGCCGAAGCGAGTAATTTGATGACATTGACTCAGATTCACCGCAATACGCCCTGCTTCCGGGCAGTCATTCTCTTTCAACACATGTGCAAAACTCCGAGACCGTGCTCCGCGTCGGCCAAGAGCGGCTTCACACTCATTGAACTTTTGGTGGTCATCGCCATCATTGCGATACTGGCTGGCATGCTGCTGCCGGCTCTTTCCCGGGCCAAGCTCAAGGCGACCGGAGCGTCATGCCTCAACAACCAGAAACAATTGGCGCTGGCGTTCGTGATGTACGCCGACGACAACGACGACTTCATGGTGCCCACCGAAGGAAACTACGGAGGCGGCTATTGGAAAGGTCCATTGCTGAATGGAAACCTCGTCGATCTTTCCGTAGGCATGAAAATCACCGAGGCGCAAACGAGGATCGAGAATGGGCTGAAGGCGGGGCCTCTGTTCCGCTACGCGTCCGCGACCGCTGGCTACCACTGTCCAGGGGACTTGCGCACCAAGCGGCTCAAACCGGGGCGAGGCTGGGCGTATGACAGCTACTCAAAAGCCAACGGCATGAACGGAATTCCCGAGTGGCAGGGCGGGGTGCAACTGCCTTACAAAAAGATGTCGGCCGTGCTCGACGCGTCCGAAGCAATGGTGTTCCTCGAGGAAGCAGATCCGCGCAACTACAATCTCGGAACCTGGGTGATCGACGTCGAACCCGGCGCCGGCTGGGTGGATCCATTCGCCATCTTTCATGGCAGCACCAGCACGCTTGGGTTCGCGGACGGGCATGCTGAAGCCCACAAATGGCTCGAGAGCAGCACGATCAAAGCGGCCACCGCTTCTGCCAATGGAACCTCTAGTTTCAATTGGTCGGGAGGCAACAACAAGAACCGCGACTTTCAATGGGTCTACCAGCGTTATAAACACTCCAAGTGGGCGCCGTTGAAATAACTTCAGCTCAAGGACGTTCAACTCTTCAACACCACCTTCAGAACTCAGAATCCAGGGATGTGAGGAGGGAAAAACAATCGCCAGTTGAATTCGCTACATCGGCAGCATGAACGGAGTCTCACCCCTTGGATGATCAACCCGCGAAAGCACCGATTTGGGAGTCCAGGAAAAAGCATCGCCAACCTCATTGATGTTCCACTCGAACGACAAGTTGAGATCGGCCAAACCGACTCCTACCCAACCCAGTTCGGGCTTTTCTTGATCCTACATCAAGAACGCGATCAACGTCCCCCCACCCCTCCTTAACTCCAACCTGGGATTGTCCCGTTGGATGCGATGGAGTCCCCTACACGAAAGACAAAATGGTGGGCGCGACAGGACTTGAACCTGCACGGCTTTCGCCACGGGATCCTAAGTCCCGCGTGTCTGCCAATTCCACCACGCGCCCACGCCTTGGAGCCAGGATGCTGCCAGATTCGAGTCCGCCAAACAACAGCGGATTTTCATCCCACCCTCTCAGCTCAGACATTCAAGCAGAAGGACCTCACGGATCGGGAACTGGCTACCAATTGAGCCTCGCAAGACTATCTGCCTATGAAGACAATCGTTGTCGAAGCGCTTCCGGGGCCACCTCACTCTCCCATCGACTCACAACCACCGCCACCACGCCGTTGCGAGTCAACATTCGCCGCGCGCCAAAAGTAACTGTTACCCGAGTCCCGGTATCGTTGTGCCATAACTGGTGTTACCCAGTGGCCTTGATTCTTTGGTTTTATTCCATGGCCTCGCCAGCGGGCTTGTCTTTCGATCTTCGTCCAGGCAAAGTTAGATCTCATCCAACCACATTTGCAGTCGCAGTGCCTCCAAACCATTTTCGTCATGCACTCAGCTCTCAGACTCTGGGGCCTCGCCATAGCCATGGCCTTCGTTTTCACCTGTTCCGCCGCGGAACCTAACCCGCCTCCCGGTTCGAAATTGCGAGTGGGCGCCGCGGCGGTCGATTTGGCGGCGGACGATTCCATGGTCATTGCCGGCGGCATTCACGCGGGGAAAGCAACGGGACAGGAGGGAAAGCTGCGCGTGGTGGCGGTGGTGCTCGCGCATCCTACCGCGATGCTGGCCGTTGTGGCCTGCGATATCCTGATGATCACCCGCGACTTGCTTGATCCGGTGACCGAAGAAATAGCAAAAACCACCGGCATTCCAGCGGCGCACGTTCTGATCCACAGCACCCACACGCATCACGCGCCCAGCACTCTGAAGATCCACGGCTACGACCGAGACCCGGTTTTCTGCAAGGCAGTTCAGAAAGGCATTTTGAAAGCGGTTCAGGACGCCCACGGCGCCTTGTCGCCCGAAGGCAGCAAGTTCCTGTTCCATCGGGGCCAGGAATCCACTGTGGGGCAGAACAGCCGGCTCATGCTGGAGGACGGAACCATCTACTGGATTGGTCCGCGCGAAGACGCGGTGAGACCAACGGGCCCTTTCGATCCCGAATTACCGGTGCTGTCGTTTCGCGATCCAGCCGACAAACTGCAGGCCGTCCTCTTCAACCACTCGACGCATACCATCGGGACACGCTTGCCTGGCCGTCGTTCCCCTTCCTTTTACGGCTTGGCGGCGCAAGATCTGGAAGCGGAAATGGGGGGACTATTCTGCTTTCTCGAAGGAGCGTCCGGATCGACCCATAACCTCAGCCTCAGTGGAGAGGAAGCGACTCGGCGGATCAAGTCGGCGGTCCATGAAGCCTTGTCGCGGTCCACCCCTCGACCCGTCACAAGACTTGCCGCCTTGAGGCGTCCATTCAAGTTTCGCGTGCGCCAATTCGACGAGGCTTCGGAGGAAGCGGCCGTCGCCCGTTACTGCCGCAAGCGATCCGGAGCTTATGCTGAGTCCATCATTCAAGTCTTTCGGGACATGAGGAAGAATCTAGACCCAGAACGTGGCGGGGAGCGTGAAACCTGGGTGCAGACCATGTTGATTGGCAACGTCGCTTTTGTGGGCGTCCCCGCGGAGTTCTTCACAAAGCTAGGGTTAGACATCAAGAATAGATCCCCATTCCCGAACACCTACGTTGCGGAACTGGCGAACGATTGGATTGGTTACCTGCCTGACTTGGAGGGGCACAAACTGGGCGGCTACCAGGTTTGGACTGGTTACCATAGTTTCGCGGAACCCGGGACGGGTGAACGCATCGTGGATCAAGCCGTGGAGATGTTGAAGGAAATGGCGGCGCAAGGATCCGGGGAAATCAAGCGGTAATGACCCGAGAACTGGCGATTGCGGTGGAAGACGAGCGGGTGAAGCCAAGAACATAGCTTAAATCGAGTAGGCGAAGCGAGATGGCCATTCGCTCGCGCCTCTCAATCCGTCCGCTTCGCCTGATCTACTATTGCGGCTCTTACTTTATCCGGGCGCCCGCTTGCAGGTTTTAGGATCGCTATTGGACGAAACTAGAGATTCTTTGCCACGAACGACGGTGAATTGTGGTTGCCGATGGATCGACCACGATCGCCCCTTCATAACCGTCCTCGAATTCCAAGGGAATGAGCTTCCACCTACGGCCGGGTGTGGTGGGATCTTGAATCAGAGGAGCGTCAGAACAGTTTTCATCCAAGGGCACGGTGAATGAGTCGAACCCCATGCTGAGGCCGTGCCCCAAGGCTTTCACAAACGCTTCCTTGCGTGTCCAGCACTTGAAAAAAAGCGATTCCGCATCCTTTGCCTCGACCTTCTCGAACTCGGCTAACTCCCCCCGAGAAAAGAAACGCCTGACGAGATTCATCGGCTCGGGAAATGGCCTGATATGCTCGATATCCACGCCGACATCCGATGTCGAAAATGCCACCAGGGCCCGGCTTCCGGAATGTGCCACATTAAAAAAGACTCCCTCGGAATCTCGGAGGGACGGTTTTCCATGAGAAGAGAACTGGAATCGGATGCTCGAAGGTGGCCTGTCCAGTTTTTGCCCAGCCAGAATCCGCAACACGCCCCTTGTAGTCGTGAAATGTCGCCGCAGTTCCGGAGTGACAAAACGCGCGGCTCTGGCCCGTTCCTCGTCTTCCAGAAGCCCGGAATAACGCTCCCAATCCAACCCGTGGACCGCCAAATCCACGTCCCAAACTTCCGTGCCCTCAAGCAACCGGCTCAAAGCAGCTCAACGCCGATTCCGCCGCTTCACATGCAACTGCGCCAAAGAATGAGCCAGCGCCGCGGTTACCGAGGCGGCTTCCTCATCGCTAAGCTTCTCCTGCAATCGCGCCTCCGCCCGCTTTCGCGCTTCCTCCGCCTTGACTTCGTCGATGTCGTCCGACTTGATGGCCATATCGGTCAGGATCGCAACCCGATCAGCCGTGATTTCAACAAAACCTTCTCCCACGGCGAGGTGATAATCGGTTCCGCCTTTCCGCGCCGTGACCTCACCGGATGACACCTGAGTCATTAGAGGCACATGCATGGGGTAGACTCCCATTTCGCCTTCCACGCAGGGCAGAGTGACCATCTCGACATCCTCGGAGTAGATCTTTGCTTCCGGCGTGACGATTTCCAGTTTCAAAGTTGCCATGTTGTTCTCCGGTGTAGCTAGCTGAAGTCAGGACCGACACCCTTCCCGCGCCCTAGATCAGAAGTCACTCCTTGATCTCGTCAATGCCGCCCTTGAGATAGAAGTTGTTCTCGGCAACGTCGTCGTGCTTGCCGTCGAGAATTTCTTTGAACCCTTTGACCGTGTCCGCGACAGGAACCTGTTTTCCTGGCCGACCGGTGAAAACTTCAGCCACAGAGAAAGGCTGGCTCAAGAACTTCTGGATCTTCCTGGCTCGATAAACCGTCAACTTATCTTCTGGAGACAGTTCATCCATGCCGAGGATGGCGACGATATCTTGCAGATCTTTGTAGCGTTGCAACACCTTTTGAACACCTCGAGCCACTTGATAATGTTCTTCGCCCACAATATCGGGCGACAGCGCGCGAGACGTGGAGGCGAGCGGATCGACGGCCGGATAGATGCCCAATTCCGCGATGGACCGTTCCAAAACGATCGTGGCATCCAAGTGGGCAAAGGTGGTGGCCGGCGCGGGATCGGTCAGGTCGTCCGCAGGCACGTAAACCGCCTGAAAGGAGGTGATGGATCCTTTCTTGGTGGACGTGATGCGCTCCTGCAAATTGCCCATTTCGGCAGCGAGCGTGGGTTGATAGCCGACGGCGCTGGGCGTGCGCCCGAGCAGCGCCGAGACTTCGGAGCCC
>SYMW01000155.1 GCA_005805305.1 Verrucomicrobiales bacterium
GCGGTCCTTTCCCACCGCCCAAAAGGTTTCCAATACCCAAATGCGTCTCCTCAACCTCAAAACCCACTCCGTTCTACCCGTCTGGAACTACACACTTTCTCCCGACCAAAATCGGAATTAATTTCTGCACGGTTCCTTAGGTAGCGAGTGGTGATGCGAATGTCGTCGATCTGGAGACTACCCTCGACCAAATCATGAAAGTGGATGGTGGCACCCATCTCTTCGAGTGTGACGGGGAAGTAGGTGTGCTCCATCTGTCCAGCAAGTGTGTCTCGGAGCGATCGACCAAGCCCGGCTGGCCCATAGATGTCCCAATGCCCGCCGCGTACGAAGAGCGGGGCAAAGAAGGGAAACCCCTGGATATGGTCCCAGTGTGTGTGGCTGACCAGTATGCTGCCGCGCAAAGGACCCTTGGCTTCAGCCAACAGGCGCTGGCCTAGGTCGTGCGCGCCCGTGCCGCAATCAACTATCACCAGCGAGCCGTTTGGGGAGGTCACCTGCACGCAGGAGGTGTTGCCGCCGTAGCGAAGCGTGTTCCGCCCCGGTTTGGCCAGCGAGCCGCGCGTGCCCCAGAACTGCACCCGCACTGTGGAATTTATGGGTTCGTTCATTTTGACAAACGCAAGGTCACGCAACACCGAATCGCACCCAGCAAGCAAGTGGACGCATCCGTTGACATTGTGTTTCTTGGGTTTGTTGCTTTCTCCTGCGATTGTCCATCGGTTCTTCACACACTATCGGGACTTCGAAATTCGGACTTCTGCATTCGCTCCTTCCCAGCAGCATCGCCTGTTGCTTCCGGTAATTGAGCACCTCGAACCAGGCGATGTTCAAGACCCAGGGCTTCAAATTTGTCCCGGGGAAGAAGTCGCCGCGCTTCCGCCAGGCGGTGGGGTTGGCGTGCAGTGCCCACCGCGCTGTGCCATCCAGGCTGGCTGGCGGCGGAGCCCTCTTTTTAGCATAATTGCCACGTCTAGGCGCGATTCGGAAGCCGAACGGTGTTGACAAGTGCATTTGGATGAGGGTTTGGTGGGGCGTGCGACGATCCATACTTCAACCCTTGCCGGTCCGTTCGGTTCAGACGCGTTCAAGAAGGTCTTTGCGATTCACCACAGACTTTGTTTTGGCCTCGCCGATTCGACCAAAACGCCTCCCCTCCCGACTCCTGTTGGCGATCGCGCTCACCTTCTCTCTTGGAGCGATGTTTTTGCCGGCCCACGCATCCGCGGCGGCGTTTCCCCTGCGAATCAGCGAAAACGGGCGTTATCTGGAGGATCAGAGGAAGGAACCGTTTCTGTGGATGGGGGATTGTCCTTGGGGATTATTTTTGCAGAACGACGCGATCCTGAAGCGTTACTTGGACGATCGTTCGCGCCGTGGGTTCACCGTGCTGCAAGCGCACCTCATTCCCGAGTCAGGACTGGAAAGTTTATCGAAAGGCTTCGAGCCCTTTGGAATTCCCGGCGATCTTGGGACACCCAACGACCGTTATTTCGACAGAGTGGCGGGCGTCATTCGATACGCGGCTGGCCAGGGGTTGCTGGTTCAATTGAACCCCATCTGGATTGGCGGCGGTGATGGAGGCTGGCGGGAAGTCGTGAAAACAAATGGAACGGCAAAATGCCTCGATTATGGGAAATACCTGGGACGCAAGTTCAAGCGGTTGGACAATATCCTGTGGCTGCACGGGGGCGGTGTGGATCCGAGGCCCTGGATGGGCGAGCTTCGATCCATTGCCGAAGGGATTCGCCAATCCGCGCCTGGGCATCGGTTGCATGCGATGCAATGTGGCAGCTCGAGCGCGGGCCGGGAACTGCTGCTGGCCGAGCGCTGGTTGACGATTCATTTCACTTCGGTTCCGAGATCCGAGACTCCCGGTCCAGCGAAAGGCCCATTTGGGACGTTGTTTCATGCGAAAGCGGCTTACTCCATCGATCCGGCGGTTCCATTTGTCATGGGCCGCGAGGAGGTGGATGGAGGAGGGGGGACGACGCCTAGGCGTCAGCGACAGGACGCTTGGTGGAGCGTGCTGAGCGGCGCGGCGGGTTATGACACGTCGCATCCTTCCATTCGTTGGTTCGCGGAGGGCTGGGAAAAGGCGATGGACGAGCCGGTGTTGCATTTCGCGCCGCCTCTAACGCGATTGTTAGCCTCCTTTCGATGGCAGCGTTTGGTGCCTGATTTTAACCGGGCCTGGATGCCTCCGGAGTCCGGTGCGCTTGAAAAGAAGTCGAGTCCGGCAGAGTTGGATGGCCTTGCGATGGCCGCCGACTCGGATGGCGCGATGCTTCTCGCCTATGTGCCAGAGCCACGGGGCGTGAGAATCGATTTGTCAAAGTTCAGGTTGCCGGTGCTGGCCAGATGGTTTGACCCGGTGAACGGAAAGTTCAGCCCTGCCGTGGAGGGATTGGCTGAGATGCCGAACACGGGAGTTCATGAGTTCGCCGCCCCCGGCAAGAACAGCGCGGGAGACTTCGACTGGGTCCTCGTGCTGGACGCGCGCCCGAATCGGCAACCACTGGCGAAATAGGCATGGGATCAGCCTTCTGTTCTTCTTTTGTCATGCGGGTCAATGGGAGTATTTGCTGTTAAATCCTGACGCCGGACGTTCACCCAGGGCGTTGTCGGAGCAAGGATTTAACAAAGGAGTTGAGATTTTTGGAGTTGAGCCTGTTTTCTCGTGTTATTTCCTCTGGCTGTAAACGGAGACAATGCTGTAACTTCGAGTGGCCCCACACGGTCACAAAATTCAGATTCATGATGATTGCGGAATGGTTGAATGTCTCGCGCGGATCACAGATCGATCATGCGCTGCTTTTTCGATTGGCGTCCTTCGCGGCCTTGCTGCTGGCCGTGGCGGGGTGCAGCACGTCGCAGCATCGGAAATCGGCCGACAACGAAACGTATCGTATTATTCAAGGAGTCGAGCAGCAGCTCTTTGGTCGAACGAATGCGTTTCAGATCGACACGCCTTATTCGACCCGTGATCCGGATTCAATCGCCCCTTCCGAGGTCATCGAAGGACGGCTTGCCGCGGGGGCTCGGGCGTTGTCACTCGATGAAGCGTTGGATTTGGCGGTTCGGAACAGCCGGGAATATCAGACAGAGAAGGAGAGGCTCTATTTGACGACCCTGACGTTGACGGGGGAGCGCTACGCATTTGGCCCGCAGTTCTTCGCGAGATCGAGCCCTGGTTATTCTCGATCGTCGAACGGGGATCGAGCGAGCTCCGTGGATTCGAGCGCCGGCGTCAATCAGGCATTGAAGACGGGGGGCAGCTTGAGCTTGTCGCTCGTGAACGATCTTTTGCGGTATTATACAGGGAATCCCCGAAGCAGCGCCGTGAACACGATTTCGCTGAATCTGGTGCAGCCTTTGTTGCGAGGTTTTGGCAAGAACAATGGGGCTGTCGAACAACTGACACAAGCGGAGCGGAACGTGATCTACGCGGTGCGAAACTTCAGTTACTTCCAGAATCGATTTTCCATTCAGATCGTGAACCAGTATTTCGCCCTCTTGGCCCAAAAAAACGTCATCAGGAACACTTACTCGAATTATTTGAGCCAGGTGACATCCACCCAACGGTTGGAGGCTCGAGCCAAGGACCGGGCCAACCGGAGCGACGTGGACCAGGCCCGGCAGTCGGAGTTGAACGTGAAGAATAGCTATGTCAACGCGGTGTCGAGTTATTTGAACAGCCTTGACCAATTCAAAATCACGCTGGGACTGCCCTTGAACACCAAGATCCAGGTGGACGACGAGGAATTGGAACAGTTGAAGTCCATCGGCCTCATCCCCGTGAGCCTGGACCGTGATTACGCATTCCGTCTGGCCGTGCAACGCCAATTTCCAATACTCAACGAAATCGACCGATTTGAGGATTCCAAACGAAAGATCAAAGTGGCCGCCGATCAGTTGCGGCCGGGCTTGAACTTTTTGGCGAACGCCAGCCTGAGTTCGGAGGCTCCGACGGATTACACGCGGTTCAACATCGATCAAGTCCGGTATGGGGTGGGTCTGGAGCTGGATCTGCCTATTGACCGGTTGCGCCAGCGGAACAATTACCGGGCCACTCTCGTTTCTTTTGAGTCCCAGCTCCGAAGCCTGGGCCTGTCGTTGGATACGTTGAAGGACGATATCGACAGCTCGTTGCGCAATCTGGAGCAGCGCCGGCAGAATTATCTCATTCAGAGGAACGCGCTCCAAGTGGCCGACAGCCGTGTCGAGATGTTCATCATCAGACAACAGGCGGGTGAATTGAACGTTCGCGATCTCGTCGAATCCCAAAACGCTCAGATCGCCGCGCAGAACGCGGTCACGGCGGCTCTCGTGTCCTATCAGCAGATTCGGCTCGACTTGCTCTTGACTTTGGGCGCCCTCGAGACCGAGTCCGCCAAGTTCTGGTTTAAAGAGCAATTGGGTGATTTTGCGAAGCCGGCTCAACCATCGGCCGCTCCGACCGCATTGAGCACTGAAATGATTTTGACTCCGGAACAGGTGTTCACCAACTGATCGATCCAGCCAGGAAACCGACATGTCTAAAATACTGAATTTTGTCAAAAGCAAGCCCTGGGCTTTCGCCGTGGGAACCCTAGTGGTGGCCGGAATCGCATGGCAGCTCATCAGCGGTTCCGGGCCCGAAACCGTGCAAACGAGCTATTTCAATGTGAAGCGGGGGGACTTTTTGATTTCGATCGTGGCAGGGGGGAGCATTGAGGCTGTTAACGAGATCAGCATTCGCAACGAGGTCGAAGGCAGCGCCCGCATCATCTACATCGTGCCCGAGGGCACTTATGTGAAGAAAGGAGATATGATCGTGGAGTTGGATTCCGCGACCGCGCAGGATCAGGTGAACCAGCAGCAAATCAATTTTGAAAAGGCCCAGTTTTCCATGATCCAGGCGAATGAAACTCTAGAGATTCAAAAGAGCCTGGCCGAGAGTGATGTGCGGGCGGCGGAGTTGAAGCTTGAGTTCGCCCGGATCGACCTCGACAAATACATCAAAGGGGACTCGTTTCAAACCCTGCGGGACGCCCAGATTGCCGCGGAAAAACTCCGGGAGAACCTGGCGATTGCCAAAGAGAAGCTCTATTGGTCCCAGGAGCTGTTCAAGAAGGACTTTGAAAACAAAACCGTGGTCGACAACGACCGGTTGGCGGTCAACAACCTTCATCTAAGCCTGGAGACGGCGACCAACAAGATCTGGATGATCGAGACCTTCGAGCATCCAAAGTTGCTTAAGAAAGCGCAATCCGATCTTGAGGAAGCCAAGAAGGATTTGGAGCGGGTGAAGCACCAGGTCGAAGCCAAACTCGCCCAATACCGAGCGGATGTCGAGACTCAGAAGAACACGCTGGCTCTGCAGGAACGCAAGCTGGAGCGGGACAAGAAGAATTTGGCCGGGACCAAAATCCTGGCGCCCGCCGATGGTTTGGCCGTGTATCCCGTGAGCAACAACCGATTCAGCAGCGAATCCTTAATCGAGGAGGGCGCCACAGTCCGCAACAGGCAGGAGATGCTTAAGTTGCCGGATGTGTCAAAGATGAAGCTCACGGTGAAGGTGCATGAGTCTCAAGTGAGCAAAGTGAGATCGGGACTGCCAGCCTACATTGTGTTGGATCCAATGCCCGAGAAGCGGTTTAAGGGCTATGTGTCCAAGGTGGGCCTGCTGCCCGACACATCCAGCCGCTTCGGCAATCCCGACATGAAGGTCTACATCACCGAGATTCTAATCGCGGATGAAATTGCCGACGTCAAACCGGGCGTCTCCGCCCATGCGGAAGTGATTATCACGAACTTGGTCGATGTCATCACGGTTCCTATCCAATCGGTGACCACGCTGAAGGGGAAGCCAGTTGTCTATACCGCGGACTCAGGACCACAGGCGGTTCCAGTGGAGGTTGGGTCGTTCAACACGAAGTTTATTCAAATCGTCTCCGGCTTGAAGGAAGGAGATAGAGTGATGCTGTCGCCGCCATTGGACAGCAAGCCCAGCGACCTCGATGGCTCGATTGTCGAGGAAGGCGAGAAACCGCCGACAAACGATGTGAGCGCGGTTCCGCTGGCGCCCAATTCCCCCGCGCCGGCACCTTCGGAGAGAAGCGCTCGCCCGGAGCAGCGATCCAGGCAATCCGGGGAGCGCGGAAATGCGGCTCGGGGGGAGGGGCCGGGCAGATCGACGCAGCAGCAGGAGGGCGGGAGGCGCGGGGGAGGCGCGGGCGGGTTCAATCGCGAGGAGATGATGAAGAAGTATGACAAAGATGGGGACGGGAAGCTGAGCGAGGACGAACAGTCCGCCATGCGGGCGGAGTTTCAGAGCTCCCGCGGCGGGCGGGGAGGCGGACAGGGCGGACAGGGCGGACAGGGCGGACAGAGTGGGCAGAGTGGGCAGAGTGGGCAGGGCACCAGGACACAGCCAAAGCCGGAGGAGTGACGCGGACTCCGCATGAAAAAAGTGGCTGAATCAAAACCTGCCGCGACGTCTTCCGGGAATGGATCGAGGGCGATCATCCGCATCGAAGGGATCAAGAAGACGTACGTGCTGAGCGCGGAGAACATCGTCCATGCCTTGAACGGGGTCGACCTGAGCATTCATCAAGGATCGTACGTGGCGATCATGGGGCCATCAGGTTCGGGGAAGTCGACCATGTTGAACATTCTTGGTTGTCTGGATCGGCCGACGGCGGGCAATTATTGGTTGGGTGGCGACAATGTGGCGACCATGCCTGATGACGAATTATCGGTGGCCCGGGGGAAGAAGATTGGGTTTATTTTTCAGTCTTACAATCTGATCGCGCAACTCACCGTGATCGAGAACATTCAAGTCCCTTTGTTCTATCAGGGCGTTGATTTGGCGCGCTCACACGATCGATGCGTGGAACTGGCGAGGTTGGTTGGGTTGGGGGACCGTCTCGATCACCGTCCAGCCCAGCTCTCAGGAGGGCAGCAGCAGCGAGTCGCCATCGCCAGATCGCTGGTGAACGATCCCATCATGATCCTGGCGGACGAACCCACCGGAAATCTGGACTCTCGAACGGGAACCGAGGTGCTTGAAATGATCGACCACCTGAATGCCGATGGGAAAACCATCGTGCTGGTCACGCACGACGACAAAGTGGCCGCTCGCGCCCATCGAGTGATTCATATGAAAGATGGCGTCATAGACCGCGAGGTCCTCAACCGGCCCGGAGCTCCGGCTGGTTCTTGAATTCATGGAGTATGGTTGGATTTAAAGTCATCAGCTCGGTCAAGCTCGGCATCAAAAGCTTGTTGCTCCACAAGCTCCGATCCGGCCTGACCATGCTTGGAATCATCTTCGGTGTTTGCTCTGTCATCGCGATGCTCGCGATAGGGGAGGGCGCCTCCTACGAGGCGCAGGAGGCGATCAAGAAATTGGGGAGCAACAACATCATCATCCGCAGCTTGAAACCGGCCGAGGAAAGCCAAAAGTCCGGGAATGTGGGGCGCACGTTCATGCTGGAGTACGGGTTGACTTACGCCGATGGAGCAAGGTTGGCAGACACGATTCCCGGGGTCTCGCGCGTGCTGCCAATGCGGATCATCCGGGAAGCCGTCCGGTTCGATCAGAATGAAGTGCCTTGCCAAGTCATCGGAACACTCCCGTTCTACCAGGAAATAGTCGGCGTGGATTTGTTGCGGGGCCGTTTCTTGACAGATTATGATGAGTTGTATCAGGAAGGTGTTTGCGTTCTCACCATGGGGCTCGCGAGCAGGCTCTTTCCCTACCAAGATCCGTTGAAGATGTCCCTGAAAGTGGCATCGTCGTATTATAAGATAGTCGGCATCGTCCGAGAGCGGAACACCGTCGAGCAGCGATCACAACCGGGAAAGTTGACCGAAGAGCCCCTGGACAACAACATCTACATCCCTCTTTCCACTTCACGCTCCCGATTTGGCGAAGTGTTGACTCGGAGGACGGCGGGGAGTTTCCAGATGGAAAAGATCGAGCTGCATCAGATCACCGTGCAAATGAAGGACACGACCGCGGTGGAAACAGCGGATCCGCAGATCAGAACTCTTTTGAAGCATTTCCACGCGAACAACGACTACGAGCTCATCGTTCCCTTGGAGCTTCTGCGGCAAGCGAGGCAAACTCAGCGGATCTTCAACATCGTGTTGGGATCCATCGCCGCCATTTCATTGCTCGTCGGGGGCATTGGCATCATGAACATCATGCTGGCGACGGTCACGGAGCGCACAAGGGAGATCGGGGTTCGCCGTGCTCTCGGGGCGAAGAAGAGGGATATCACGGCCCAATTCCTCGTGGAAACAGTCGTGCTGTCCATCGGCGGCGGAGTCGTCGGTGTGATTATCGGCGTCATCACGCCGATTATGGTGACTCACTTGTCGGGCATGAAAACCATCGTCACGGTTCCCTCCGTGCTGCTTGCGTTCGGCATCTCCGGCGCGATCGGAATCATCTTCGGACTTTATCCGGCGAATGCCGCCGCCCAGTTGGATCCTATCGAGGCCCTGCGCCACGAGTAGAACCTAAATTGGCTGTCCGACATGGATTCGAGCCCTGTTTTTCGGAGGTTGTCTCATCGCTCATGGTTGCCGTTCCGTGGGGAACTCTTCGCCTCCGGAAACGTTTAATTATCAATGATCTTTAAAACAGCAGTTGAACCTTTAGGGATCAAGAAACCTCACAAACGAATTTTCTTGCGTCCGAGATTAACACTTCCCGCAGCCCGAAAAAGCGAAGTCACGTCAATCGCATCTATGCCGACGTCCTCACATCTCGCTCTGCTCTGCTCCATGGACATTGGCCACGACCCCGTCGCCCCATTCTCCCGGATCCAAACCGCTATGGACGTCTTCAGCGCCCGACCGGAACACTGCACCGCTCTTGGAGCCAAGTCACATCCACATTGTTGGGTGACGCCAGACCGTCGCCCAGCTGGACTTTCCCAAGGGGACGTGTTGTGCGCGGGTCCAGCCATCGATGGATTTCCGCGTGGCCATCGGCAAACGCGACCCCACCGGCCCGGTTGTGATAGCTGGCCGGGAAATTGATCATCTGCGTCTGCGGCCCCGTGGCGATGAGATTCACGCCAAAGGCGCCGTCGTCGATGCTATCCTCGCGTTCATCGACGAAGGTGAAAATCTGCGACGGATTGGGGATCTGTGATTGCTTTCGGAAGTTGACGAACTTTTCATCCGGCGCATTGCCCCAGTTGCCAGGGCAGTTCATCTTCTGGTTCAGTGCGACACTGCGAACCCTTGGATAGGACTTTCCACCATGCTTGGAGGAGCTCTTGTCAGCCGGGCACTTGTAAATCGACAGGGATCCATTGTAGGGCCAGAGCTTGCCTCGAGGAGACATCAGATTCAAAGTGTTCGTATTGTCCGTCTCAGGTGCCGAAATGCTCATCCAACCTTGGCACCAACCGTTCGGTTCTCTCAACCAAGCCGCCAAGACCAGACTATCGTCGAAATCGCTAGAGTAGAGCGTCCACGCGAGGTTCAGTTGGCGAAGATTGTTCATGCAGTAGATGCCTTGCGCCTTCGTCTTGGCCTTGCTCAGCGCCGGCAACAACATGCCCGCCAGGATGGCGATGATCGCGATCACCACCAGAAGTTCAATCAGTGTGAAAGCCGCCGCCGCCACCGAACGACGCGGACGGAAGGTCCTGGTGTCAATTGGGGTCTTCATGGAATGCACGCAGGTGGCAAAATAGGACGCTTAGGAATTGGGTTTCGGATCGTTGCTCCACGATAGATCCAAGAGATGGAATGGAGCAAGGAAGAAGGCCAGCAATTTTCATTATGGAGCGCGGCTGTGTGCGAAGCATCAGCCGCAGCGCGTTCACCCGCCTCAAACCCTGCGACTGGTCCTGTGGACACAGTCGCGCTCCGATCAAAATGAGACTGCTGGAAGAAGGCTGGGGAGACGATGAGAAACGGTGATTGCAACTGATTGTCTGTCCCCGGGAAGCTTTAGGGGCAATGCGCGTGCGGCGGAATTGCGACTTTCGCAGCCTTCTGCGGCAGAGCCCGGCGGGATTCTCCTCTTATGCGGCTTCGGCGGCCGCCCAAGCTGGGGAGGCTGATTCCAGAGCTCTTTTTATCTTGTCTCAACAGCTCGGTTGCCTATGGTCAGGCCTGCCCCTGAAAAAGTAGAATCCTGTCAATTAAATCGTCCGGGCACCTCGGCGTAAAGTGTGGTCAACCCCCGCCGTTCACTTTGCCATGAACAATCCTCTCAGCATCCCACCTTCGGACCCTGCCGCGCCCCGTGCGTCCGCGACTGAGCCCGCGGATCCTCCGATGATCGTCCGCTCAGCCGCCCCAGGGGGATTCATCCGCACCAACGGTGCGTTCCGCGCCACCGTCGGATTCAGCGACGCGGCGCTGTCGGACGGGGCGTTCGTCGACTGGGTCGATTCCGCGGATTGGGGCGCCTTGCAGGCCGTTATCGCGGGGGAAAAGAATCGTTGCTCGGTCCGGCATCGAACGTTCTCCGGCATCCCGCTGGAGCTGGAAGTTCTGTCGACAAAGCATGGCGACGACACTGTCCTGCTTGCGCAGCCGCCGTCGGAAACCCGCCCAGGCGACTTTCCCAAAGACAGCGACGACGAGGCCACCGTCGTCGGGACGCTCCACACCATCGCACACATCATCGAAGAGGAGAACCCAGGCTACAGATGCTCCATTCTCCTGGTCGCCGACGGCCGCCTCGTCCGCGGCGTGGGACCCAGCCTGCCCGAGGATTACAACGCGGCCATCGACGGCCTCGCGGTGGGCCCGACCGTTGGTTCCTGCGGCACGGCCATCCACTGGAACGTTCCTGTCATCGTGGAAGACATTCAGGCGGATCCGCTCTGGCGCCCCTTTGCGGAGCTCGCGATGAAGGCGGGAGTGGCCGCTTGCTGGTCCTACCCCTTCGCGAGCAAGACCGGTCGCGTGCTCGGCGCGCTGGCTCTCTACGCACCCGAGCCTCGCGCGCCCACTCCCCAGCAGCTTCGACGATTGAAGGCCGCGGCGCGGATGACCGGCCTTGCGGTGGAGCGCGGGCGCGCGGAGGAGGCGTTCCGAGAGAAGCGAAAGCGCGAGTTGGAGTTGGAAGAGCAGCTCCGCCAGGCGGCGAAGATGGAGGCGCTGGGTGTCCTCGCCGGTGGCGTCGCCCACGACTTCAACAACTTGTTGGCAACCGTCCTCGGGAACGCGGAGTTCGCCCGGGACATTCTACCTGCCGACTCTCCCGCGCGGCCGATGTTGGCGGACATCGTGACGGCCAGTCGCCGCGCCGGCGAGTTCTGCAAGCAGATGCTCGCTTATGCGGGACGCGGCGCCTTCAGGACCGCACGGATCAATCTGCAGACGCTGCTACCCGAGCTGAGCGGCCTGGTGCGGGCCGCCCTCTCGAAGAAGACGCAGCTCGAGTACAAGCTCGCCGACGAGCCGATCTTCGTAGATGGTGATGAAAACCAGCTCCTCCAGGTAATCTTAAACCTGATCACGAACGCGGCCGAAGCCATCGGGGAGGCGGGGGGGCGGATCACGTTGTACTTCGATTCGGTGAGCTACGACGAGGCCACGTTGCGCCTCCTCGAGCCCCGCTCGGAGCTGTCCGCGGGCGAGTACGCTCGGCTGCGCGTAAACGACACCGGAGTCGGCATCCACCCAGACATCCTCGCGCGCATCTTCGACCCGTTCTTCTCGTCGAAGGCCACCGGCCGCGGCCTGGGTTTGTCAGCCGTGAAAGGCATCGTCGCCAAGCATCAGACCTCAGTAAACCGACCCCTGGAGGGGAAAAAGGCGAGCAAGTCCAAATCCCTTGGAATAGTGGTGAAGGCAGTGTAGATGGCGGGTAGGCTGAGAGGGGATCTGTCGGAATGAGGGCAGGTCAAAGGACCTA
>SYMW01000003.1 GCA_005805305.1 Verrucomicrobiales bacterium
GAACCTTACAGCCTCACTGCACATTCGTATTCCTACAGTCGAGTGTTTGCCTACGCCCTTTCAGTCGTCTGCCTCGCGGCGTCCGCCTGGCTTCAGCTTCGGTTGGCTCCGTCAGCCCCCGGCAAGGACTCTCACCTTGCTTGGACCGTGTACCTGCCAAGCACACCAGCGCGACTGTGTCCACAGGACCAGTCGCAGCAGCATCTCAACTTGATCCCCTTGCAAGCCGGAAAGGAATCTGAGATTATCCCCTTTTAGCCGGGCCTCGGAATATTTGCCGAGGGCTGGCTCAATGAAGTTTCAAACGTGGTTATGAAGAAAACAAGATGGATCGTTTCGATGGGGCTCACGATGCTTTGCGGCGCCGCCCTCGCCCAACAACCCGCGACTGGCGCCAGCCTCAAAGCGGATGAAAAGCCACAGACACAGGCTCAAAAGTACAGCTACATCCACGGTGTGAATTTAGGGCGCAACTTCAAAAGAATGGATCTGACGCCCGATCTCGACGCCTTTCTAAAAGGCATCAAGGATGCCATAGGAGGAGAGGACAAGGTTCTCTTCACCGACACCGAAATGAACGAGATCTACCGCACGACTCAAAAAGAATGGCAGACTCGCAACGATGAAAAGCGCCGAATTGCCGGGGAAAAAAACCAAAAGGAAGGGGAAGCGTTCCTCCAAGCAAACAAAGCCAAGCCTGACGTCAAAACCACCGCCAGCGGCCTGCAATACAAGGTGATCACTGCCGGATCGGGCGAAAGCCCCAAGACGAACGACACCGTCAGCGTTCATTACAAAGGCACCTTTATCGATGGAACCGAATTCGACAGCTCCTACAAACGAGGCCAGCCAGCGAAATTTCAAGTGTCAGGCGTCATTAAAGGGTGGACAGAAGCCTTGACCATGATGAAGTCGGGCGCCAAATGGCAATTGTTCATTCCAGGAGACTTGGCCTATGGCGTTCGCGGGTCGGGAGACAAAATCATGCCAAACTCCACTCTCCTGTTCGATGTGGAGCTGTTGACGACAACACCGGCCCCTCCGACCCCCCCAATCCCCGGTGCAGCTCCGTCCGTGACGAGTGATATCATCAAGGTTCCTTCCGCCGAAGATCTCAAAAAGGGCGCGAAAGTGGAAATCATCAAGCCCGAGGACATCGAGAAAGAGAAGGCCAAGCAACAGATCAAAAAATGACTCTTAAACCCACGCTCCTCTAAAGATCCTACTCCATGAAAACCTCATCCCTCATCCTCGTTGCTCTCACGGCTTTGTCCTGCGCCTCCTTGTCACTGATTTCCGCGGATAAGAAATCTAAGAAAGCTGCCCTCAAACCTTATCCATTGGGGACTTGCATAGTTTCGGATGAAAAACTCGGCGGAGACATGGGCGATCCCGTGGTCTTCGCGGTCGAAGGCAGAGAGATGAAACTCTGCTGCAAGTCTTGCGACAAGGATTTCAAAAAGGCCAAAGCCAAGTTCATCAAGAAATTCGACGAAGCTTGGAAGAAAGTGAAAACTTCTCCCCTGCAGACCTGCCTCGTCAGCGACGAAAAACTTGGAGGGGATATGGGCGACCCTCATGTTTTTGTGCATGAAGAACGCGAGATCAAACTCTGCTGCGAATCTTGCCTCTCCGACTTCAAGAAGGATAGCGTGAAAATGCTGAAGAAGTGGGATGCCGCAGCCGCGGCGGTAAAGAAATAGCTGGGCTTCATCCATCGATTCTCACGTCCGCCGCGCCGATTGATTTTCGGCGCGGCGGACTTTTTTTTGCACTCCCCCTGAGCCATTGCGTCGGCGGCCAATGTGCGCGGTGGAGTCCAATGGACCCATCCGAAGCCGCTTGGCAGGAATCCCCCGGACCTCAGAGAGGCAGGAGGGTTTTTTTGCGGGAATCGAGCACACCATTGCTCTGAAAAAGGGGCGTGAGACTGGCAAAAAAAAGCGGGCCGTTCGTCCTTTTCGGTTGCCAAACGGGTAATCCCCGCGTGGCGATATCGCGAAATCAACCGTCAAACCAAGCGCACGACACCCGTTCCCCGGACGACTTCCCCAATTGTCCACGCCTCTAATCCGTGCTTGGAAATGCCATTTAGGATTTTCGTCTCGAACTCGGGAGACGTGATCAGCACCATTCCGACCCCCATATTGAAAACTTGGAACATCTCGGATTCTTCGATTCTCCCTCCCTGTTGAATCATGGAGAACACCGGAGGGATTTGCCACGTGCCTTTGCGAATGGCCACGTCGCAATTGCGAGGAAGCACCCTCGGAATATTATCGGTGAATCCGCCTCCCGTGATGTGCGCCAATCCCTTGATGGGAGCTGCGCTCCGCTTCGTGCTCGAATAATTGAACACGCGAAGCAGTTTCTGAACCAGAACGCCGTAGCTCCGGTGCACTCTCAGCAGTTCTTCACCCAGCGTGCACCCCAAATCCGTGGATCGATGGTTCAGCTTGAGTTTCATCTTGTCCAAGAGGACCCTTCTAGCAAGCGAGTAACCATTCGTATGGAGTCCATTTGAAGCCATTCCCAAGACGACGTCACCCGCACGAATACGCGCCCCGCTAACCATCTGGTCCTTTTCAACCACCCCCACAATGGTGCCGCTCACATCATACTCGCCCGGCTGATAGAAACCTGGCATTTGCGCTGTCTCCCCACCTATGAGGGCGCATCGATTCTCAGTGCATGCCTGGGCAAAACCTCGGAGAATCTCCTCGAAAACCCGTGGTTCGAGCTTCCCAGTGCCCAGGTAATCCAAGAAAAACAGCGCCTCGGCCCCGAGCACCGCGATGTCGTTGACGCAGTGGTTCACCAAATCTTGGCCAATCGTGTCGTGGCGTTGCGCTTCGAAAGCGATCTTGAGTTTGGTGCCCACTCCATCCACGCTCGATACAAGCACCGGCTTTCGATATTTCTTCGTATCCAGGGCGAACAGCCCCCCAAATCCTCCGACTTTTCCCATCACGCCCGGACGCCTCGTCGAGGCCAGTAATTCCGGCAGGCGGGCTTTCACCCGATTGCCAAGTTCGATGTCCACACCGGCTCGGGCATAGGCCTTGGGTTTCATGCAGAGGATCCTGCGTGATCTCGCGCTAAAAACGCCTCAGGAGGCGGATGGGGATATCGTGGGGGAATCCTCGCTTGGAGGCGGCGGTGGCTGCGGGGAAGCCAAACCGCCTGATTCTGGAGCAGAGATCATGGAATTCTCCTCGGACGTCAAGAACTCCGAACGGGTCACTTCAGAGTCACCAACGGATTCCGCAGCCGGTTCCTGCTCTGCCGAAGAAGGCTCAGAAACCGCTTCTCCGGGACCCGGGGTCGCGGGAACTGGCTTCTTTTCCTGCTGCCTCACAGGTTTGGGCAGTGGTCGTTTGGCAGTTTCGAGACGTCCATCAGCGAACTCTATGACGTTCCCTTGATGGACGAGCCAATGCAGGTCAGCGATGATGGCAGACTGTTCAGGAGTGGGTTGCGTGAGCTCGCGGCCTGGAACCTCCGCCGGGCTTGACGCTCCTGGCGCCATCTCTGCCGCGGGAGGCGCCGCTGGACCGGGAGAAGGAGCCAGCGTTTCCAACAACATCTTGCGAGTGGGCTTGCTCTGCGAATTGATGAAGTCCACGATTCTCTTGACGCCATTGGAAACGGGCGTCGCCTCCATGTCCAGAAAGCGCGGACGCGATATCGAAACGTGCGTCACGGTTTTGTTCACCTTGAAAAACTGCAAACCATGCCCCGCGAGCTGCTGGCTCAGAAGAGTGACCAGTTTAAGCGGAAACCGCTTTTGATCTTCCCACGCCATCCTAGCCAAAGTCTGAAGGGGCTGGGGCAGGAGACGGCGCGTCTCCAAATCGTTGACCACCAGCGAGTCGACCTGCTTCAGGATGTTGGGTGCGTGGACCTCTTTGAAGTGCTTCTCGACTTCTTCGCGGCTGGAAAGCTTCACTGCCTCCGGCAGATTCAAACATGTGTATTCCGTGCGGAAACTCTGCTCTTCGACCCACTTCTTCACAATGGCCTCGTCCCGAACGATTTTCACTCGTGACTTGAAAGCCTCGAACGGCATCCGCGAAAAACGCTCCGCATGAAGCCTCCGGAGTTTTGTCTGGTAGTCGTGGTAATTGGGTGGCCCTAAAATAGCCCCGCTCATCCCACACTGAGCCACGAACGTGTAGACTCCCTTTGGAGGATCAATCGGGATCTGTTCCGGCTTATAGAACATGTCGAAATACTTGTCAAAAACGCGCTGTATGGCATCGCCCTCGCTCAGCCAAACGGATTCATCCAAACTGCACACCCACAGTGATTGGGAGGGCTTTCCATCGCCCTTCCTGATGGGCAGGAACTTGAGATGGAATCGATCCGGCCTTTTCAAAACCAACTGCGCTATGTTGAAAAGCGGATAGGAGCGGCCAGTGAGCTTGATCTGACGCGCGATCATCTCCACGCCCTTCTCATCGGGAATCAGGTTGACGGTGAACTCGGGCAAACGGCTGGACGGCTCCCGCCTTTCGGCAAAACCGGGGCGCTCGCCTCGTTCTTCCCGAAACGCTGGTCGCGAATCCCGCCCACCACCCGGCGCTCGAAATCCATGCCCCCCATCTGGCCGGTCACGACGGGGACCCGAACCGCGTCCGCCGCCACCCCCCGAACCAAAACCGCCACCCCCGCCTCGACGCGGCGCCCGGGTGCCTTCTGATTCTTGATAATTTGCGAAACGATTCTGATCCGCGGGCTGCTGCGCCCATGATGGAAGAAACTTGAAATCCAGATCCAGTTCGGACGCTAACGAGTTGCTCATTTGATTTCCAAAACAGGCGCTCCAGGAAGCCCTGTGCTTCTTCGCCAAAACGGAGAAGCCGCCCAATCGCGGCAGCTCCATCTGGCTGGTTGAAGGCGATAGAAAAAAACCCGCCCGCGCGACCAACCTCTGGTCGCCGGGTAGACATCTCTTCCGCCCCGTTGTTTGCTTCTTATTTTTACAATTCGAGCGCACGAAACGCCCGATGAACGTGGCGCCCGCTCGACGGGAGCCATCCAAGCCTCTCAGGCGCCGTAGCGCCCTGGCTGACGGGGTTCAGAATGACCTCCGGCCAGATGAAAGCAAGCCTCGGCTGTGCCCCCTCCAAAATCACCTCTCCGACCACCAGTCCTCCAGGCAACGGTTCATTCATTGGCCGGCCCCCGAACAACCCCATCACTATCCCCCGCCAACTCACGAAAAATCAAACCTCGACTGCCTGTCAGCGATCCACCGTGCGTCATTCCCAATTGAAAACCAACGCCCCCCGAGACCATCATTTCGTTGCCGCTCAACCGATCAACAGATACAATAAGAACAAATCAATGAGAATGATCGGCACCATAGAGAACGAGACCCACGCCCGGTTGTTTAGCGATTACCTCTATGTGCTTGGGATTGAAAACCAAGTAGAAGAGGATGAGCCGCCGGCCTGGGTCTTGTGGATCCATTCCGATGAACAAATCGATAAGGCGAGCGGACTTCTGGCTCAGTTCAAAGCTGATCCCCAAAACCCGCGTTACCGACAAGGGGCGAAATCCGCGGAGGATCGGCGAGCGCTCGCCGAGCAAGCGGAACTCGCGGCACGGCGGCGCATGATTGACGGACGCCAGGCCCTGGTCCGGCAGGGCAGCTTCGGAATGGGTCCCTTGACACTGCTATTCATCGGGGTCTGCGTCGCGGTGAGTTTGATTTCCAATTTTGGGGATCGGGCCAGCTTGATCAGCAGCTTGTTCATAGCCTCCTCCTACAATCTGAATGCCTCGATGTTCGAACGTCTCCTGTCCCTCCGAGAAATAGGTCAAGGCCAGGTGTGGCGCGTGTTCACTCCTATCTTTATCCACTACGGCTTCATCCACCTGCTGTTTAACATGCTCTGGTTGAAAGATCTCGGAACTGCGATTGAACGCCGGGAAAGCACCGGCACGCTCGCGGTCATGATTCTCACCATCGCCGGAATTTCGAATCTCGCTCAATTTCTGTCGCAGGGACCGAACTTTGGCGGCATGTCGGGAGTCGTCTACGGGCTTTTGGGATACATTTGGATCAGAGGAAAGCACGACCCCTCGTCGGGCTACCATGTGCCTCCACCCACGGTCGTGTTCATGGGTGTTTGGTTCCTGGTGTGCGCCTTTGGATGGATCTCCAATGTGGCCAACGTTGTCCACGGCGTCGGCCTTGCCATCGGCATCGCCTGGGGCTACAGGGCTGCGAAGCACAGCTAGTGCGAATCCAGGCCGCACCACCCCCGCGACCTAAAAGAAAGCCCGCTGATGCCGCACTCGGAATTCGTCCATCTTCACCTCCACACGGAGTACTCCTTGCTCGATGGCGCTTGCAGGCTCGACCGCTTGATGGAGCGCGCCCACCAACTGCGGTTTCCGGCCCTCTCCATCACAGACCATGGGGTTCTTTACGGGGCGATCGATTTTTATCAGGCCGCAAGAAACAAAGGAATCAAACCCATTATTGGATGCGAGGTTTACGTGGCTCCTGGAAGCCGAAAGGAAAAGAAATCTTCCCCCGGAGGTCGCGATGCCTACCACCACCTCGTGTTGCTCGTGAAGGATGAGACGGGCTATAAAAACCTCATTAAACTGGTCACTGCCGCCCATCTTGACGGATTTTACTACAAGCCGCGCATCGACAAGGAGATCCTCTCCGCGCACAAGGCAGGATTGATCGCGCTATCCGGGTGCCTCGCCAGCGAGCTCCCAGAACTCATTCTCAAGGATCAAATCCCCCAGGCGCGGGAAACACTGGACTGGTTCCGGCAAACATTTGGGGCTGACAACTACTACTTGGAGCTCCAAAACCATGGCATTCCGGAGCAGGCTAAGGTCAACCAGCTTCTCATCCCCTGGTCCAAGGAATTTGGACTCAAAGTTGTCGCCACCAATGATGTCCACTATGTTTCAAAAGAGAATTCGCACGCGCATGACTGCCTGATTTGCCTGGGCACCCAGACCCTGCTCTCAGATGCCAAGCGCATGCGCTATGTCCCGGAGCAATTCTTTTTGCGGTCCGCGGAAGAGATGCGGGCTCGATTCCAGGAAATCCCCGAAGCCCTCCGCAACACACTGGAAATCGCCGAGCAATGCAACCTCGAAATCCAATTCCAAAAGCTTCATTACCCCGTTTTTAACCCGCCGGAGGGCTACACTCGGGAAGGCTACCTGCGACAATTGCTCGCCACTGGGTTGTCCACTCGCTACGGGCTCCACTCCCGGGCCGTGGGTGGCGAGTTCGTCGTGGACGGAATCGATGACGCTAGACGCCTCCCAACATTCAAGATGGAGCCAGGCGGCTCGACGGAAGGCGCCAGTCCGCAAGACTATCAGAATGTTGAAAACCCGGCTGTCGCGGCAGCCGTTGGAGACGTCATCAACCGGCTCCAAACCGAGCTCACAACCATCGAGGCAACCGGGTTTATCTCCTATTTTCTCATCGTCGGAGACTTTGTTCAATACGGTCGCAAAATGGGAGTGACATGCGTTGCGCGCGGGTCCGCAGCCGGCTCCATCGTCACCTACCTGCTAGAGATCTCAAACGTGGATCCTCTTCGATATGGCCTTCTTTTCGAGCGCTTCTTGAATCCGGAACGCGTCAATCCGCCAGACATCGACATTGATTTCGCCGACGATCGCAGGGCGGATGTGATCGAGTATGTCCGGCGCAAGTACGGCCGCGAATCCGTAGCTCAAATCATCACCTTCGGCACCATGGGCGCCAAGTCAGTCGTTCGCGACGTCGGGCGGGTCATGGGGCTCACGGTTGGAGAGTGCGACCGCCTCGCGAAGATGATTCCCAACGAGCTGAAGATGAATCTGACGAAGGCCCTCAAACAATCTCCCGAATTCAGGGCCGCCTATGAAACCGAGGAAACCACGCGGGAGCTCGTCGACACTGCGTTCGTCCTCGAAGACCTGACGCGGAATGCCTCCGTTCACGCCGCGGGCGTGGTGATTGGCGGGGAACCACTCGTCGATCTGCTTCCTCTCAAGCAGGACGAAAATGGCGCCATTGTCACCCAGTATGCCATGGGGCCAGTAGGGGATTTGGGATTGCTCAAAATGGACTTTCTGGGCCTCAAAACCCTCACCGTCATCCGAACCACATGCGAACTGATTAAGTCCATTCGGGGACTTGAACTCGACATCGACCAACTGCCACTCGACGACGCCAAAACCTACGATCTGCTGAACAAGGGGAACACGGTGGGAGTGTTTCAATTGGAATCGGGCGGCATGCGCGATTTATGTCGCAAGTTCCAAATCAGCTCGGTGGAGCACATCACGGCTCTTGTGGCGCTCTACCGCCCCGGCCCCATGGACCTGATTCCGGATTTCATCAAGCGCCGCCACGGTGAAGTGACCATCGAGTACGAGCACCCGCTGCTTGAGTCGATCTCCAAGGAAACCTACGGCGTCTTGATCTACCAAGAGCAGGTCATGCAGGCGGCGCAAATACTGGGAGGCTACACTCTGGGGGCCGCCGACC
>SYMW01000156.1 GCA_005805305.1 Verrucomicrobiales bacterium
ACTGAACCGGCGGTAGCAGTCCCAGGCGAAGCGTTCGTTTCGCGTGGCCGCGGCGAGCGAGAGCACCGTGTCGTCGTTCAAACCAAGATTCAGAATCGTATCCATCATGCCAGGCATGGAATCTCGCGCCCCAGAGCGGACCGCCACGAGCAACGGCATCCCCTTTGCATTCCCAAACTGGCAGCCCATGATCTTCTCCATGTTCTTGATCCCGGCCTCCATTTGGCCTTGCAGTTCGGGAGGGTAGGTCCTCTTGTGCGCGTAATAATAAGTGCACACTTCAGTGGTGATTGTGAAACCCGGAGGCACGGGCAGCCCGATGCGGGTCATTTCAGCCAGGTTGGCGCCCTTGCCGCCCAGCAAGGGTTTCATGGTGCCGTCCCCATCGGCTTTTTTATCCCCGAATTGATAGACGTATTGGGTCTGTTTCGATGCTTTGGCCATAGTCGATTTGTTCAAAAATACCATTCCGGCGAGTTGCCGGGGGTGGTTGAAAAGTCCGCGAAAAACGAGCGGCGAATTTACCAGAGGCCAAATCCGTGTCAACGGCGCAAATTAGCGCTGCGGCGTTTCCGGTGCATCCACGCGTTGTCGGTGGAGCGCGACTGTGCTGAAAGCCAGTCGCAGCAGCATCTCAAGCTCGCAGCCACGCCGCACCTGCTGCGGCTGGTGCTTCGCACACAACCGCGCTCCGGGCTGCCATCCAAATTCACCGACAACTTGTGGATGCGCTGCGGCGCTTCGGCAAATGCTCCCGGCAAGAAGGCTCCAGTGCGCTGCGGGTGGTGCTGCCTTGGACGATGGCCCATTTCAGGCTGGCGGGCCTCGTCCCATGCATGATATGGATGTCTCATCATTCATATGACAATCCTCCGATTTCTCCTTTGCGCCTCCGCGGCGGCGGCCACTCTCTCCGGTGCTGAACCCAAAGCGCCCATATTCAAGGCGGCTGTCGTTGATTCCAATATTCAGATTGGTTATGGCGTCGCGGTGGCCGATGTGGATGGAGACGGCCGAAAGGATATCGTTTTGGCGGATAAAAACTTGTTCGTTTGGTACCAAAATCCTTCGTGGCAGAAATTTGTTCTTGCCGAGAAAGTAACCGAGATTGACCACGTGTGCGTGGCCGCCTCTGACATCGATGGAGATGGCAAAGCCGAAATAGCGGTTGGAGCGGGATGGAATCCAGGGGATACGATCAACAGCGGGAGTGTGCATTTTCTACTGCCGCCAAAGGATCGCCGCGAACGTTGGACTCCGGTGGCGCTCCCCCATGAGCCCACGGTCCATCGGATGCGTTGGGTCCGTTCCGGCACTTCAGAATTTGCCTTGGTTGTGGTTCCCCTCCACGGGCGCGGGAACCAAGGAGGAAAAGGCGAAGGCGTTAAATCCCTCGCTTATTTCAAGCCCGCCGACCCGCGAGACCCGTGGAAAACCGAGGTCATCGACCAGACACTCCACATGACCCACAATTTCGATCCCGTGCAGTGGGATGCAGATGTAGAATCGGAAATGCTGATTGCCTCCAAGGAAGGCCTGTTCCTGATGAACCGCTCCGCAACAGGCTGGGAAAAACAGAGGCTCGGCGGGGTCGACGGTGTAGGCTCGGGTGAGGTTCGATTCGGCAGGCTTCCGAAAGGGGGGCGCTTCGTCGCCACCGTGGAACCTATGCACGGCAACAGCCTGGTCGTCTACACCCCTCCGGCTTCCCGGGAGCCGAAAGAATGGATTCGACGGGTCGTGGATGACACTTTGGCGGATGCTCATGCCGTGGCCACGGGTGATCTGACACGGTCAGGAAGCGATCAATTGGTTGTCGGTTGGCGGGCGATGAACCGTCCTGGAGTGAAGGTCGGCATCAAATTCTATGCACCCGTGGATGCGGAAGGCTCTGCCTGGAAAGCGTCCGTGGTCGACGATAATTCGATGGCGTGTGAAGACTTATGTCTGGCTGATTTGAATAATGATGGGCGCCTCGATATCGTGGCCGCGGGACGGGCTACCAAGAACGTCAAAATCTACTGGAATGAAGGGGTCAAATGAGAAGGAAAAACGCTCTCGCCCCGGGGGAGCGTCTTAGCCGTGAGCATTCAACCTTAAAACGGCAGTTGCCCAAGGCGAATCTTCGCAAGATCCTGGCGATAAAGTTTTTCCGAATCACTCGCCAGATCCACAAGGGATATGCCTCCCTCCTCGTCAATCCTTTCTCATCCAGGCTTCGCGGCAGCGCAGCCCTGCGTTCAGCTGAATCGTTCCGCCTTAAGAACATGTAAGGCACTCCCTCGGAACGGCGGGATGACACCGCTTACTGCACGTAGATCAATTCCTTGGCATTGAGCAGAGCATGGCAGACATCCGTCCACAGTTCCACGGCCGTGGACGAATGCTCACCACCGGTTGCCCGGCCAAGCACAGCCGATTGAGCCAATAAGAATGCTTCGATTTGCTGCGTCTCGAATTGCTTGGGAGATCGGGCGAAAATTTCTTTGAAGAGCTGGTTGAGGCGCTCCTCTGTACTTCTGTGGGATGATCTCAGAGTTCGTTTGGCCCAGAGCGCTGCTTGCTCTCGAATGAAGGGATCGTTCATGAGGATGAGCGATTGGGCGGGGACATTCGACGTCGTCCGTTTACCGATCGTGGTGAATGGTATTGGAGCGTCAAAAGTGCGCATCATCGGCATGAGAAAATTATTGCGGACCTCCAGGTAAACGCTGCGGCGACCGTTCCCGTCCAGGGGGCCGCTTTTGCCAGGGCGCCCCCGTCCCTCCATGAAGGCAGTCAAATGCGTCGGCACGGACGGCCCCATCATTTTGCGGTCCAGCCTGCCAGAGATGGCCAAAATCGAGTCGCGTATGGCTTCCGCTTCAAGACGTTTGACCGTCATTCGGTGCAATAAAATGTTTTCCGGATCGACCTCCTCCGCGCGATCATTCCTTTTTTGACTGGCCATCCGGTATGTGGAGGATTTCACCAGGAAGCGGATGAGATTCTTGACCGACCAGTTGGCGTCCGTCCGGAAATAGTCGGCGATCCAGTCGAGCAACTCTGGATTGGACGGGGGTTGGCCCAGTGCTCCAAAATCGTCGGTGCTAGCCACGATGCCTCGTCCAAAAAGGTGCGCCCAGACACGATTGGCCATGACTCGGGCGGCGAATGGATTATCCAGCGCCAAGACATGCTGTGCGAGTTCAGCCCTCCCGCTCCCGTTCTTTTTAGAGAATGCGGCAGCGCCCGGCGGGTGGAGGGCCTCGATGAAACGACGCGGCACGGGCTGGCCTGGGTTTTTCGGATTCCCTCGGATAAACACGGCCTCGTCCATCCCGGTTCCCTCGGCCATGGCCGGGGTGTAGCTCGGCGGCTTCAGTCGACTTTCGATTTCTTGGTAACGCTGGAGCAGTCTCCCGATATCCCCGGCCTGTCCGCTTTCCGACTCGCTTTTCCAAAGCTCATTGTGTCGAGCCCATTCCAGCAAGGCCAGGGAGGCCCCGGGGAGGCCTTCTTCATCCGGCGTTGGTTGAGACCAGTGTTTGACCGCTTTCAAGAGCGCTGCCGCCAGTTGGGCAACCCGCTCTTTTCCCCCTGCTTCCGGATCACCCTCGGCGAGTGGATTCCAAGATTGGTTGGTGGGCGTGGGTGGTGATGCCTCGTCTTTGAACACGACCCGGTGCACCGCGAAGCAGCCTTCCTCACCGTAGCTTGCTTTCCCTCCGCCGGCAGGATCCCCAACCGACAGGTCCGCCAATTCAAGATACGCGCGATGCCCTTTCCACATGGTCAGGTCGATCGTGATCCACTGAAGTTGATCGAAATCTAACACCTTGCGCAGCGAGCCGTAGATGGGAGCCTGAATCATCGTGAAATTGTCGATGACGACGTTCAAGCGGGTGTCTTTTCCCGCGGCGAAGAGGTGCACAAAGTTGGATTGGATCACAAAAGTAGGTGATCGAAGCGTGCCTTGGAGGCGTTTGCTCAAAAGGGCGGAGCGGAAACTAGGAGAGGTGATTATGGATTTAACGGGGCGGGAGCCAGCGCCGGGTTCGAAATCACCCGGCAAAGCGCTCACCTCGTCGAATTCCCATCCCGTCGCAAACCAATTTGTGCCCAGGCTTCCAGACACTCCGGACGCGACTCTCATTTCCTTTCCCTTTTGAGTGCGGTGTAGGGACGGGCTGCGATGAGTTCTGACCTCGGCAAGTGGCGGGTGGAGCCAAGGCATTTGATTGGTCCGGGATGAGTCCAAGACTCTCAGCCAGCGCTCGGTCAATGGGTGTTTCACCGGTTGATTTTGGAGTTGCGGAGTCCGGGAATTTGACGGGCCTGAAGGCTCCAAGGACTGGAGCACTTCCTCGATCTGCATCTTCCAAGAAGCGGCAACGGCGCTTTTGATTTGTCGCTTGGTTTCGCTGAGCTCCCTGATGATGGAGGTTCGGCTCCCTGGCTTGTCGATGGGGCTTTGGCTGTAGCGTGAGCTCGAAAATATGCCAAAGAGAGAATAAAAATCCCGAGTTGTGATGGCGTCGAACTTATGGTCGTGGCACCGTGCGCAAGCGATTGTCAGGCCCATGAACGTTTTGCTGAAGACGTCGATTTGGTTGTCGATCATGTCTGCTTGATGGACCCGGATATCCACCGGTGAATGCACCTGCTGACCGAGCCAAAAGAAGGCCGTGCCGATGAGGGACTCGTTCGATTCGTCCGCTGGATTAAGCCGCGGAGTTTCCAGAAGGTCTCCCGCTATGTGCTCTCTGACAAATTGGTCGTAAGGCACATCGGAGTTTAGGGCTCGGATCACGTAATCGCGATAACGCCACGCGTTCTGTCGCGCGTAATCAAATTCATGGCCGAGTGTTTCCGCATAACGCACCAAGTCCAGCCAGTGGCGGGCCCACCGCTCCCCAAAGTGTGGCGAAGCGAGCAACGAATCTACTACCTTTTCGTACGCCATCGCATCGGGGTCGTTCACAAAAGCCTTGATCTGTTCGGGAGAAGGCGGCAGCCCAATCAAATCCGAAAACAAACGCCGCAAGATTGTGCTCTTCTCGGCTTCTGTGGCCTGGGAAAGCCCCCGCTTCTCGTTTTGCCCGGCGATGAAAAGATCGACGGCATTCCTGGCCCAAGCTGGGTTCTTGGCAACAGGGACGGGAGGGCGGTGGATGGGTTTCCAAGACCAATGCGAAGCCATTCGTTTCGAGAGGTCGAACACGGTTTTAGCGGTCGATCCATCCTCCTTCCCCGCCGGGTCCTTGGGCCAAGGGAGCCCGCGGCGCACCCACTCGGCCAGGTCGCTGACCTCACGCTCTGACAATCGGCCTTTCGGGGGCATTTGGAGTTTTTGATCGCCGTAGCGCACCGCGTTGATCAACAAGCTCTCCTCGGGCTTTCCAGGCACGGCCGCGGGCTTCGTCTCGCCCCCCCGCAACAGTCCTTCACGGGAATCTAAGTGCAGCCCTCCTTTGAGCTTTTCACTGTCGTGGCTGTGGCAGGAAAAGCAACGGTCAACCAGCACGGGTCGGATGCGTTTCTCGAAGAATTCCAGATCGTCAGGGGAGTAGCCATCGGAGGTGGTGGCCGCCGCCTCGATGCCGGCCAGGCGGAGGCAAAGGCCCATGGCGGCAATCCAGGACGCGACACCGGTCGAAACCGGGCATCTGCGTGGGCTCCAACCGGCTGCCACGGCTCTCCTTGACGGCTCAAAACGGGAGTTGGAGCATCTCATCGCGCTGATGTTTGCTGAGGGTGCTTTTGCGGCCGACTCTGGCTCAGCGCATGGGAGGCCATCTCAGTGCTTTCCCGCCCGTGTCGAGAATTTGAAAATGATGAATTCCTTGGGGGGACGGGCTCGTGAAGGTCCAGACGACCTTTTTCTCGGGAGTCACTTCAATCAATTTCGTCTCTCCAGCCTTGGCTCCGTAACTCGTGATAACCGTATTCCCGTTCGGCAGCCGTTGCGCACCGCAGGCATCTTTGATCAACGGTTGCTTTAGGTCGGCATTGCTGAGTTCCCAGACTTTGCTCCCCTTCTTGTCGACTTCGATGGACAGGTTCCCATAGGTGCAATTGATCAACGTGTTGCCGTTTGACAGCCGGATCGCCGTGAACGGCCAGTGGGGCGTCGAGACCTCCCAGGCAATCTTTCCGGAGGGCGTGTATTCTCGAACGACCTTGTCAAGCAATTGAGGCACGAGGTAGTTCCCGTTTCGGAGCTTGCGCGCCATTCTCGATTCCATGTGAATATTGGTGGTCTGACATTGCATCGGCACCTCCAGATGGATCGTGCCTTCCCGGTCGATCTCTAGGATTCGAGGTTTATGGCCGGCCTCCGACACAAGCAGCCGATTCCGAGACAACGACTGGACAGTGTTCACCTCGGACTGAGTGCCTTTCCACTCAAAGACTCTTTTGCCAGCACGGGTGACCTCGATCACTCCTCCGCCCGGGAATTCCTTGGATGCGGACATCGCGAGGAGAATGTTTCCGTTAGGCAGCACCCACCCGTCGCGCGTGTTCGCTGGGTAGCTCCAGAGGATGTGCCCCGAAGCGCCGACGATTTGAGTTTGGGCTCCGGTTGCCAGGAATGAATGGGTGACCGCTTCCGGCGCAGCCGCCTTCAAACCTGCCACGGACAAGATCAGCAACAAGGTCCCGGCCATAACAATTGGCCGATCGGGAAGAAATCCAAGACGGCGGGCCGGCGTGAGGGCGGGAGCTTGGGGCTTCGACTTCCTATTCCAGGCGTGGTGGTGCATCGACATGGTCCAGTGCGGTGGGATGAAAGGGGTCACGGTATGGTTTTCTGGTTTGGTGATCCTCGTCCCAACCGCAACATGGTGTTCAGGAATTGGGCAAGATTTTGGCGAAGGCACTTTCTAGACCATTGAAGGATTGGTTTGAGGCTATGTCCGGAACCGTAGCCGGGTTCAAAATCCGGCGCATGTAAGCGATTGCCTCTTCAATTCCTTGGATCGAACGGGGAAGGGACGCTCCGCAGGCGTTTGGATGGCCCCCGCCTTGAAATCGCTCAGCAATGGACAGGGCTTCGCCTCGCCGGCTTCTGAAACTGGCCAAAACCATGCCGTTGGATTTCCTGAACAATGTCACTAGAACCGGATAAGGCGTCGACCCTTCCTCCAGCATCGAGTTGATGATCGCGTTGGTATTGCCGATCACGATGGTCACTACCCCGACGGCAGGGCTGATCTCTTGGACATGCCTCTTGCTCCACTCCAGGCCGAGCGGATTTTCCAACCGGCGCTTCACTTCCATCACCTCCAACAGTGGATGGTTCAGCAGACGTTCGGCCCGTCCGTCGATGATTTTGTGCAGATTCCAGAATTGGTACGTTTTGACAAGGCTGGCGTAATCTGAAGCGCGTTGGAATAGGGGATCGGTTTCCAGGAAGAGGTCGGCGATGTTGCTCAAAATGACCAATTCATCCAACTCGGGGCTCTTGATGCCTTGCGCGTTGCACAGCTCGTAGCAAAGCAGGCTCGCCGATTTGGCCGGATCGTGAACAAGCTTCGCCAAGCGTGGCTGCGTCTCCGTGATGTGATGATCGATGATCACCCAATTGGGCTTGTCCAGGCGGTGTTCGAAAGCCATGTCGGCAACCCACGCCGATCGTTCGGGCAGTCCCCGCTGGCGCCAGTTGTGATTGTGGTATGCCTGCAGCGGGACTTCCGTGGAGAAAAGTTTGAAAGCCAGGGTTTGCAACAGCATCCCCGACAACAAACCGTCCAGGTCGCTTTCATGCGTGATAATGACCTCCGGCTTTGGAAGGATGTCTGGCATTGGGCCGGACGGTAACAGCCTCCAGACCCCATTGCGAGTCCAAAAGCGGGGAACTCACAACTCCGACCGGCAACCCTCCCAGGGCTTGGCTTCCTTTGGATGACGGCGCTGCTGCCTCAATCCCCTTCGTAGATTTTCCGGAGTTTTTCGGGCGCGACACCGAGATGGAAGAGCAACGTGACTTTCCACATTCTAAGATAGGTCCGGAGGGGGCCCAACCGGTGAAATCGCCGCTCCGACGTGATCACAGTGGCCGGTGCCAACGTCAGCCGGCCCACCCTGGAGAGGCGCTCGCACAGCACGTGCTCTTCCATCAAGGGTTGGTTCGGAAATCCGCCTATGGATGCCAGTGCCGAGCGGCGGACGAAAATGCCCTGGTCCCCCAGCACCAATCTCCCTAAATAGAATCTGCTGGCACATTTGAATCGGGAGGCTTGCAAGAGGATGGGCGGGTTGCGGAAGATTTTCCAAAAGGCCCCCCCCACGACGGTGCGGTCCCGGAGGCAGCCGAGCAGCGCCTTGCCCGCGTTGCAGGGCAGCCAGGTGTCCGCATGCAGGAACAAGAGCACCTCCCCCTTGGCAACCAAACTGCCCGCTCTCAATTGCGCCCCTCTGCCCTTAGCCGATGCCACCACCGAGCATCCCCGGGATTCAGCAATCGACCGGGTGCGGTCCACGCTCCCGCCATCCGCGATAACGATTTCCTGGATCTCGGGAACCTCTTGCACCCGGTCGAGAGTGGCCGCGAGTTCCGTTTCCTCATTGAACGTCGGGATGATTACCGAGATCCGAGGCGAAAGGGCCGCCGATGGAGCGTTCCTGAATTGTCGATCTTCCCGCCACAACAGCCATCCCCCAAAAAAGGCCCAGGCAATATAGACCAGCAGAGTCAGCAACGAAGCGGCGGCCACGTCCGCCGCCGGCACCGCGTACAGACCCAGGAAAAACAACGCCGCAGTCTCGCGCAGGCCCGCCCCGGCAATCGTGAGCGGCGTGGATGCGATAAAACCTATGATCGGAAAAGTCCACAGAATTTCGGTCCAGGGGATGGCCGCGTGGGTCACCGCCATTAAATTGAGTCCGAGGAGCCCGCACCAGATGAGCTGAATGCCGAGTCCCAGGGCGAGTGTCTTGGCAAGAAAAGCCGGCTGCCCGCGCAGCCGGCGCCAAAGGGGAGCGATCGATCGCCGAAGCAGCCGCGCCCGGGAGTTCTTCGGCTTGGCGGCCACTTTTTTCCACAGGACGATCGCGAAGACTACCGTGGCAGCGGCCAGTAGATGGGGCGTCCTGAGCCGCCATTCCAGGCGGTTCAGAACGCTCCCGACCTCCGAACCCATGAGCAGCCCGAGCAGGATGAGTCCCATCAGGACCGACGCGGCCAGCCCGAGCAACCGGTCGAACAGACACGCTGTGGCGATCTTCGACACGGGCATTCGAAACCAACGATGGTAGAGCGCGGTTTTCGCGGTGTCCCCGCCCATCGGCCCAAAGAGCACCGTGTTGAAGAAGTGCCCTATCGTGCAAACGCGCCAGCTCGCGGCGGCGTGCACGACAACGCCTGCCTCGCGCGCCACTAGATGCCACCTCGCGCTCATGCCCAAGGTCGTCATGCCGAACGCCCCAAGGGATGCCAGAAACCAAACCGGATCAGCACGACGGAGGGTCTGCTTCAGCAGCGCCGGGTCGACGCGATATGCCGTCACGGCGAACAGCGCCAGGGAGATCGTCAGACCGATCAGGCGGCCCGCGATGGCCCTCTCTTTGGAGTGCCACCTCACTGTGGATCAAATCTTCATGCCGTTCGGCACAACCCCACTCTTGGGGATGATCACGATCCCGTCGCGGATGAAATAATTCTCATGATCCAAATTCACCGGCTTTCCATCAGGCGTGATCACGCAATCCGAACCTATGCGGGCATTCTTGTCCACGATCGCGTTGTGGATGATGGTGTTCCTCCCAATCCCGATTCGGGGTCGTCCTTCGGATTCGTTTTGACGGATCGACTCGGCGGACTCGAAGTAATCGTTGCCCAACAAGACCGCTCGATGGATGTCGCATCCCGAGTCCACGACGCTTCTGACTCCCACGACTGAGTGGGTGATCTTGCAATGATTCAGGATGCAGCCGTCGGAGAGGACCGCATGATCGATCTGCGCCGCGTTGATCTTGGTGGCTGGGAGAAACCGGGGCCGGGTGAATATGGGGGCGGCCATATCGAAGAAGTTAAACCGCGGCAGCTCTGACACAATGTCGAGGTTCGCCTCGAAAAAGGCCCGAATGGTGCCGATATCCTCCCAATATCCTTGAAACACATGGGAAAAAACTCGATGGGTTTCGATCGCCGTCGGGATGATATGCTTTCCAAAATCCGTCAGAGTGTTTTCCAGAAGTTGCACCAGCACATCCCGATTGAAGACGTAGATGCCCATGGAAGCGAGAAAGCACTCGTCATTTCCTTTGATTTCCAGGGCCTCGTGGGAAGATGAGTCAAGGCGCAGGGAATCCAGCAAAGCGGCGTCCTTCGGCTTTTCGACGAATCGTGTGATCCGCCCTTCGGCGTTGATTTGCATGATGCCGAGCGACTGGGCGTCGGATCGGCGCACGGGAATGGTCGCGATGGTTAATTCCGCCCCGTTGGCCTGGTGCTCCTCAAGGATTCTCGTGAAATCCATGCGGTAGAGCTGGTCGCCGCTGAGAATCAATGCGTAGTCAAAGTCGTGGTTCAAAAAATGGTTCAGATTCTTGCGAACGGCATCGGCCGTGCCCTGGTACCAAGAGGTGCTCGTGAAGGATTGTTCCGCGGCTGAAAGCTCTACAAAACCGCCCGAAAAATGATCGAACTTGTAAGACTGCGATATGTGGCGGTGCAATGAAGCCGAGTTGAACTGAGTGAGCAAGTAAATGCGCTTCAGTCCCGAGTTGATGCAGTTGGAAATGGGGATGTCGACCAGCCGGTACTTGGCGGCTAGCGGAACGGCCGGCTTGGCGCGTTCCTTCGTGAGCGGAAATAAACGGGTGCCCTGGCCTCCGCCCATGATGATGGCGAGCACGTTCTGGGTCGAAGGCTTGTCGCGTCGTGGATGTCGCATAGGAGTGATTCGGTGTCTTCACCTCTTATAGGCAACAGTCCAGAAAACCGCAAGCGCCTCCAATGAATCGGCTCCCGACTTCCTGCAGCCGCTCCGCAAACCGGCCCCAGGAGCGTTGGTTAGCTGTGACTATGCGATACTCGGTGGGGCTGCGCGGCGAGGCAGCCCATCGTTTAGCTGAAGTGTCTCGGCTTAGGATCAGTGCATCCACAAGTTGTCGGTGAATTTGGCTGGCAGCCCGGAGCGCGGTTGTGTGCGGAGCACCAGCCGCAGCAGGTTCGGCGTGGCTGCGAGCCTGAGATGCTGCTGCGACTGGCTTTCAGCACAGTCGTGCTCCACCGACAACGCGTGGATGCACCCGCCTAGGATAGTTGCTTGCAACAAGGTTTGGAGTTGGGTAGGATTCGGGCGTGATGACTGTCCAGGAAATCCAACGTGCCCTGGAGCAGCTCCCCTTGAGTGAACTCGCCGAGGTGGCCGCTTGGATCGAGCGGCGACAAATGCAAGGTGGTCATAATGATGGTTCCCAGCCCGCCTATTTTGAAACCGTTTTTCTCACCAAGTCCCAAGCCGAAGCCGCGCCGTCCCAAACTCAGGCAATGTCTGGGGTATTCCGCGATCACAAGGCGTTTTTGAACAGTTACGCGCCCGAGGACGAAGGGCTTTACCAATCTCATTAGGCTTATGGTGCAACCCGGTGAAATTTGGCTCGCTGACATTCCGTTCACCGGCGGTTCAGCGCCCAAGCTGCGGCCGGTCCTCGCGCTTTGGGCGGGCGCCGCAGATGCGATCGTGGTGGCCGTCACCTCCATCCCGCCGCGTACCGCGACGGATGTCCCCCTCCGTGACTGGGCAGCCGCGGGATTGCGAGTCCCTTCGAGCGTTCGTTTGGCGCGGCTTGATGCCCTGGAGCAAACCCTCTTCCGACGGAAGCTCGGCGTCGTTTCCCCGGCCGACGCCATTCGACTCAGGCAAGTGTGGGCCGATAAGATGCAGCTTAAATTCTGAGCCACCCCCTCGCCCGAGAACCGCCTCCTCGAAGTTTGAATTTCTTAACCGGGCACTCATGCGGAAATGAGGTGCTCTGGCCGGCTTGGTGGCTGCGGCGCCGAATCAGGGACGCCCTCGCCGCCATCGGAATGACAGATTATGAAAGGATTCTGCCTGCTGTCGATGACCACGGCCGCCCTGGTCGCGGAATGCGGCATGATCGATAAGGGTTGCGCCGCGACGCTGACGCTCGCGCCCTCGGCGGATGCCTGCCTTTTCGAGTTCGATCCGAACAACAACCTTGGGGGATCCACGCACCTGGCTGCCGGCACCATCAACACGGGTCACCACACCCGGGCGTTGTATCGCTTCGACTTGAGCGAAATTCCCACTAATGCCACGATCGAAAACGTCACTTTGACTCTCCGGGTCGTGATCACGCCTCCGGGGGGGGCCGCTTCAACTTTTGGCCTTCATAGAATGCTCCAAAGTTGGGGGGAGGGGGTACACGTCGGGAATAGAGGATCCTTGGCGTCTGCTTCTGAAGTCACTTGGCTGTCGCGCGCCCACGGAACCGCTTCATGGTCTTCTCCTGGCGGCGCCATCGGCTCTGACTTCGCGAGCACCGTGAGCGCATCAACTTTGGTTGCTGGAAATGGGACTTACACTTTCAACACTTCGAACGACCTCGTCCGTGATGTGCAAACTTGGGTGCGAGCTCCAGCGGAGAACCACGGATGGATGCTCCGCAGTTTGTCGGAGGGTGTCAAAAGGAGCGCCCGGCGATTTGCGTCACGCGAGGATCCGCCCAATGCTCCTGTCTTGTTGATGCAGTATTCTTTGCCGCCCGCCAGGGTAACACTCTCTGGAGCGGTCAGATACTACGATGGAGCACAAGCCGTCCCCGGCGCCACCGTGAGTTTGAGCGGTAGTCAGCAGGGCGCGGTCGTGACCGGGAACGATGGATCTTTTGGTTTCTCGGTGGATCCCGCCGGCACATACAGGCTCGAGTTGGTGAAGGCAACGGAGACACCCGCAAGCCAGGGAGCAACCCCGACTGACATCGACCTCATCCGCCGTCAAATCCTGGGCTTGGGATCGCTGGACTCCGCCTACAAAGTGCTTGGAGCGGATGTAAACAACTCAAAATCGTTGTCCACATTGGACATTGTTTTAATTCGGCGCGTGTTGTTGAGCAGGGCCGACACTTATCCCGGGGGTTCGTGGAAGTTTGTTCGATCCGATTTCACCTTCGCGGATCCGGCGGCCCCCTGGGATTCAGAAAGCGCCCGCTCGGTTTCGGCGCCCGCCTCTGGAGTTGCCAGCCTCGACTTCATCGGCGTTAAACTAGGGGATGTGGACGCCTCGTGGCGTCCGTAGAACGGTGAGGGCGTCGCAATCGGCTTCCCCGCGGGGCGATGTCGCGGATCTTTGTTAGGGGCATGGGAATTGCTGGCTCAGATACCGCGGGCGCTTTCGCGAACGCTTCGGGATTAGCCGTGTATGCACGGGATGAATTCATGGATCAAATGAGACACTGGATGAGGCGGCTGGTCTGTGCGGTCGCGATTCTATCGGCACTCCGCGCGGATCCGACGGCCCTCCTCGCGGACGTCACGTTCAGCTTGGTTGGAGGCACCGCTCCTAGCGAGACGGAGGTGGTGGTGCCCGTGACGGTGAGTGGGTTCAGCTCGGTCTCCGGGTTCCAGTTCACTGTGGAATGGAATGTGGAGCATCTGCGGTTTTCTGAGGTGGGCGGTTTTCAGTTGCCTGGTTTTTCCGGCGGTTCGTTCAATCTTACCTTGGCTGCGGCCAAAGGTCGTTTTTCGGTAAGTTGGGACGATCCGGAGGCCGTTGGGAAGACCTTGGTGGATGGTTCAGTGTTGTTTACGGCTCGGTTCATGGTGGTCGGCAGCCCTGGCGCCAGCGCCCTGGCACGCATCACAGACAGTGTGACGCCCAGGGAGGTCGTGGTCGGCATCGAGGCCGCGACGTTTTTGGATCGACCAGGAACCATTCTCATCCTTGATCCACCTAGAAAAGATCCTTCGATTGAGTGGATTGGACCCACGTCGATTGAGTATGGCACTCCATTGAACGAGGGTCAGTTGAACGCGAAATCGTCTGTGCCGGGAACGTTTTCTTATTCTCCGACCGCTGGAGCTATCTTGGGGGCGGGCGAGCGTGCCTTGAATTTGATGTTCACGCCCGCAGATCCAGCTCGATTTAACTCCGTCACGGCCACTCGGACGCTGAGTGTGAGTCGAAAGGGATTGAAGGTGTCGGCAGAAAGCAAGAGCCGGGTTGTGGGACAAATGAACCCTCCGTTGACAGTGAATTACGAAGGGTTCGTGAACGGTGAAAACCCCTCTGTCCTCTCGCCGCAGCCAGTGCTGTCCACAACCGCATTGGTGGAAAGCCCCCCGGGGAGTTATCCGATCACATTCGCGACCGCTCCCCAATCGGCGAACTATCAGATCACAACGGTCGACGGGGTTCTGACGATCCGGCCACAGCAAGAGCCGATCATTGATTGGCTGGCCCCGGCCCCCATCTCCTATGGCACGCCGGTTGGACCGGCCGAGTTGAACGCAAAGGCCAGCGTGGCCGGGAAGTTTGAGTATAAACCTTCCATCGGGACGTTGCTGCCTGCGGGAGCACACATGCTGTCGGCCACATTCACACCGGACGATGGGGTTGAGTTCAAATCGATCACCAAGACGGTCCTGTTGAGTGTGGATAAGAAAGTTCTCACGGTTACCGCCAGGGATCACAGCCGGGTTTACGGGGCTCCCAATCCCGTCCTTGAATTCACAATCAGCGGGTTTGCCGGCAATGAAACTGCCGCGGTTCTGGCAGAGCAGCCTGTGGCATTCAGCGCCGCCTCGTCCACAAGCCCGGTGGGTTCTTATCCTGCCACGCCCCGGGGAGGCGCCGCCGCGAATTATGTGTTCGCTTATGTCGAAGGCGTCTTGAAGGTGACTCCGGCAACGCTGCTCGCCAAAGCCGAAAACCAGATTCGTCCCGCAAGAACCCCGAACCCCGAGCTGACGGTGAGTTTCGTGGGATTTGCGAACGGGGAGACCGAAAGCGTGCTCGACGTTCGGCCAGTCCTGGCGACAACCGCCACGGGAGCGAGTCCGGCGGGCGAGTATCCCATCACCTTCGCAACACCGCCAAGGTCATCCAACTATCTGGTTACCACCGTTGATGGTGTTTTGACTGTGTTCGCCGTGAACGCCGCACCCGTCGCAGGCATCGATGCCATAACGACACCTGAAGACACTCCGGTGAAGATAGACGTCTTGCTCAACGACACGGATCTTGACGGTGACACGCTCTTGGTGACCTCGGCGAGTGTTCCCTCCAACGGCGTGTCGCTCGTAGCCGACGGAGGGCGGAGTCTCTCCTACTCGCCCAATCAGAATTTTCATGGACTAGACACATTTGTCTACACTCTCTCTGACGGGAACGGCGGGATGGCTGAAGGCCGCGTCAACATCGAAGTGACTCCCGTCAACGATCCCCCTGTGGCGGTTCGAGATGTGGTGGAAACTCTTGAGGATACTCCTGTTGAGTTAGCAGTCCTTTCGAACGATGCGGATGTCGAAGACAAAGTGTTCACTCTCGTTGCGGTGACAGGCGCTGGGCACGGCACGCCCACGGTGTCGGCGGACTCGAAAACTATTCTTTACGTTCCCAATAAAAATTTTCACGGCAAGGATTCGTTCACCTACACCGTCCAAGATTCCCAGAAAGCCCAGGCCATTGGCCTGGTGGAAATCACCGTGAAACCCGTCAACGACCCGCCCGTGATCGAGCCCGTGGCTGGCTTGATCGAAAGAGACGGGGGCCCGGTCGTCCTTCTGCCGGAAGCCCAAAGGAAAGTGGTTGCGATCGACGTCCGAGATCCGGAATCGCCATCCGAGTCGATTTCGATACAAGTCTTGGCATTGGTCCCGGCGTTGCTCACTGAGAATTCTTTGAAGTTCAAACGGGAGGGGTCGCTTTTGATTCTAGAACTCGAAGCAGTTTCGGGACGGACCGGATCAACGACCGTCGAGATCGTGGCAACCGACCCTGGGAATGCCGAGGCGCGCACGCGTTTTACCGTGTCCTTGGCAGGCGCAAACCGGCCACCGACCATAACGGGACTAAAGGATGTGCAAGTCGAAGCCGGCCGTTCCACGACGCCTTTGGAGTTCATCGTCGCGGATGACATCACACCTGCAAGCGCGGTGTTGGTGAGCGTGGTCTCGGCGAATACAAGACTGATACCTCAAGGTTCCGTGCAACTCACCCGAGGAGGAGTTGGCAAATGGACGCTCGTCGCAACTCCGGTCCTAGGTGGGTTCGGGATGGCGATTATTGACGTGTTTGTTCAGGATGAGGCGGGGTTGGTGACTCTTGGAAAAGTCGGCGTCCGGGTGCTCGCACCAAATCAGGCCCCCGAGTTGCTAGTCCATGAGTCGATCACGGTCGATGAAGACGGTGCCGCGGATGTCCTCGTTCAAATTGCAGACGACCGGACGGCAAAGGACAAGATCGAAGTCACGCTCGACCCCGCAAATCCGGGGCTGCTTTCAGTGGTTCTCGCGTCGAGACCCTCCATCGAGTCGTCCTCGGTCTTCGGGAGCCCGTTCGTCATCCGAGTGCGTCCCTCCAAGGATTATTTCGGTGAAACGAAGTTTTCGATCCGCGCGCGCGATGAGGAAGGCGGCTCCGCTCTCGCGTCGGTCAATGTGATCGTGCGGAGCGTCAATGATGCTCCCGTCCTTTCTGACATTGCCTCTTTGCGAGGGGTTGAGGACTTGGAATTGGGGCCCATTGAGATCAGCGCATCCGACGCGGAAACGCCTTTCGACAAATTAGCTTTTTTTGGCCGCCCGGTGGCCGATGGCCGGTTCCGCTTCCGTTTTGAAGTCAGGGAAGGCAAGGCGATGATGTGGATCAAGCCAGAGCCCGATTGGTTCGGAACAGCTTCTGGCTTCGTTGAAGTGGTCGATTCCGAGGGACTCAGCTCCGCTCGCGCCGTATCGGTGACCTTCACGCCGGTGAACGACGCTCCGGTGATCGAGCCTATCGCTGAGGTTCGAGGTGGTGTGGGGCAGGCCGTGGACGTGCGGATTCGGATGGCGGATGACGAACCGCTCGATCCCGCACGATTGGCCGTGGTCAGCAGCAACGCTGAATTGCTGGACGCCCGGGGAATCGAAGTCCTTGGAACAGGGGCGTCGCGGATCTTGCGCTTGCGTCCGAAGGCAGGTGTGACGGGGGAGTCGACGATCACACTGCGGCTAACGGATATCGCGGGCGCCACGGGCGTGGCGGAGTTCAAGTTCATCGCGAGATCGGGGAGCGTGGCGCCAGAATTGGCGGCACTCGGTGAATTGGTCGTGGTGGAAGGGCAACAAAGCCCGCCTATTTCATTTGTGGTGCCCTCAATTGGAGTCGATCTGAGTTCGGTGCGTGTGACGGTAAAGGCATCGAACCAAACGTTGTTGAAGGATAGCAAAATTGGCATTTCCCGATCTGGAAGCCTATGGGAGCTCGTTTTGAGCCCGGAACCAAGCGAAGGGGGGAGCCTCACCCTGGACGTTTTGGTTGAGAGCGGCTTGGGATTTGGCGCTCGGCAGGCGGTCCCGGTTCTGGTGACCAAACGACCAACCATCTCGAATTTGTCCGCCCTCAAGATTGTCATCCCGCAAGATTCCGTCGGTGAGCGAATCCCAATTGGTGTGAGCGGGGATGGGAGGTTCGATGGGGATCTGGAGATCGTGGTGAAGTCTAGCGACGAGGATTTGCTGCCCTTGGGCAACTTTGAGATTGCTGGGAACGGGGCGCAACGTTTTGTCAGAGTGACGCCTGGTGTGAACCGAACCGGAACTGCCGCGGTGACTCTCCTGGTTCGCGACCCCAACGGAGGCGAAGCAAGCACCACTTTTTCCGTGGAGGTGCGGCAGATGGCGCCGCTCCTGTTGTTGGAGAGGGCAGGGGTTGTCGCTCGCGCGGGATCCACCATCGATCTCCAGGGGATCCTCGTCGGTGGGAGCCGCCCTGTTGATTTTCAGTGGCAGTTCGAAGGGAGCAATTTGCCTGGGGAAACCTCATCCGGTTTGAGGTTAGCCGTCCTGACCCCCGCGATGGGTGGATCTTACCGCCTGATCGCCTCCAACAAGCAAGGAAGAAGCGAGGCCGTGGCCCGTGTGGCGGTGGTGGCGATCCCTGAGATCATCGAAGAACCGCGCGACCAATCTGTCGCTCCAGGGACCGATTTGACGCTGCGGGTGAACGCGCGGGGCCAATCGTTGCGGTATCAGTGGAGGAAGAATGGTGAGATCCTCGTTGGCGAGACCATGCCGACCTTGTTGGTTCCGAAGGTTCGTTCAGAGGACGGAGGCGTTTACACTGTGGAAGTGTCCGTGGAGGCGCGCGATCAAGCGGGCCGAGTGATCCATACTGGGGTTCAGAGCCGATCGGCTATCGTCACTGTCCTTGTGGGCGCCATGCCAATGGTCGACCACTTGGCGGATATGAATGACATGCCGGCCGGAGAGGTCGTGAACATGGCAGATGGACGCGTGATTCTTCGTGGAGCCGGGAGATCCAACAACTTGAACGCCACGATTGACGGAGCTGAAGGCGAGTCTCCGATCGTGGCCGGCTCCGCCGCCTCGATGTGGATCAGATGGAGAGCGCCGATGGACGGAGTCATGAGGATTGACACTCGCGGAAGCAGTTTTGACACCGTTATGGGCTTGTACGAGCCTGGAAGCGATCCTCTCAGCTACAAGCAACTCGTTTTGCGGGGCAGCAGCGACGACCTCGAATCGGAGCTCAGCGGAGGCGCCAGTGGAGTTCTCTTTTTTGCCGAGAAAGATCGAACTTATTACATCACCGTCGATGGATTGCGGAACGCCCGCGGCGTCATCGGCCTGAATTGGGAATTTGTCGAGGGTATCATTCCCGTTCCGGAATTCTTGCGGAATGGGGGACTCCACGACGCGCGAGCCCGGGTTGGAGAAACAGCCTACTTTAGCGTGGTGGCCGTCAACGCCGCCACTTACCGATGGAGACGGCTCAAGACCGTGGGGGGGCAAGTGGCGGTGACGACGCTTTCGGCCACGGGTCCGGAATTGAGGATTCCCAAGGTCACGTTGGACGATGCCGCCTTGTACGAGTTGACGATCGGCAACGGGCGGGATGAGGTCGTGAGAACTGCTCGATTGATCGTGGTGGGTGAAGGCGACGGTTTGCTGGTCAACAACAAATTAGGCGCGGCCGGGACAACCACGGCGGCGCAGTCGCAGAGATTGGCTGTGCGGTCGAATGTCGGTGTCGGCAAGTTCAGCGCGGCTGCGTCCTCGGGTTTCCGCGGCACGCAAGTGTTCGATTCGATAGGTTCCACCCTTGAGCAGGGGGAGATCGCCGCTTGCGATATCATCGGAGGCGCTTCTCAATGGCTGACCTACATCGCACCCACCGATGGAATTTTGAGGGTGAGCACCGAGGGAAGCAGTTTTGACACGCTTCTTGGAGTTTTCCACGGTCCTGCCGATCAAGGATTCGATTCCTTGACGCTGCTAGCTTGCGATAACAATAGCGGAAGCGACGGCCAAACCAGCATTCTGACCGTGCAGGTTCGGGGCGGGCAGGCCTATTACATTGCGGTTGATGGCGTCAATCGGCAGTCAGGGTTCGTCCAACTTGGTTACGAGTTGACCAAACCCGATGTTTCCGTGGCTCTGCCACCTCCAGCCTTGGAGACAGGGACGGTGGAATTGCGAGCGCCCGGCATCCTTGGAGCGCGGTATGTATTGCAATCCTCCGTCAACCTCGTCGCTTGGTCGACGCTGATGAGCACCAACGCCTCAACTCCAACGATTCTTTTCAAGGATCCCGAGAGCGCCGACTCGCCGAAGAGATTCTATAGACTCATCAAAGAGTGACCAGTGAGCCTTAAACCGGCAGTCGAACCATTCGCCTTGGTCAACTGCCGTTTTAAGGTCCACCGCTCAGCTCGTGCTGGCAGGACTGCTTCCAGATTGCGGCGGACACCGTCGGGAATCGCGTTCCTAAGGGGTTTCACGCCCCTCTCCACTCCCGATTTCACAACGTTAGGCTGAGTTTGACGTTTTCTGAAGTTTCCACCGCTGTCCACCGCTGGTGTCCTTGCTTTTCTGTTCCAACCCTGGACTTCTCGAGTAATCTGTCTGTCCCCGGATTCCACTCTACTATTCGGGGGTTAGAACCGCCCTGCGGGGATCGTGCTCGGGTCGAACGGAAGATTTTCGGGAGAGTTAATTCGATTGCCGGCCGGGTCGATCAGTGTGGGGGTGATGAGCACGATTTGTTGTCGACGAACAGAATTGGTTCCTTCTGATCGGAACAGCCGGCCAACCCACGGAATGTCGCCCAGAACGCGTACTTTGCTGCTCCAACGCAGCGAGTTGGTGACGGTTCCAAATCCCAAGGCCAAGGTTTGACCATCCCATACCAATCCGTTCCCTTCCGTCGTGTTCGTGCGGATGAGGGGTGAGGGGGAAGAGGCTTGGACGTAACCCAGGAATTCGACGATCCGGGCCTTGGCCCGCACGTGGATCACATTCGAAGCCCTACTGTCCATGGTTGGCTCAAGATCAATCGTCGGCCCTGTCGCAAGTTTGATGGATGTGAATTCTATTCCAGAGCCCCGATTCGTTTGCGCGACAATGATGGATTTTTCATCCGTGACGGAGATCTGCGCGTGCCGTCCCGCGAGAGTCGTCACCCGGGGAGCACTCAGCAGATCGACACCAGCGGTTTTCTCAAGTGTGGCAATCAACGATTGCGCTTGAGATGCCGTGAGGATGGCAACTGGAGCGGATTGCAGTGCGGCATTGGGTGTCTGTACCGGCGCGCTTGTGGCGTTTGTTCGCCACGGTATTGCCTGGGCGGCGATGACCTCAGGAGATGCTTCGAGCCACTTCACCTCCAACACCATTTGTGGCGGGGACGGGTTGAGGCGCTGGAGGGCGAGTTCCACGATTTCGTGGTCCGCCTTCGTTGCCCTCAGAAATACGATCCCGGACCGGTCGTTGAAAAAGAGTGACGGACGGGATTGGTCCTGGGGTTCAGTCGGCGTCGAGGAGGAAAATGAAGAGACTCCCAGTTTTTCAAAGTAGACCTTTAGTCGTGATTGTAGTTGCTCAAGGGGGAGAGACTTCATGTTGACTTCACCTGAAGATTCTTCGAGCGCTTTGAGGAGCGTGCCGGGGTCCACCTTGAAAGTGCGCGTGTGAAGAGTCGTCACTTGGGGGATGGCGGACGTGGTTTGAGCGGACTGGCTTGTTGGAGCTGATTGGGCTTGAGCTTTTGACTCAATCCCTTCCAGAACTTTGGCAGAGGACTCAGCGGTTTTCGTTTCGTTCCCATGAGCGAAAACTCGGGCTTCGACGCGCCGTGAAAAGCCCATCGGCAAAAGAGACAGCGCCGTGATGGCGACCACGAGCCAGCCAGACCAGCCGAGGCGGGCGGTTCTTGGAAGCGGTTCTTCCAGGAGACGGCGAATCCGGATCTCAAGGCGTTTGGGGGATTCAAGAATGCCCAACAAACTCAGTGCTTGCAGGGGTTGGCTTGAGCACTGACGGGCGACGGCGACCAGCGCCTCAGGGTAGGTCAGGTCTCCATGATCGAGAGCGATCATCATTTCTTCGTCGACCGCCGATTCGCGCAGCGTGCGGATGCGATGGTTGGCAAACCAGACCAGTGGATTCCACCACCAGACAATCTGCGCGATGATCTGAACTAGGTTGGACCAGAGGTCGTGGCGGCGTATGTGGAGGAGTTCATGGCCAAAAACGCTTCGCCAAGATTCGGAGCTCAGCCGGCCGACTAGTTTGGAGGGTATGAGTATCGAGGGACGCCATAAACCGCAGACCGCCGGGCTGTGTTCGACCGGGGAGATTCGAAGGTCTGGGAGCTTGAGCATGCCGAGTTCGGCTGCGACGTCGCGGAACGCGGCCGTGAGGTTAGGTGGGGCCGGTTGAGATTCTTTCAATAGGCGCTTCACTAGGCGGTGGCGCCGAATCATTAAGGCCGCCATGGCGCACACACCCGCGGTCCAACCTAGCACAAGCCACGCTTCAAACCCGAGCGAGGGCCGCAGAGGCGCCGGCGGGGGAAGGGCCGTCGTGGGCTTGAAGGCAGCAGATGAGTCGGCGGCCCGAATGGTGATCCGAGCCTTCGGCGAGTCCAATTGGATGCTGGGGTTTAAAAGACGTGGCCCCACCCAGTAGGCGATGCTGGTGGGGAGCGTTAGTCCCGGCGGCACCAGCAGTTTCAGGATCAAGAGCATCCACAGGCCACAACGGAGCGTGGCGCGGAGGCGTCGTCGAAGGAAGCAGTCGGCAACCACGAGCCCCGCAATCAGGACCGCGAATTGGATCGACATGAGCGCCGCCGCGGAGGCGGCGATGGATCCGATGTCGTTGAGAATCGTGAAGGCATGATCTTTCATGAAAGCTCGGGTTCAGGGTTTGCTGGAGCGTGGCTTTGAGGACGTGTTCGCCTTGCGTTTCGCGGCGACGAGAGCCTCGAGTTGGTCGAGGTCGGCGGGCGAGATCTTCTCCGAGTTCAGGAGGCACTCGACGAGCGGGGTCAAGGCCCCGTCGAAGGCATGCTTGAGGGCGTAGCGGAGTTCGCCGAGTTGAGCCTGTTCGCGGGTGATGGCGGCACGGTAGAGGGTGAGATGGCGGAGTTTTTCGGAGGTCAGCAGCCCCTTGGCGACCATGCGATCCAAGAGAGTGCGCACCGTTGAGCATGCCCAGGAGTGGGAAGGAGCGAGGTGTTCTTGAACGGTTGGAGCGGGGCACGGCTGGAGTTCCCAGACGGCCTTGATGATGGCCCACTCGGCCTCGGTGAGTTCGGGGGATGGAGAGTTCATGGGCGGATAAACGACATGAGTAGCGTTTTAGTTACATATGTAAATTTGTCAATGGCGATATTGGGGCTTAATTTTTTGTTTGGTCGCGGGCTTGATCTTTTTGGCGCAAGCCTCACATTACCCGGCTCGGTTACAGAGTTACTTTAT
>SYMW01000157.1 GCA_005805305.1 Verrucomicrobiales bacterium
AACGGGGAGACTCCCGGGTCTTCCAGCGGCCGCTGAGGGTTCACACCCATTTTTTCAGCCAAGCCCAGGCTTCGGTCTGCATTTCCACGTTGAACTCGTGCGGTGTATCGTAGAGCCGTGTCGCGCAACGTTCGGGTATGTTCGCTTTTCGATAGCACGCGGCCAGTTTCTCAAAGCTCAATTTGACTCCTTCTGGATGGAACAATCCGTCCTTGCTGCCGTTGATAATCAGGAGCGGCTTTGGCATCGCCAAAGACGCGACATCGGGATAGTCAAGATGCCGATAGAGGCCCGGCACGACCTTCGTGTGACCGATGGTGGAACGAACGTGCTTTTTGAGTTGCCAAGGAAAGGAGGTCATCCATCCAACCACCACCGCCGCTTGGATGCGGTCGTCCAAGGCCGCGAGATGGCAGGAACGCAAGCCGCCGACCGACAGGCCCGCGCAGCCGATCCGTTTAGGGTCAACGTCGGCTCGCGTGAGCAGGTAGTCCACCGTGCGGATGTCATCCCAGAACATCACGCCCGGCCACGTCAATCCAGCCGAGTAGAGTGTGCGCCCGACGAGTTGCTCGCTCTGTCCAGATCGGGAATTGAACGCTTGGATGCGCTCCAGGGTCAGGCTCCGAGGTCGGAGCTTCCAATCAGGTGGATCCTCGTTGAGGATCATCCGGCGCTCACCCCAATAGAACATGTCTATGGCCACCACGATGTAGCCTTGGTCCACCAGTTCATTAGCGATGCTCCGGCCGCCATAGGAGACGCGTTTGAACTCCGTCACGGCAGGGTGTTCCTCCGGCGTTTCGACGATTTTCTCCTTGCCCCATAAATAGAAGCCACCGTGGTCATGGAGGGCGACGATGGCCGGCGCGGGCTTGGCTGCTCCCTTCGGAACGAGCACAAAGGCTGGAACGCGAAGGTCGGGAGTTGTGTTGAACCAGACTTTCTCCCGCATGTAGGTCCCGCAATCCACTCGTTCGATGGTTTCTGGATTCGGCGGGCACCGGGGAGGCGCGTACTGCAACAGTTCCAAGAGCTTGGCGCGCGCCTTCCTTTTCCAGGACGCCAGTGACCGGAATCGATCGTTCAGAAACGAGAGCGGGAACTCTCCGCGCACCACCTGGCTTTGAATGAAGGGAAAAAGCGAACCGACATCTGAGTCGGTTGTCGAAGCCCCGGCATCGCTCGTGGCCACCCTCATCACAGCGGCTCGAGATCGAGGTCTCATCAGCAACGTGCCCAAACTTGCGAAGGCTGTGGATTGAATAAAGGCTCGCCGCGTGGCCTTTGGAGAAATCGAGAGGCATTCTTTCTTTTTCATGGCGTCTTGAGAGATTAAATGCCGAGTCAGCGCGAGAGTTACTGCCCGGGGTGATCGGGCGGCGCGGGCATGGAACCCGGCTCCCGGAAATTGCGGACACGGAGTTCGTCAGGTCGTATAACAGCGGCATGGCTGTCGTGGAACACGCTATTCATCCGGCCTCCGCGCCGCGGTGGGCGAGGCTGACAAGCGGGAGCCAGAGCGACCTGGACGCTCGATCGCTGGCTCGAAGGAAAGATTCGCGCCGGGTAATAGTTTTCCAAAACCGGCTATGAGCGCGCCAGAAAATCCTCGAAACCTGACGCCGTGGCAGCCAGCCGGCTCGCTTGCCTCAACGCCGACTCATCGGTGAGACTTCGAACCCGTTGAGCGACGGGTTCTGGGACGGCCCCAAATCGAGCCCCTAAAAAGTCCAATACAGCGTTTTGACATGCTTCCTGGCGGCCTTCTTGACGGCCTTCTTGACGGCCTTTTTCCCGCATCATTAATTCATACGGCGATAGTAACGTGTCCACAGTCATAGGCTTTTCTTTCCGTTCATACCCTGCCAAATCCTCCCGAAACTTCAACTCCAAATCCTCCGGCAAGCGCGTCAGCCATTCGATCAATCGAAACAACGTCCGCACATCCTCCTTTGCGATCCCCTTCCCGTACAGATACTTCACCAACCTTAACCGTTCCCGCCCTCGCGCTTCCATGTCTTTTCGCGTGCGCCACGCCGCTTGCGTCGCCGCCACCATTAAAGCAAAGGGGTTGCGAGTCTTCTCGAACAACTCCTCCGGATTCACGCAGTCCCACAACTTGAAGATCGGAAACTGGAAGACCCTGAGGCATCCCCCGAACTCGTAACGATACGCCCCAGGACGCCAATTCGGATCCTCATCCACCAGCACCCCCAGACTGATCACATTCGGGCCGAATCGATCGCAAAGACGATAGTTGTAGGTCCACATCCGGGACTCGAAAGCGCCGTCGCGCTGCCCTTGAATTTCAATGTGCACATAAACAACGCTCTCCTCCCCAGACAGCAGAGTGACTTTGAACAGCTTGTCCGCAGTCAGCAACCCACGCTCATTCTCGGGAGCAACCTTCTGCAACTCGGTATCCAGCGGCACCGGCGGAATTGCCCAGTCGATAAGCCGATGAATCTGCGGGAAGGCAAAGGCCATGAGCATTTCGAGTTTCCACTCGATTCCCGTCTTCCAGGTCGGATCGAGCTCCAACGGCATGGTTCCTTCGGGAGGCATCGTCGAAGGGTAATTGCCGAGGGAAGGAAACCCAAGCGCGAAAAGCCAAAAGCACGGCCCGTTTCCGTGTTGCCGAGGTCTGACGTTCTCATTGTCTTTCCGCTGGCAGCATGGCCCTCGGCACGCACGCATGATGCGGGTTGCTTTCGGCACGGGTTGCTTACGGCCCGCTAGGCGTGGCAAAATGGTGCCACGATTCTCCCAGGAGCTGGACGGTCTGGTTCGACTTTCTCATGGTCCCGACTCACCGACCTAGCCCGACTTTCGCTACTCATTTTTAAAAGCTGGGGATTTGTTGGGGTTTCGGCGCATTCTTCTAAAAAGTCTACACTACAAGGTCATTTCTCCAGCCTCCCGTCGGCACCAATGCGCGGCGGACCTTGCTCCGGCA
>SYMW01000158.1 GCA_005805305.1 Verrucomicrobiales bacterium
ACCCTGCGCCTCCATCACCGCCAGGCTCGTGAAGTTTTCGCTCGCTATCAATTCGATGTTTTCCTGCTGCCGCCGTTTCTCGTTCTGAATAGCCAGGGCAATCTCGAAATCCACGGTCTCCAGGCTGCGAGCGGGATCTCCAAGTCCGGATTCGAGTTTTGAGACTCGCCTCTGATGTTTGTCACCCGAGGGCGTGGCCGCCACAAATGCGTCCACTATCTCCAGCGCCTTCGCTGTGGGGGTGAACCGAGCTCCCAAGCACAGGATGTTCGCGTGATTATGCTCGACGGCCAATTTCGCGATTTCCGTGTCAAAAGCCACCGCGGCGCGCGCGCCAGGAACCTTGCTGGCGGCAATGGCCATCCCCGTGCCGGAGCCGCAAACGAGGACACCTGAGCGCACCGCATGATCGGCCACTTTCCGAGCCAGCGGTTGAGCAAAGTCGGGGTAGTCCGATGGCGCCTCCGAAGCAACACCCATGTCCTCCACGTGATACCCTTTCTCTTGAAGGTGGATTTTCACGGCGTTTTTGAGTTCGAATCCTGCGTGGTCTGAGGCAACAGCAATCATTGGGGTTGGGTTCGCCATAGGCGGGGTCTTGTCGTGGGATTCCAGAAATTCCAGCAACGTCTTCACGCCGCGCTCGATGCGGTCGCGGCAATGAACGTAAATCGAGTAAGAACTCCCAATGGGATCGGGAATCTCACGTTCGTGATCCTGCAGGGTCTTATCGAAATCACCTAGCAAATAAGCCTTCTCCGCAGCCTCTGGAAACATCATGTAGATGGCTTCCAAGTGGCTTTCCGTCATGCCCAGCAAATAATCGGCTTGTTGGACGAGCTCCGCCGTGAGCATTTGGCTGCGTTGATGCGATATTTCAATCCCGATTTCCTTCATGGCGCGCGTGGAATTCGGTGTGGGAGGCATTCCGTTAACCGCCCCGACTCCCGCTGACATGGCGCGGTATTTGCCCAGACGTGCGGCGGCTTCCCTGCAGAACCCTTCCGCCATGGGGCTTCTGCACAGATTGCCAGTGCAGACGAACAGTAATGTCTTCATAGCTCTGTGATCGGCATCACGCTCGCATGCAAGACCAACGTGCGAATCCGATGGGTCAGTGGATTTGCGGATCCGAAGGAAGTGCCAGCGGGCGACAAATGTGGACTGAAATTGGGGTTGGAACGGCAAATCGTCAACCTAGAAACGGCGGAAACGCGCCCGGAGCGATCGCAAGACTCTGAATGAGAACGATCTGTGATCAAAGCAGCGCCTCACTCCTGGATCTCAAGGCGGACCCCATGCCCCTCTCTCTTCCCATGAAATTGCCCTGGGAGCGCCGGCGTCTCGCCGGCGAATTCATGGCTTCAGCACAGCAACGTGCCGCCGAGACGGCGGCGCCCCGAAGTTCATGGCCCCATCTCACGTCCATTTTTTGGACGTCCGGCCTTCCGATGCACCGAATCGCCGCAAGACACGAAAAGAAGCGAAAAAGGGTTTCTCTCGTCCTCCTTCGTTCTTTTCGGCCAACCCCAAAGGGTTCAGGGCCCCGATGAGCGAGGCGCGAATCTTGGGAGCTTTCCACACCCCCTCGAACGGCCACTCAAACCAAATGCCGAGAGGAATGCTGTGGGAATCGTCGAGCGATATCCCTTGAAGTGAAACGGGAGTGGAACCTCGTGGAGATTTGCAAAAGCCTGGATGAGAAAGGGTTGACGAAGAGCGAGGCATATCCCTTGTAGATCTGGTGAGTGATTCGGGAAAACTTTATCGCCAGGATCTTGCGAAGATTCGCCAGGGGCAACTGCCGTTTTAAGGATAACGGCCAATCGGCAGACTGCGAATTAATCGGCGGGAGCGGTTTGCGAACCCAGAATCGCGATCCCTTGGAGCACGTCCAACGCGCGTGCCAGAGCAGGATCTCGAAGCTCAGGGGGCCTCGGTTTCTCAATTGCCGCCGTGCGCTCACCGCTGAGATCGTCATTGAAGAAACCGGCACGGTCTTCTCGCTGTCGTCGAACCAGGGCGGCTTCGTTGATTTTGACCGCGGGTTTCAACGGCGCCTTTGCGGAAGCCGTCTTCACCGCGGACCCTTCGGCGGCTTCGGGGAGAGCCTTGGCATAAGGATCGGTCCAGAACCGGCGCTCTTCCTTCGAGTTGACCTCAACTCGAATGTCTGGAGAAAGCTGAACCCCGGCAACACTGCTGCCACTAGCCGTCTTGATGTCTCCAGTAAGCAGCCGCAAACGATCTCCGTTGCTCAGCGTGAACAGCTGATAAATGCCGGCCGACCCCGCTGTATCCGAACCGAGAACGAGGCTCGCGCGCTCATACCGCAGGATGGCCATCAGGGCTTCGGCCGCGCCGCGTGTCTCTCCGTTGACCAAGACCACCAAAGGAATTTCGAACAAAGGTTTGAAACCAGCTGAACTCGGGGCCTGGATCGGCTTGCCCGCCAAAGTGAGCAACGGCTCCTCGCCGGGGACAAACGCACGAGCCGTACGCGCGGAGGCTTCATAATCCGACCCTCCAGCGTAACGCAGATCCAACACGAATCCCTTCAGCTTGTTCGTGCTGGTCACGCGAGCCCATTCGGACTGGAAAGCCTGGGGCAGCGTTTCGTCCACGCGCGCGATGCGAACATACCCGATGCCCGCCTCGAAAACACGCCCCGAAGTGGCGGGTCCGTCAGTGCCCACAGCTTCCCCGCTGCCAATCGAGTTGGTTTCCCAGTGTATTCGATTGGGATGCTTTTCTAGCAACTGCTCCACGGCGGCTTGGTTCAGGTCGGATTCCTTTGAAAAGTGCAAATTGGTTCGGATCAATTCATACACCTCTTTCCAAGGCTTCTGAGGCTTGGCGATGTCAGCGCGCGACAGGCCGACGACTAAACCCGGAATTACCCACGCGATGGTTTGAAAGACGATTTTGATGTGCCTCATAAAGCGAGCGCGAAAATCCAAAACAATCCACCATTACCACAACTTCGAATTCGTTTCACGAAGAATGTTCAAGGCTTTCATGCCAATGTCGCGGCGGCATTGTGCTCCTTCGAAGTGGATCCGGTCAGCCGCGCGATAGGCCAGGTCGCGCGTGGCCGCCAAATCCGAACCCCACGCGGTGACGCCCAGCACCCGCCCGCCCTGCGTCACGACTTGATCGCCTTGCCGACCAGTGCCCGCGTGAAACACCTTGACCCGGTCCAGAGCGCCTGCTTCGGCGAGGCCGCGAATGACCCTCCCCTTGGCGTAGGAGCCCGGATAGCCTTCGGACGCGAGAACTACGCAGACGGAAACATGGGGCGCCCATCTCAATTCAAGTTTAGCCAAAGTGCCATCCAAGCAGGCCTCCAACAAATCGAGCAGATCGTTCTCAAGCCTCGTGATATAAACCTGAGCCTCCGGATCGCCAAACCGTGCGTTGAACTCGATCACTTTCGGGCCCCGGGGCGTAAGCATGATGCCGGGATACAACACGCCGCGGAAATCGATGCCCTCGGCTTGGCATCCGGCAACCCAAGGGTCGAGAATGGCCCGCTGGATCGCCTCCAGGTCGTCTTGGGAAACGAACGGTGTGGGGGAGTAGGCGCCCATGCCTCCCGTGTTGGGGCCTTCATCGCCGTCGAAGATTCGCTTGTGATCTTGCGCGGTCGGAAAAAGTCTCGCCACTCGGCCATCGCAAAGCGCGTGCAATGAAACCTCCAAGCCTTCCAAAAATTCCTGAATCACAAGCCGTCGTCCCGCCTCGCCAAAAGCCTTTGCCACCATGATCTGCTGGATCGCGCGCGCCGCTTCCTCCTCATTGCAACAAAGGATCACCCCTTTCCCGAGGGCCAGCCCGTCGGCTTTTACAGCGCACCGCCCGCCCAGCGAGCGGGCAAAAGCGACCGCAGCCTCAGGATTCTCAAACGCTTCGGATCGAGGAGAGGGAATCTTGTGCCTGTTCATGAATTCCTGGGAGAACACCTTCGAGGACTCGAATTGGGCAGCCTTTTTGGTGGGTCCCCAAATTCGGAGTCGCTGCCCTTGGAAGAGGTCGACGATCCCCAGTGCCAGAGGGTTGTCAGGACCCACAACGGTGAGTTCAGCTTTTTCGCGAAGGGCGAGTTTCAGCAAGCCCGGAAGATCGTCAGCGTTGATTGGAACCGTCTCGACAGGTTTGCCCGATGCCGAGGCTGCCTCCGCGGCGATGCCAGCGTTACCCGGCGCGCACAGAATCTCGCTCACCCTCCTTGATTGGGCGAGTTTCCAGACCAAGGCATGCTCTCTCCCGCCAGAACCGATCACCAGGATTTTCATCTCTGCGTATACAATCAGGAACGCGGGACGATGGGAAGGCCCTGAATCGGATTCAACTTGGAAACCATCGCGGGAGCGAACGCGGGTGTTTACGATCGCTCAAGTGGTGTTTGTCGCGTGGAATTTGGCCCGACCTGAGCCGCTCCCGTGCCAACAAGGGGCGATTCCTATTGCGAGTCTGATTTTCGATAAGCCAACACCCCAATCTAAGCGTCTGGCTTAAACCTTAAAGCCGCCGTTGAACCTCGTGGAGATTTGCAAAAGCGTGGATGAGAAAGGTTTGACGAAGAGGGAGGCATACGCCTTGTGGATCTGGTGAGCGATTCGGAGAAACTTTATCGCCAGGATCTTGCGAAGATTCGCCTTGGGCAACTGCCGTTTTAAGGCTCAATGGAAGTCTGGAACCCGGGTTAGAGGCGCGGTTTCAATAGCCCTTGATCACGCAGCCAACGGAGGCAGGAATCGGTCCATGACCCGTAAGGTCGTTCACCGGATCGAACCCCAAAATCATGCGTGGTGTTCGCGTAGATGTGCAATTCAGCGGGGATGCCGGCCCGTTTCAAGGCAAGATACATGACGACGCTGTGCTCGGGTGGGCTGATGATATCATCACTGCCGTGCACCAGGAACACGGGCGGTGTTCCGGCCGGAATTTTAAGCCCTTGCGCCAGTTCGTCCTTCTCTGCCGCCTTCAGGTACCCGGAGTAGACCGGGATCACGAAATCGGGGCGCGAGCTGAGTTGATCGAACTCATCAACCGGCTCGTAACTGCGCTTTTCGAAGTTCGTGGCGGTGGCGATGGCGAGATGCCCCCCGGCTGAGAAGCCAGCAATGCCGATGCGTTGGGGGTGGAGCCCCCAATCAGAGGCCTTGCCGCGCACGAAGCGAACCGCACGCTCCGCGTCGATGAGTGGTCGCCGGGCCGGTTCGCCCCTGGGTTCGCCGACCGCCCGCGGCACACGATATTTGAGGATGATGCCCGTCATGCCATGCGCGGTGAGCCATGACGCGACCTCCTCGCCTTCCAATTCCCAGTAGAGATTCCAGTAGCCACCTCCAGGACATATCAGCACTGCGGTTCCGGTGTCCCTGTCTTTGGGCGGGCGATAAATCGTGATCGTAGGCTTGGTGACGCCCGTGATCATCCTGGTTGGCTCTGTGACTTCAACTTGGCGACGCTCCAATTTGGGAGACATGACGACCCGCTCTTCGACGGGGTTGCCGGTTTCCCCTGGAACTATCCCGGGCCAAATCTCCAGCACTTGTGGATTCTCGGCTCCGGCGGAATCGCATGGCAGATGCAGCCACACGACCAGAAGAATCGTTTGAACCTTAAAACGGGAGTTGAACATCGTGGAGATTCGCAAAAGCCAGCATGAGAAAACCTTGACGAATAGCGAGGCATATCCCGAGTGGATCTGGTGAGTGATTCGGAGAGACTTTATCGCCAGGATCTTGAGAAGATTCGGCATAGGCACTTGCCGTTTTAAGGTTCAGACCTCAGTAAACCGACCCCTGGAGGGGAAAAAGGCGAGCAAGTCCAAATCCCTTGGAATAGTGGTGAAGGCAGTGTAGATGGCGGGTAGGCTGAGAGGGGATCTGTCGGAATGAGGGCAGGTCAAAGGACCTA
>SYMW01000159.1 GCA_005805305.1 Verrucomicrobiales bacterium
CAAGCGCGCCATTCGACAACCTGTCAGCGGTTGGCCTCGCCTCATCGAGCCCTCCTATGACACCGGTGACTTTAGATATGTCGTCAATCAAGTTCTGCAGACTACTTGATTTCTATTTCTTAACGGCATTGCCACAAACCCCGGTTGGGTGCAGACGGCTGCACCGGCTGCTGGATGGCTCCTCACTTCAGCTCAACCGGCCGGATGGGTCCAGACCCAAGCGCAAGCTCCGGGTTGGGTGATCACGGCGGCTGCCCCAAACCCTGGTTGGGTGCAGACAGCCGCACCGGCTGCCGGATGGCTGGTCACTTCAGCTCAACCGGCCGGATGGATCCAGACCCAAGCGCAAGCTCCGGGTTGGGTGATCACAGCGGCTGCCACAAACCCTGGTTGGGTACAGACAGCCGCACCGGCAGCCGGATCGCTGCTGGCTGCCGCTGATGCGCCGACGAATGCCGGGCAAGGAGGAGCCGCTGGCGGGGCTACGCCCTCGGATCCTGGCGCCAGTGGCAAATCGCAAGTTTGAGTTTGTTTTGCGGCGTATTTAGAGTCGCCCAATTCCCGTTGCGCGCCATCTCGGTTCGCTTACATGGCGTGTCGAAGAGAGTGATCTCGCATATTCTTCTATTGTTGCCGCACAGCCGAAGCATAAAACCCGTGATCGAATTGACGATTCACAATGTCGCACCGTACCTGTGCGGGCGAGGTCTTTTGCGTCCGGCGGAACTTGGGGATCCGCTCCTCCGGATAGAGGGCCGACGCCGCTGGAATCGCAACTTCATCATCAAGAGGCGTTCGTTGCCCTGGTTGTTCGTCAAACAACGAGACGGAGATGCGGATCCCGATTCCGATCCCAGGGCTCTGTACGCGACGTATGCTTCCGCCGCAGGCGCTCCGGAATGCCTGGATTACGATCGGAATGCCCGCATCATGGTGACTCGTTTCATCCCGGACTCTGAGACGCTTGAAGAACGATCGACCCGGATGGGGGAGATCGATCGGCGGGCAGCGGTTGCTTTGGGCACCAGGCTCGGAGGTTTTCATTTAAACTCCAGTCTGGCGAGACTCCGAAAGAGTTCCGGCCAACATTGTGGATCGGGGGCGCAACTCCTGGCTTACTCCGTTCAGGACCGGGCCTGGATCGTGTCGAAGCAGTGGAATCCTGAGCAGGCTGCTGTGTGGCAGGTCATGCACCACTTCGAACCGTTTGTAAACCTGCTTCGCGCGGCGGTTCGAGGACGCCGCATCGACGGATTCATGCATGGGGATTTGAAGGGGAGCAACATCCTGGTGTTCGAGGACGGGGCTCGAGAAATCGATGTGGCGATGATCGACTGGGATCTGGCGGGTGAAGGGGACACTGCTTGGGACACGGGAACCGTGATTCAGGGCTTCGTGTTGTCTTGGATACTGTCGTTGTCCGGCGAGGCGCTCGGAAAGGCCGGCCGTCAGGATTCCGAGACAGGTGAAGTTCTGAGGAAGAACTGGCCTGCAATTCGGGCGTTCTGGGAATCCTACTGCGCTCATCGAAAGCTTGACGTCGACGCCCAGCGGGAATTTCTTTGTCGCACGGTCGTGTGCGCGGCTCTTGCGCTGGTGCAGTCAGCGATCGAAATCAGTTCGGTTTTGAGCACGGCGTTCCCTTGGACAACGGCAGCTCTCCAGACCAGCTGGAATATTCTTCGCGATCCTGGCGGAGCGTCGTCGGATTTGTTTGGACTCGGACCGCCAGAATCCGGAACAATGCCGGTTCCCCACACTCCTGAATTGGTCACGCGTCCCGGGGAAGGACGGTTCGAGCCCGAGCTTCGAGTCGTGCTCGCCGCGGCGTACTCAAGCGTTCGAATCGTGTCGCGGCGTGTGGTGGAGTTTCAGCGGAATGCAACCGCGGCCAACGGGGGCAGTGTTCCCCTGGCGATCGGTCGGGCGGAGGCAATCGGCGACGCATCGCTGATCGGACTTCTCCGAGACTATTTCTATGAACGATGGTACGCAAGGAATGGACGGCCCTCGCGCACGATTGATGACTGGTACTTTCCGTCTCATTCGAGTCAAGGGAATGGCTGGGGAGGCTTGCTTCCGACTCCCTCAGTTTCTCACGAGCACCCAAGCGTCGGATCCCTCCGCATTACGGCCTGGGGAGCGGTTTCCGGGCCGCCCTTGGGATCAGGAATAGTGCGGTTCTATTTTCATGCCAGTCAGGATTCAATGCCTTCATTGGCGGAGTCGTTGACTCTGAGTCTCGAAGGCAGCCACATCCCGTTCAATTTGAAATACCCCGCGGTGGATTTGCTTTACGAACGATCCGATGCGGCGGTCCTGTACGTCCCCAGCGCCTGGGAAAGTGACTGCCGACGAATTATAGAGAATCTTGATGCTGAATTGCTCGCGCGGCTAAACCCGGACACGCCTCTATTCACGGTGCAATTGGCTCCTGGCATCGGCATGGCTGAGGATCCAGGATACGGCGCGAGTTTCGGCTCTCATCGTTCGACGTTGGTCGCCGAAGCCATCTATGACGCCTGGCTGGCGGGCGATGGCGATTTGGACCGATGGCTCCTTCGTGTCGAGCAAAAGTTTCGAGAGGCCGGCATCGATCCTCGACGGCCTTACCGACGGTTCGCCAACAGCCCTGAAGTCGCTCGAACGTAGGCTGGTTCACTTCATCTCAAAGCGGCCTCTTTTCTTCTCTTATGAGTTACCTGAATTCCCTCAGACTCCACTTCAGCGGAAAATTCCAGATGCGGGCATCGACCGTCAACAACGACATCATGCACTACCGGATAGATACGTTTGACGAGAAGAAGTATTGGGAGAAAATGACGGGTACTAATGACCCTTCGGAATGGAATGGCTGGTGGAACCCGAAAGGAGACAGCGTTTTTCGTCTGGTCGGCTGCAAAATATCGGAGGCTCATTACCGGGACGGAACGTCGGCGGCGTCCCCGTCTGATGATCCTGTCATGGGATGGCTGATCTCGGACGCGGGCGACCGCGTGTCCGCAAAGATGGTGGACCTCGACCCTCATCAGCAGTTGGCATCCGAAATCTGGGGGCTCGCGGTGGGGGTGGTCGACGCCACGGGCGATCCAAAGTTTAGGGGCTTGTTCGAAACGGCGGCTTTTACTGAGTTTTGGCCACGGGTTGGCAGTGGAATTGGCTCGGATGAAGTCATGGGCGCCATGTGGCAGTCCGTGCTCTCGTTCGTCTACTGGAACGAGAGTGCAGTTGCAGAATCCCGGTTTGTCAAAGAACTAAAGGAAGCCTCCCAAGACGGCCTCCTTTCGATCAAATTCAATGTCGACCGGTATAATGGCGACGTCACGTCGCCGGGGTTCCTGTTCGGTCGAATCGTCGGCACCATCGGTCCTGCTTCGGCCTCGGAACCCAAGCGGTTTGTGTTGGGCCGCCACTTCCTTCCAGAGTGGCAGGAGGACGGTCAACCCAGGAATCGGGTGAATCAGGCGGCAGCCGTCCTCGATGAGGCTTCGAAAACGGTACTGCTCGACCTTGGAAATTCGCTGCCCACCGCGGATCCACGACCGCCCAAACCCAACGCCAAGCCGTATTATCGGTTTGAAACGAGCAATCTGTATTTTGGATACATGGGGATTGATGACAACAGCAAGATGAGCTTTCGACCAATCGAGGCGCTTCAGCTTGGAGGCGAGGATTGGTATGAGTCCTCGGCTGGGATCGTGAGGGTTCCTTTTGCCAGAAGCTTGACGGAAGAGGAATTCAAGACGCTTTCCGGAGCCACGCTGGCGTTGGCCCGGCTCACGCCGGAGCACAATGAATTCGTGCCACTGATCCAGGAAGGCGCTGGCGGCTACTACCTCCGGGCAGATCACTTCACGGATCGGCTGAACCCGGACGAATCGAAGGAGTTCGTTCTCTACGCCACTCGTTACGGGAGGCCGCAAGGCGCGGCCCGCATCCTTTGCTATCGGGATTCATCGGGGCTCCAATCTTCGAGTTACATGGCCACCAAGGACGACCCCGAGCCGGACTTCGGAGTTCCCGAATGGGGGATCGAGTTTTCTCCCGAGTTGATCACAGATGCCCAAGGGAAGGCCGTCTTGCGCGTGACGGGACGGTCTCCGGGTTGTCCGCGTCGCATGATCGACGGGCAAGTCTATGGGATCCGTTATCAACTTTCGGACACGCTTCAGGGCGGTTGGATCAACGGAATTCTGAACCGCTACCAATTCAGTCCTTGGAATTTTCTGAGCATCGTGGTGTGGGACGAATTCAAGTTGAATGGTCCGCCGACGTGGGCGGACGTGTTCCCCATCCTCCAGCAGTATCGTAATCTTTATCCGGTGATGCAACCCATCATCGACATGACGGACCAGGCTTGCCTGCTCAAGTACAGCCGCTTGATCCAGCGCGCGATGAGTCTGCCGCGGGAGGACCCCAACCACATGCCCACAACCCGGGACCTTTCGGACGCCAAGAGAAAGGCGATCGTTGACTGGCTCGAGCTCTTGTCCACCGGGAAGGCGGTCGACGGCTCGTCACCGGCCGTTTTGCCAAAGCCTGTTGCTCCCCCTTCCATTCCTCCAGGACCGGATTCCGGAAATCAGCTTCGTTTGCCGGATCGACTGAGCAAAGTCGCGGTCGTTCGGCGCTTAATTCATAAAAAGGTTGTTTAAAAATCAGACCCGCCCGCATCTCTCAACCTGGGGGCGGTTCAGCCTTGGATTCAGTCCGAGCAGCAAGAGCTTATGATAGCAATCCGTTCGGAAATCGTCCCGCCAGCGATGGATCAAGCGGCGGTGCAAAAAGCCCTGGAGGCCGCGGTTCGCCTGGAGCACGCGACCGTGCCTGTGTATCTCACGGCGCTCTACTCGCTTGTTCCGGGGCGAAACGACGAAATTGCCGCAGTGCTGCGCGAAGTCGTCGCCGAAGAGATGCTGCACATGCTGCTCGCGTGCAACCTTCTGAACGCGGTGGGAGGCAGGATTGACATGCGAAGTCCCTCCTTCATGGCCCAGTATCCGGGTCCGTTGCCGGGTTCGGTCGAGTCAGGACTCATCGTCGAACTCAAGCGGTTCTCCCTGGAATCGGTTCAACAAATATTCATGTCCATCGAGGCGCCCGCGCAGCTTCCCAAATCGCTCGAGCCGCCCGCAACCGGCTCGCCGTCCCTTCCCGCTGATAGCGTGGTGACCATCGGAGAATTTTACACAAAGATCGGGGAGGCCTTGAAGCCGGGCTTTTTCACCGGTGACCCGGCCTTCCAGCTCGACCTCAGCCAGGCCGGATGGCGATTTCCTAATCTGATTGTCCCGGTCACGAATGTCGATTCGGCGCTCAAGGCCATCGACACCATTGTCGAACAGGGGGAAGGCAATTCCTGGACCCCGGTGGATCTTCAAGGGCAACTTTCCCACTACTTCAAATTCTGGGAAATTGCCAAAGGCAACCGACTCGTCCACTCGACCTCGAATCCTGTAGATTTTGAGTTTTCGGGACAGCCGATCCCTTTCGACCAGGGAGGAGTCTACCCGATCAAGGACAATGCTCATTCGTCGGATTACCCGAAGGGCTCCAAGGCTCGAATCATCTCTGACCAATTCAACCACAATTACACGTTGCTGCTTGGGTCCCTGAATTGGGCCGTGAACGGGAAGCCTGATTTCTTCAGCAAAGCGATGGGGTTGATGTTTTCCCTGAAGCTTTTGGCACTCGAATTGGTTCAGATCGAGCTCGCTCCCGGCATCAACGCCGCTCCCACTTTCGAACACCTTCCCACGTTGCCTGAGATCTGATCCACGCCCCGGCTAACGGATTCCGAGCATCTGGTAAAGCTCGAGATTTGCCCGGGGCGGTCCGGCGGGAGGAAGGTAAAGCGTGGAGATAACCGAAGTCGGCTGCTCTGGGAGCCGCCACAGAGGGAACGTCTGGATGGAAGCCTCGATCCCAGGAAAAAGGGGCGCTTCGTAAATTGTGGCTGGATGTTGGGGGGGATAAGATCGCGACAGCATCGCCATGAGATATGGCAGGCCCCGGGGCATGTATCCGCCGGCTTGATGGGTGAGGTCCCCAAGGACGCCGATTTGCCAAAGGACCACGTGGCTCGTCGGATCGATGATGCGTCCGTTGATGAGAAAATCAGTGGCCTCGTAGGATTGGCAACCTGAGGTGGAAGGATCGATCCCCAAATCGGCAAACAAGCAATCCTCGGCCGACACGCCGGCCAGCATCCGAGCTCTGAAACCCGCGGCGCGGGCCCTTCGGATGGACTCATGAGTTGGAAACGCGAACACGCCGGGATGCCCGTAAACAGTGAAGCAGACGACATCGCCGGCTTTGACGTAACCCAGCACGTGTTCGACAACTTCCTCATAGGCTTTGGCGCTCACCAAAGTGAACCCGCTTGAGCTTATTTGAACGGAGCCTTTGGCTGGGAGGAGGTTTTCCTTTCCAAGTAGGAGAGGTTTGGTTCCGAGGAGTCGCGAGATTCGGAGGAGACCAGTTGGAGCGTGGGA
>SYMW01000160.1 GCA_005805305.1 Verrucomicrobiales bacterium
ACGATTTCAACAATCTGCTCACGGTCATCCTTGGGAATGCGGGCTTGGCCCGGCTTGAATTGCCCCCGGGTTGCAAGGCCGAAAGCGCGCTCGATCAAATTGAGTTCGCCTCCAAGCGTTCCGCGGACTTATGTTTCCAAATGCTGGCTTATGCAGGGAAAGGCCGATACTCGCTGAAGCCGCTGGATCTGACCCACCTGGTCCAGGAGGCAGTTCCGCTCATGAATTTTTCCATCCACGGAGGCTGCAAACTGCGCTTAAATCTCGCGGAGGGGCTCCCCGCTGTTCGCGGAGATGAGGATCAGTTAAAGCAGATGCTGATGAACCTCGTGGTGAACGCCTCCGAAGCCATCACTCAAAGCGAAGGATCTATCACGGTGGCCACAGGTCTTGAGCGGCTTGAAGCAGCCGCTCTCAAGACACTGCGCGGAGCCACGGATCTGACGCCTGGGGAATATGCCTATTTGGAAGTTGCGGACACGGGTTGCGGGATGTCTCCTGAAACTCTGTCGAAGGTTTTCGAGCCTTTTTTCTCGACTAAATTCGCGGGGCGTGGACTGGGGCTGGCGGCCACGTTTGGAATTGTTCGCACCCATTCAGGTGCGCTCAAAGTGACGAGCGAACTAGGAAAAGGCTCCGCGTTTAGAATCATTCTGCCTATTGTTTCCGCGGAGGCTCGTGCAACTGACAAGCCATTAGCTCGTAGCCAGGACGCCCCTGGGGCTGGCGCGGTTTTGGTCATCGATGATGAGGAAAGCGTCCGAGTGTTCGTCAACACGGTTCTGACTCACGAGGGCTTCGAAGTCCTTCTCGCCCGTGATGGCTGCGAGGGGCTTGATCTCTTTCGGAACTCCCGGCTGAATGTCCAACTGGTGATCTTGGACATGGTAATGCCTCGCATGGGAGGAGAAGAGACTTATCAGGCGCTCAAGGAAATGCGGCCGGACGTGCCTGTTTTTATAATGAGTGGCTACCTCCACAAAGAGGTGATGGCGCGATTCGCCGGCCAAGAAGTGTTCGGTTTTCTCCAAAAGCCATTCGGCGGGGCCGAGCTCATCGCGGAAGTGAAGCGCGTGATGTCACCAGTTCCTCAGCCGTGACTCCGCCGGGCTGCCCTGCCTAAAACTGAATGGTCACAGGTCAGGCTTTGGGATGATCTTTGCGCGGGAACAGCGGGGCGACGGGGCCAAGCTGATGGCCTGGCCGAATCCCGCCCCACGAGGAATCGGTGAATCTATTGGGAGAGTTTCCCAATCCCAATTGGGCGTAAATCTTCTCCGCGGTGCCAGGGAGGAACGGCCAGAGGAGCACCGCGAGGACGCGCGTTGTCTCGGCCAAGGCGTAAAGCACCTCATCCAGCCTGGCGGACCGGTGCGGATCCTTGGCCAGTTTGAAAGGCGCGGTTTGGTCCACATATTGATTTGCGCGCGCAATCAATGCCCAAATCGATTGGAGCGCCGCTTGGGGGTTACAAGCACGGAGGTGGGACTCGGTTTCGCCGCTCGCGATCGCCGCTTCGGCTTCGAGATCATTCGATCGCGCTGGCAGCACACCGCCTCGGTAACGATGAACCATCGAAAGTGACCGGTTCACCAGATTTCCGAGCCCGTTGGCGAGCTCCGAGTGATAGCGCCCGGAAAAACCGGCATCGGTCCAGTTGCCATCCGCCCCAATCGCCAGCTCTCGCACCACATAGTAGCGGAAGGCGTCGACGCCCCACTCTGTCACCACGGCTTGGGGATCGACCGTATTGCCGGTGCTCTTGCTCATCCGCTGGCCGTCCTTTTGCCACCAGCCGTGTGCGAGGATCCGTGAGGGCAGGGGAAGTCCCATGGCTCTCAGCATGATGGGCCAATACACGGCGTGGAACTGAAGGATGTCTTTTCCGATGACATGAATATCCGCGGGCCATAGCTCCCGGGCTCCGGCTTCCCCACTGGAGCCAGGCAGATCCAGGGCCTGGCAGACGATCGGATCACCGTGGGATGCTGGGACACTGATATAGTTCACGAGGGCGTCGAACCACACGTAGGTGACATACTCCGGCGCGAATGGGATCGGAATGCCCCAACTCAGTCTGGAGGCGGGCCGAGTGATGCAGAGGTCCTCAAGCTTTTGATTTTTCAGGAACCCCAACACTTCGTTGCGGCGATTCTCGGGGGATACAAACTCCGGGTTTTGCTCTATGTGAGAAATCAGCCAGTCCTGATGGGGAGCCAGTTTGAAGTAGTAATTCTCCTCCTTGAGTTCGACGACTTCCCCATAAAACGGATCGAAGCCTCCATTCGGAAGCCGGTCTTTCTCGGTGAGGAAAGTTTCCTGCCGCGTGGAGTAAAAACCGGAGTGCTCGGCCTTGTAAAAGTGCCCTTCTCTCTCCAATTTCACGAGGATGGCTTGAACCACTTGTTTGTGCCGAAGTTCGGTGGTTCGCACGAAATCATCGATGCGGAGATTCAGGGTCTTTGGCAGCGACCTCCACCCAATCGCCAGATGATCGCAAAAGGCCTGTGGGGTCTTCCCTTCAGCCAGGGCGGCCTGTTGGACTTTCTGGCCGTGCTCATCCAGTCCTGTGAGGAAAAAGGCCTGTTCGCCAAAGCAGACCCGGCTTCGAGCCAGGACATCGGCGATGATTTTTTCATAGGCATGTCCCAAATGAGGCTGCCCGTTTGAATAATCGATAGCCGTGGTGATAAAGAAAGACTTCGCCATTCGTGCGGGGCACTCTGGAGAATACGGTTGATTTAGGCAAGCGATCGCATAGGGCAATGCTCCGATCCGGATCTTGCCCAGGCGGAGGCGAATAGATTGTCCCCAAGGAAAACAAAAGCCGGGGCCGAAACAATCGACCCCGGCTTGATACGTTCGTGCCTTATTCCCAGGCCGCTTCTACTTCTTGATCACGCGGTAGAATTTTGCCGCATCCCCCGGGGACACCGGGTGGGGGGAGGTGGCGCCGGCAACATCCGTCCAAACGATCGGCGAGGAGAGGGATGCCGCGGATTGGAGCACCCCGGACTCCGTCCAGGAGATCTGGACATTCGCGCCGCTGCGGCTGACGCTGAGGCGTGCCGGCTGCTTCGGAGGTTCCACCGCGCCGCCGCAATCCGTGATCGTGGCAACAAGCTCCAACCCAAAGACCATGTCCGAACTGCTCCCTCCGGATTGGTGAACTTCCGCGGCGATGACGTTGTCTCCGGGCACGACGAGATCCAGGGGGACGTCATAGGGGCCCTCATAGATGTTTTCATGCCCGCCGAAACTCGTGGAAAAGTCGAACGCGGCATCGGCGGCGATGCCGAACCGATGGATTTCCTTTCCATTGAGATAGATCACAACACCGTCATCAACCACATGCCGCATCTTGAGCTTCGCGCCGGAAGTGCTTCCGGGGAAGTTGAAGTGGGCGCGGAAATAGAAGGTTTGAACGTAAACCCCGTCGTCGTTCAAGCGGCTGATCGGTGTGCGAATTGGCTCAACCGTCGTGGTGGATTCATCGGCAATCAGCGTCTTGCCTTGGGGCCATTTGCTGTCGTCAAAGGCTTTTTGCCTCCACTCTGTTCCAAGGTCTTGGCCAGACCGATCGTAGCGCCAGGTGGTGACGTCATCTATCTTCAGCAGTCCGACGTCGCGCACGACGCATGGGACCGTGGCCACTAACTCGGCCCCGAACACCATATCCGAACTGCTGCCCCCTGATTGATGCACTTCCGCCGCAAGAATATTCATGCCTTTGATGAGCAAGGAAGGATCGATGTCATAGGGACCCTCGTAAATGTTCTCGTGCCCGCCGAAACTTGTCGTGGAGTCAAAATCCACACCAGCGGCGATGCCGAAACGGTGGATTTCCTTGCCATTGAGGTAGAACACGACTCCGTCATCCACCACATGCCGCAACTTCAATTTGACTCCGGAACTAATGCCGTCGGTGAAATTGAACTTGTGCCTGAAATAGAATGTTTGGACGTAGACGCCGTCGTCGTTCAACCGGCTGATCGGAGTGCGAATCGGCTCCACCGTCGTGGTGGATTCGTCGGCGATGAGGGCCTTGCCCTTCGGCCATTTGCTGTCATCGAAGGCCAGTTCTCGCCATGCGGTTCCAAGCTCCTGGCCTGATCGATCATAGCTCCACTCTGATTTATCGTCGATTTTGACGATCTCGATGACCTTGGTCGGAACCCCCACCGCGATGGGCAATGGCGGGGAATCAGCAAAAACACCCGCGGAATCCGTCGCCCTGGCAATATAACTGTGCGCCCCTTCAGTGACACCGAACAACGTGGCGGAATAAGGGCTGACGGTGGACGAGGCGATGATTCGCCCCTGTTCAAGATAGTCGACCTGCACAATGGATTTTCCCGGGCCCGGGGTGATGGTGGTGGACAATGTGATGGGAGCGTTGATCTCGAAAGTGCTGTCCGGCGCCGGGCTGGAAATCATGACCACCGGCGCCACCAGCGCCCCCGGGGCGCCGACGGTCTCGAGGACGGAGCCGGAGATGTAAGGAAGAGTGCGCGCAAAAGCGGCGTTTCCCTTTTTCCTCCATGCCACGTCGCAGTAGTCGCCTCCGCCGCCCTCTTTCCAGAGCGCGTGAATATAATAACGCTTGCCCGCCGTGAGCGCTTGAGGCGCGCTGGTGGGGAATGTTCCGTCGCCATTGTCACCGGCGCCGACCTCTTCAAAAGGACCGCAACAACCGTTCTCCTGGGCGATGAGCACCGCTTTTTCGACTGTGTCATCCGTGCTGAGATACAGTTGGGAGGCGTCGTCGCTGCGGATGAAGAACTCGTATTCCGCGGTTTCGGTGGGAACAATCCATCCCGAGAGCTTGCCTCCGTAATTTTCCCGAGTGGCCAACCCATTCGAAGCATCCGGAAGGGCCAAGCGGCTCGTGAATTGGCTGACGTAGGCAACCAAATCAGGCTGGTTGTTTTGGTACTTTTCGCTCGCGACAAAATTATCCAGGTCCGTCACGCCCGCGCCGGACAGACCGTAAAACGCCTCCAGCTTGACTCCGCCTTTGACAATCGCGAACGCGGGAAATTTAAATGTGGTGTTGGCCGCGGCGGGGTTGTTCGCGGTATCGAGCACATCCTTGACCGTCAACGTGTAGGTGGCGCCCAGGGTTTGCTTGCTCGTCCCCAGCCGGACCATGGTCGCGCTCAGCACGGTGGCACTGGATACCGTGATCCCTCCGTCAATCGTGTAGCTGGCCGACCTGCCGGCGGAGGCCGCCGTGACCGCCTCACTGAATTCCACGGTGACGGTGTCGAAGGATCCACTCCCGATCACGTTCTTGATCTTGGGAGGCGTGACATCGGCGGACACGGTGAAAGTGGATTCCGCGCTGGTCACTGTCGCGCCCGGAATCGAGACCACGGCGCGATACTTCGCGCCATTGTCCGATGCGGCCAGCGGCCCCACGGAAACCGTTGTGCCGGTCAACCCGGGAATGTTGGCGCCATTTTTTTGCCACTGCACAACCACGGGGCCTCCCGACACGGTGAGCTCCAGCCCCAGAGTCACAAAGTCATTTTGGGCGGCGGTGACGTTGGAGGGCTGTTTCGTGATGTTGATCGTGCCGCCAGCAGGGATCAAGGTCGCGAGAAATGATCCAGGTATGGGGCTCAACTGTGCCGGTGGGGTGGCATCTCCAACTCGCCGCCAAGCCACTTGGCAGAAATCGCCGCCACCGCCTTCCTTGTAAAGAGCTTGTATGGCGTAAGCCTTGCCTGCTTGCAGCGTGAAAGGCGTGGAGGTTTGAGTCGCTCCGGGCTCCTGGAAGGCGTTGCAGCAACCCGTTTCTTCGGCGATCATTTGCAAACCCGCGACGGCGTCCCCAGCGGGATTCAGAAAGAGTTGCGACGCATCATCGCTTCTCAGGAAAAACTCATAATCCCCGGACGCGCTGGGAATCACGACGCCGCTGATGCGGGCGCCGAAATTATCGTGGCTGTCATTTGGGTAAACGGTACGCGTGTTGAACGAACCCATGTAAAGAACCTCGTCAGGCTTGTTTGCTTGGAATTTGGCAACGTCGTCCAGCAGGTTCTGAACAGGCGTGCCGGAAATCCCGCTGAAGGATTCGAATTTCAGGAAGCCAGGCACGAGTATTGGTGCCCCGGCTTGTCCGAGCGCGTTGGTTTGGCCTGTCAGAATGGTTCCAACCAGGATTGCGCAGGTGTTCAACAATAATTTTTGATTATGCATATCGAACCTCCGTCATATGTGTTTGAGTCACTTCTTGGCTCTTTCAAAAAAAAGGAAGAGTCGTTGGCATCATTCTAAGTGCGGATCTCAGATTTTTGCGACGATAGAGCCAGGGCCGATGTAGAGAGCTTAGTTGTTGGTTAGTTGTTGGAGTGAACTGGAGGTTTTGCGTGAGGGTAGAGGTCGCACCACCGGCCGTTGCGCCAGAAGGTTTCCAGGCACAT
>SYMW01000161.1 GCA_005805305.1 Verrucomicrobiales bacterium
AGGCCACGCTCAACGCTGGTCCTGAGGCGGAGCTACCCCAAATAAGGAGAACGGGCCCAGGCTCCAACGGAAGCCGGTGCCCGTTTAAAAAATGAAATCCGCGCTCTGACAAGAAATATAGGCCATCATACGGAACCGCTGTTCACACTCGCGAAAGCTTGTGTTGGGCTGGTTGGGGGGTAATCTGCGGGGAACTCGCTCCCATATATGGTTGTCACTTCGCTTGATTTTGAAAAACCTAGCAAACAGCAGGGGTTTCTCCAGGTCCCTTACTCGCACAACCTCGGTGGATGGGCCAACGTCTTCGTTCCGATCACCGTCATCGCGCAGGGCACTGGCCCCACGGTCCTGATTCTTGCAGGGAATCATGGCGACGAGTACCAGGGGCAGATCGCGGTCATGAGGCTGGCGCGAGAACTGGATCCGCAGATGGTTGAAGGGCGGATCGTCCTGATCCCCTCCCTCAACTTTCCGGCCGCGAGTGCTGGGACTCGTCTTTCTCCTCTGGATGGCATGAACATGAACCGCGCTTTCCCAGGCCAGCCCGAGGGCCCGGTCACCAGCCAGATTGCGCACTGCCTCACCACGGTTCTTTTCCCTCTTGCCGATGTCGTGATCGACATCCATTCAGGGGGCCGCAGCATGGAGTTTGTGCCGTGCTCGACGATGCATCTTGTCCGGGACCGTGCCCAGCGCGCGAAGATGCTTGCCGCCATGCTCGCGTGGAACTCGGACTTCGCGTTTCTCTACGCGGATATCGCGGGCACGGGACTCCTTCCTGTCGAAGCCGAGAATCAAGGGAAGATCGTGGTGACGACCGAGATGGGCGGAGGCGAGGCTGTTCCGGCCGGCGTGCATCGCATCACTCAAAGCGGCTTGAAGAATGTGCTCGTCCACTTGGGGGCGCTCAAGGGACGTAAACGAACGCGCGCCAGCATGGGGCTGCCGCCGACGATTCTCACTCAGGCGCTGCATCGGGAGGATTACTTGCTCGCGCCTGAGTCCGGCATTTTCGAAATCCGCTTTGATCTGGGAGCCCGGGTCAAGAGCGGTCAAACCGTCGGGTTCATCCACCATTTGGAACGTCCGGATCGAGCGCCGGAACCCGTCATCGCCCGGTCCACGGGTTATCTCATCACGATGCGCGCGCCTTGCCTCACGCGGCAAGGTGACTGTGTGGCGGTCATCGCGCAGCAGGTCAGCGAGAAGACCTTGAACCGCGCATAACAACGCGGCGCTCCCAGTCTCAACTGCGCCAATTCTTTGAGCGAAGCCATTCCATCCCACGGCTCCGGCACCGAGCGGACAGCCAGACGGCTCGTGTCGTTGATGTGGATTGCCTACTTCTTGAACTATTGCGACCGGCAGGCGGTCTTCGCCATGTTCCCGGTCCTACGATCCGACCTGGGGATGACGGATTCGCAGCTTGGACTCACCGGCTCGATATTTCTGTGGGTCTACGGATTGTGCTGCCCGATAGCGGGACAAATTGGGGACAAATATTCGAAGCGCCTGCTGGTGGCGCTCAGTCTCGTCGTGTGGAGTGTCGTCACGATCGCGACAGGCTTTTCGACATCGGCGTTCATGCTGCTGGCGCTGCGGGCCGCGATGGGCGTTTCGGAGTCGCTCTTCATGCCATCGGCCATCGCGCTCACCGCCAATGCCCACCCGCCAACGAGAAGGTCGCGGGCCATCGCCGCGTTGACTACTGCCCAAATCGCGGGGACGGTGGGAGGGGGTTGGTTCGGAGGATGGATGGCCCAGCAGGGGCGGTGGCGCGAGGCGTTTTTTGTCCTTGGCGGGGTGGGGGTTTTGTACGCGCTTCCTTATTATCTCTTCCTGCGGGGCACGGACGAAGAGCCTCCCTCGGAAGTGAAGAAATCAGGCGCGGGATTGGCCGTGACCGAGTTGGCCAAAACGCCGACTTTCCTCCTGCTTTGTGTCGTCTTTCCCATCTTCGTTTTCGGGCTGTGGCTCATTTATGGATGGCTCCCTAATTTTCTGCACGAGAAGTTCGGGCTCAATTTGGCGGAGGCCGCATTCAATGCCACCGCGTTTCTTCAAGGCGCCACGTTGTTCGGCATGTTGGGCGGTGGAGCGCTCGCTGATAGGCTGTTTCATCGCACGAAGGCGGCGCGGCTTTGGCTTCTCACCGCGAGCCTGCTTTTGTGCGCGCCTTGCTTGCACGCGCTAGGCAGCAGCGATTCGCTCGTTGCCACCCGAATCGCGGCGGCGGGCTTTGGACTCTTCAGCGGTTTCTTCATGGGCAACATCTTCCCTTCGGCTTTCGAAATCGTGCCCGCGGACACCCGCGCCTCGGCGGTCGGCGTGCTGAACCTCTTTGGAGCGGTTGTTTCAGGATTCGCCACGCTGTTCGGCGGGATGTGGAAGAAGACCGTCGGCATGGACCGCCTCTTGAGTCTCACGGCGCTCCTGTATGTTGTGGGAGCGATCCTCCTCGTGATAGGCATCCGGCACCTGTTCCCGCGCGATTATCGTCGCGTCCGGTGAGCCTTAAAACGGCAGTTGAACCTCCTGGAGTTTTGCTAAAGCCTGGGCGAGAAGGTTTGACGAAGAGCGAGGCATATCCCTTGTGGATCTGGTGAGTGATTCGGAAGAACTTTATCTCCAGGATCTTGCGAAGCTCCGCCAGGGCAACTGCCGTGTTAAGGGTGAGGAGTTCTTTATTTCGCAAGGGGGAACGAACCCAAAAAACAGTTCCTCCAGGGTAGCCAAATCAGAATAAATCAGGCACACTACTCAGCATCATCATGCCGCGAATCCTTATTGCCGAATGCAAGCAGGAGGTTTCAACCTTCAATCCGCACCACAGCGGTTATGAAGATTTCGCGGTGCGGCGGGGGGAAGATTTCCTGAACTACCATCGCGGCGTGCGTAATGAGGTGGGAGGCGCGCTGAGCGTGTTTGAGTCGTTGTCGGGAGTGGCAGTGGCGCCGGCGTACAGCGCGTTTTTCATCACTTCCGGCGGCACGCTCGCGGCGGCGGCGTGGCGACGGATCGCGGGCGAGTTCCTCGAAGGCATTCGATCCGCTCCACCCGCGGACGGCGTTTACTTTTGCATGCACGGCGCCATGGCGAGCGAGGACGAGCATGATCCGGAGGGCTATCTCCTCGCTGAAACGAGGAAGATCCTTGGGGAAGACATCCCCATCGTCGTGTCGCTGGATCTCCACGGCATTTTGACCGATCGGATGCTGGAGCACAGCGATGCGATCGTGGCCTATCACACCTATCCTCACGTGGATTTTTACGAGACTGGCCAGAGGGCCGCGCGACTGCTCCTGCGGGTGCTCGATGGAAACGCGAAGCCGGTGACCGCCAAGGTCCCTGTTCCCGCGCTTGTGCGAGGCGACCAACTCATCACGGCGACGGGCCTGTTCGGCCAGTGCATCCGCAAGGCGGCCGCGGCGGAGCAGGGGCCTGGGGGACTTTCCGCCGGGATGTTCATCGGCAATCCCTTCACGGACGTCCCGTCGCTTCAAACCTACAGTTTTGTCGTGACGGACAACGATCCGGCGGGGGCCGAGCGCGATGCCATACAGATCGCGGAACTCTTTTGGACGCACCATGAGGCCATGCAGGTTCCACTCATCAGCCTCGATGACATGGCGCGCCTCGCGGCTGAAAGTCATGCGTCCCGAGAGGGAACGATTGGATTGATAGACGCCGCTGACGCCACTAGTTCAGGCGCTTCAGGCGACAGCAACGCCATCCTTCGAAAACTCCTGGAGGCGCGCTATCCAGGCCGAGTGCTGCTCCCCGTCGTGGATGCTCCGGCGGTGAGGCTGGCGTTCGAAGCGGGCATCGGGGGGAGGATATCGACGAGCGTGGGGGGGACCCTTGACTCTCGGCGATTTGAACCATGCCCGATTTCGGGGACCGTGAGGTTGCTTTCGGACGGCCGGTTTCGCAGCGAATCCTTCGGCGAAGAATGGTTCGCGGGTCCGACCGCGGTGATTGAGGCGGGCCATTACACGCTCGTGGCGAGCAGCCGGGCGGTAAACCTTTATGACCGCTCGTTTTTTTACGCGCACGGCCAGGATCCGAAGCGCTACGATGCGGTGGTGGTGAAATCACCCCACTGCCAGCGGCATATGTACGCGGATTGGTGCGCGCGGCTGCTGCATGTGGACGCGCCTGGATCGTCGAGCGCCAACCTCCCCAGTTTGGGGCACACGCTTTGTCCGCGCCCGATTTTCCCGCTGGATCCCAACGTGGCGTTCGTGCCCGTCGCCAAGCTATTTCAACGGGCGCGCCACCGAAGGCCACCATCAAACCACCCATGAGAATTCGTGAAATTCGATGCGCCGGACTCCGAGGCGGAACCCCCGAAGGCGGATGGAGCAATGAACTCCGGCCAGAGGATTGCGTGCACACCCTCGTGGCGGTTCACACGGACGAGGGCGCGGTGGGCCTGGGAAGCGTGTTCACCAATGACGCCCTCGTGCGCGCGGCGTTGTCCGTGATGGAGCCGCTGTATCGTGCTGAGAACGCGCTCGAGCCAGAGCGGGTGAGCGAGAAGCTGCACCAGAACACTTTCTGGCTCGGCCGAGGCGGCTCCATCACGCACGCCATCAGCGGCATCGACATCGCCTTGTGGGATTTGCTGGGGCAGGCCACGGGCCAGCCGGTTGGGCGGTTGCTGGGAGGCCGGTGCCGCGAGCGGGTTCAGCCATACGCCTCGTTGTTGATGGAGGAGCCCTCGAAGCTCAAGGATCGTCTGCTCGCGGTAAAGGCCCAAGGCTTTAGAGCCTTCAAAATCGGCTGGGGACCCTTTGGCAGGAGGAGCGCGGCGATGGACGAGGCGATCGTCATGGCGGCTCGCGAAGCGGTCGGCGCCGACTGCAAATTGATGGTGGATGCCGGCGGCAGCGACGCCCACTGGCCGAATGGCTACAAATGGGCTCTCAACACGGCTGACATGCTTGGCGACCATGGGGTTTATTGGTTTGAGGAAGCGCTTCATCCGGACGCGTTGGAGGATTATGTCAAACTGCGCGAATTGTCTCCCGTGCCCATCGCTGGAGGGGAGGTGCTCACTCGCCGCCAAGCTTTCCAGCCTTGGCTTGAATCGCGCGCATTCGACATCGTGCAGCCCGACGTCACGAAGGTGGGCGGTCTCAGCGAGGAACGCCGCATAGGCTGGATGGCGCGGGAGCACGGGGTGCGTTTCATTCCGCATGGATGGAACACCGCCGTGGGGCTCGCGGCGGATCTGCACTTGGCCTCGGTGTTCCCAGAGACGGATCTTGTCGAGTACCTCACGGGCTCGCCTTTCATTGACGAGATCTCCTCGGTGAACTGGCGCCTCGACCAGGACGGCATGCTCGCGATACCGTCGGGTCCTGGCTTGGGTCTGAAGCTGAACCGGGACGTTTTGAGGCAATACACGCGAGGCTCTGATTTGTTCGATTGATCCCGGCGCTGCAATCCGTGTAGAATTGGCCATTAATCCGACCGAGTGGCCGGGCCGTTTTCAGGCATCCGACGCCGATCCGCGACGGATCGAATTCAAAAGCCGATGAGCCATTGCAACCGATTTGTGAAATTTCCGATGAGCCGCCGCGCCATGCTTTGGCGCTGCGCCAACGGATTCGGAGGGCTGGCTTTGGCGGCGCTTCTTCAAGATTCAGGATTTTGCGGTGTCCGAGCTGGCGGTTCGAAGGGCGGTGGGGCACGCGGGTCCAAGGAACCCCATTTTCTTGCCAAGGCCCGGCACGTGATTTTCCTCTACATGGATGGCGGTCCGTCGCAGGTGGACACGTTCGATCCGAAGCCGCGATTGACTCAAGAGAACGGGCAGGTTTTCAAGATGAGGATGGAGCCCACCCAATTCAACAACAATGGAGCCACGTTGGGCAGTCCCTGGAAGTTCGCGCAGCATGGGCAATCCGGAATTCCGGTGAGCGCTTTGTTTCCGCACGTGGCCGCCTGCGCGGACGAGCTCTGCGTGGTCCGGTCGATGCATTCGGATTTTTCGGAGCACACCAACGCCAATTATTTCCTTCACACAGGACTTGGATTGGCTGGCAGACCCAGCATGGGAGCTTGGATCACTTACGGCCTGGGCAGCGAAAACCAGAATCTGCCAGGGTTCGTGGTGATGAACGGAGGATTGATACCGCCGGGCGGGCTCGAGAATTTTGGGAGTGGGTTTCTACCCGCGACCTTTCAGGGGTCCATCTTCAAACCGTCCGATGTGCCGCTGGCGAACGTGCTTCCTTCCGAGGCCAGGCCCGCGCTTCAACGCAACAAGCTGAAGCTCATTCGGGATCTTGACGAGGAATTCCTGGGGAGGGTCGGAGCTGACGATCAAGTGGAATCAGCGATCATGAACTATGAACTCGCTTTCCGCATGCAGGCGGCCGTCCCGGAGCTGATGAGCCTGTCGAGTGAGACCGAGGGGACGAAGGCCGCGTACGGTCTTGATTCGAAGTACGCTCCGACACAGATTTTCGGCCGCCAGTGCCTCACGGCTCGCCGATTGGTAGAGCGGGGAGTTCGGTTCATCGAGTTGACATGCCCTTCCGTGGGGGCGGATCGATGGGACCAGCACGGCGGTCTGAAAGCGGGGCACGAGAACAATGCCAGGGCTGTGGACCAACCTATTGGCGCCTTGCTGAAAGATTTGAAGTCTCGCGGACTGCTGGAACAGACCCTCGTTGTTTGGGCGGGCGAGTTTGGCCGGACGCCATTTGCTCAAGGCTCCGATGGCCGCGATCACAATCCGTTTGGGTTCACAATTTGGCTGGCGGGCGGCGGCGTGAAACCCGGAACGATTTTTGGGGCCACCGATGAATACGGCTACAAAGCCGTGGAGAACAAAGTGCACATCCACGATCTTCATGCCACCATGCTTTATTTGTTAGGCGTGGATCACACTCGACAGACGTTCCGTTTTTCAGGGCGAGACATGCGGCTCACGGACGTGTTTGGCGAGGTGGTGCACTCGATTCTCGCATAGGGTCGCTCCATTCTTAAAACCGCGGTTGCTCGTGGCGAATCTTCGGAAGATCCTGGCGGTAAAGTTTTTCCGAATCACTCACCAGATCCATGAAGAATATGGCTCGATCCTCGTCAAACCTTGCTCATCCAGATTTTAGCAAATCTCGACGTGGTTTAACTGCCGTTTAAGGTTAATCGCGCTCGACCGGATCCGAAGTTTCCTCATAATCACATCCATGACCATGAAAACCATATATCCACTGTTGTCTGTCGCCGTGGCTTTGGGCTGCTTGTTGGGCGACCCTCTTTCCTCCCAGGCTCAAGGCGCCAAGAAACGCCTTGCGTACGTCACGAATGGCGTGGACCCGTTTTGGGACACGGCCGCTGCCGGCGTCCGCTCCGCCGAGAAGGAATTCAATGTCAAATGCGACGTTCTGATGCCCCCCAAAGGCATCGTGGACCAGAAGCGGATGATCGAGAACCTCCTGGCCCAGGGTGTGGCTGGGATCGCGATCAGCCCGATTGACGCCAAAAATCAAGTGGGGTTGATCAATGAGGCGTGCGCGCAGGCTCATGTGATCACGCATGACTCGGACGCGCCCGGCTCCAAGCGATTGTGTTTCGTGGGGATGAATAACTACAAGGCGGGCCGGGCGGCGGGCAAGCTCGTTAAGGAGGCGCTGCCCAGCGGCGGGAAGCTTATGATTTTTGTCGGGCGATTGGAGCAATTGAATGCTCAACAGCGGAGGCAGGGCGTTGTCGACGAACTGCTGGACCGCCCTGAGCAACAGCTGGAAAAAATGAAATTCGATCCGCCCGGGCGAATCGCCGGCGGTGGCCGCTATCAGATACTTGATACCCGCACCGATAATTTCGATTACGCCCGCGCCAAAGCCAATGCAGAGGACGCGATGGCGGCTAATCCCGACCTCAACTGCATGGTTGGCTTGTTCGCCTACAACACTCCAAAATGCCTTGAAGCCGTCAAGGAAGCGGGAAAAATTGGCAAAATCAAACTCGTCAGCTTTGACGAGCAGGACGCGGTGCTACAGGGGATCGCCGACGGGCATGTTCAAGGGACCATCAGCCAGCAGCCTTACTATTATGGATACCATTCCGTGCGCATTTTGAATGCCTTGTCAAAAGGGGATAAGTCCGTGCTGCCGAAATCTGGATTCTACGAAGTGCCGATCGTGGAGGTGCGTCAGGCCAACGTGGAATCTTTTAGAAAAGAACTCAAAAAACTGCAGGCGGCGGGCAAGTGAATGGGAGTCTCCCGAGCGATGCTTTTCCAACGGGATCGCCACCCGAATAGGACTCTGTATCTTCATGCCCGACTCCACGCCGCTGCTTGAGGTTCGAGGGGTTCACAAAAGTTTTCCGGGAGTCAAAGCGCTCCGGAACGTGAGTCTTTCCTTGGGGCGCGGGGAGGTGCTTGCCGTGATCGGCGAGAACGGAGCGGGGAAAAGCACTCTCATGAAAATTCTTGGGGGGGTTCAGCAGCCTGACCAAGGAGAGATACGGCTCAACGGCAAGCTGATCCAAATTGGGTCGGTTCGCGAGGCGGCCACGCATGGGATTGCACTCATTCATCAGGAGCTCAACCTTTCGGACAACCTGGACATAGGCGCCAATTTGTTTCTCGGCCGCGAGCCGAACCGGCTTGGCTGGATCGACAGCGGTCGAATCCGGGCGGAATCGCGGATCCTGCTCCAGGAGGTTGGCATGGAACAGCCTCCTTCCACGATTGTGAGCACTCTGGCGATAGGGCATCAGCAGATGGTGGAAATTGCCAAATCCCTATCCCTGAAAGCCCAAGTGTTGATCATGGACGAGCC
>SYMW01000162.1 GCA_005805305.1 Verrucomicrobiales bacterium
ACCAAGTTGTTTCGATCCGGGACCAGCGTGAGCGCAGGAGTCGAGTTGAATCGCTTGCACCACAACTTGGAGGCGTCCGTGGTGAATCGCGCCAACGTGAATCTCATCGTGACGGTTCCCCTCCTGAAACGATTCGGCGCGTCGTCGACCGCCGCTGCGGAACGATCGGCCCGAGTCGTCGCCGAAGCCGCCTTCTTGGAAATGCGATTTGTGGCCGGGCAGCGGGTGTTGAACACGGCCGCCGCTTATTGGGAGTGCCTGGCGGCGGAAAGACATCTGGAGGTCTTCCGCGACTCCGCCAAGCGGTCTAAGGAGCTGCTTGAAGGCGTCGTTCAGTTAGTGAACGCTGGCGAAATTCCCCGCGCGGAGTTGCGGCAGACGGAAGCGGATGTGGCCCAAAAAATAGCCGATCTCAAGGCTGGGGAGCAGCGCTTCACCCAAGCACGGCAGAATTTTGGGCTCGCCCTGGGTCTCGCGGACGAAGAGTTGGACAAGATTCCGCTGCCTTTGCAATCTTGGCCAGCGGTCCAAACAAACCAAGTTCCCCGTTTCACAGGGCAGGCTATGATCGAGCAAAGCTTGATCCGGCGACCCGACTACCTGGCGGCGCGCAAGACCGGATTGGCCGCAGAGATTCTCGAGAAAGGGGCACGGCGGGATTTACGACCTCAGCTCGACCTAACTCTGGAAGCCGGTTACTCGGGATTATCGGAAGGAGCGGGCTTGGAGCGGTTCTACGCGTCGGTAGACCCAAGGCCGATTCGAGGTCCAAACGCGCTGGCGACGCTGAGATTGCTCGTCCCGTTCGAGAACCGAGCCGCCAAGGGGTTGCTCGCCCAGCGCGAAGCCCTGACTAAGCAGGCGTCCCTGCGCGAGCAGAACTTGGCCCGAGCCATCGGTTCGGCCATCCGAGTCGTTCTTTCCGACTTGGACCAGAGCGCCCAGGAAGCGGTGCGGGCTCGTGAAGCAGCCGCGCTCTATCGCCAGACGGTGGAGAACGAACGCGAGAAACTTCGGATTGGCACATCCACGATCGTCAATGTGATCACCCTGGCCGACCGTCTGGACCTGGCGGAAATCCGAATGACCGACGCGCTGATGCGATATGCCACGGCTCTGGCGAGAATTCGTTATGAAACCGGCCTGCTGCCAACCGCGAAAGGGCAGGACGCGGTCGTTTCGATGGATGACTTGACGACCTTGCCAACCCAATCAGATCTGGAATCCGGAGAACCGGGAGCCTCCCCCCAGACTCTCAAGCCATGAACGAGCAGCAACCTCAAATATTCAGGAAAGCGGCATTGGACAAGCTTTCCTCGCCGGAGCAGCTGGATCAGTTGATGCGGGTCACTTCGCCAAAAGGCTGGCTCGCCCTGGTCGCGTGCGGAGCGGTGCTGCTGACGGCGCTCTTCTGGAGCGTGTTTGGCCGCATTCCGACGAAGGTCCAGGCGCGGGGCATCCTGATCAAAAAAGGCGGCGTCTTCCTCGCCACCTCCCGCGGAGACGGGAACGTGGTGGAGCTGCTGGCCCGCACGGGCGTGCTGGTGACCAACGGCCAAGTTCTCGCGCACATCAGCCAGCCTGAGCTGAAGCTGCGCATCACGCAAAACACCGAAACCCTGGCGCGGCTCCGCCGCGAGCGAGATCAATTGAAGCTCTACCAAGACGACGAGGCCAGGCAGGAGATGGAGACCTTCGACAAACAGCGGGCGACCATCAAAGAAATCTTGGAGCATTACGCGAATCAGATTTTGTGGCTGCACCAGCGCGCGACGGCCCAGGCGGAGCTCGAGAAAAAAGAGCTGCTGACCAAGTCCCAAGTGTTGGAAACGCAAATCAAGCTCGCCAACACGCAGCATGAACTGTCGCTCGCAAACGTCCAACTGCGCCAGGTGGACATCAACGCCATGCAAAACCAGGAGCGACGGCGGCAAGCCCTGCAGGAGAAGGAAAACCAGATCCGCACTTCCGACGACCAACTGAGCTACCTGGAACGGCTGCACGATCTCAACACGAAGATTGTGAGCCCCTTCCAAGGGCATGTCCTGGAAGTGATGGTCAAGCCCGGCCAACTGCTCACGGCGAACACGCCCATATTGAGCTTGCAAGCGGATCATCCAACGATCGAGGCGCGCCTTTTCCTCTCGCCTTCGCAGGGTAAACTCGTGCAGCCATCCATGCCGGTCGCCATCTCCCCCGTGTCCGTCAAGAAGGAGGAGCACGGGTTCGTCATCGGACGGGTGGATTCGGTGTCCCCGTTCCCCTCCACACCGCAGGGCATGCTGGGAGTCCTTGAAAACCAGGCGCTGGTCACGGAGTTTTCCCAAGGAGGCGCCCCCATCGAGGTGATCGCCGAGCTGGAACTCAACCCCTCAACGGCCAGCGGATTCCGATGGTCCTCCGTCAAAGGCCCGCCAGTCCAGATCACCAGCGGCACGCTTTGCGACGCCTGGATCACCTTGACGAACCAGCGTCCGATTTCCTTCGTGCTCCCGATTTTTCGAGGCGGATCCAAGCTGTAAGCCATGGGGAAAACGAGATACGCTCGCGTCAAGACTCCGACGGTGCTGCAGATGGAAGCCGTCGAATGCGGGGCTGCCGCGTTGTCGATCATCCTGTCGCACCTCGGACGCATCGTGCCGCTGGAGGAGCTGCGAGTCTCGTGCGGGGTGTCGCGGGACGGGAGCAAAGCCAGCAATATTCTCAAGGCAGCCAAGGAGCACGGCCTGGCCGGCCGCGGCTTCACGAAGGAGGTGTCAGAACTCCGAGCCATGTCCGTTCCAGTCATCATCTTTTGGAATTTCAACCACTTTCTCGTGGTCGAGGGCTTCGGCAAGAATCGCGTGTACTTGAACGACCCGGGATCAGGCCCTCGATGGGTTTCGGATGATGAGTTCAGCCAGTCATTCACGGGCGTGGTGCTGGCGTTCACTCCGACACCTGAATTCAAGAAAGGGGGCCAGCGGCCCAGCCTCATCCTCTCGCTCAAGAGCCGGCTCGTGGGATCAGAGGCGGGCCTGTCCTTCGTCGTCCTGGCGGGGCTGGCGCTCGTGATTCCCGGGTTGGTGTTGCCTACCTTTTCGCGGGTCTTCGTCGACGATGTGTTGATTGGAGGGAAATTCAATTGGATGACCGCCCTGATCGCCGGAATGCTCATGACGGCTGGCTTGAGGGCGGGCCTCGTGTGGCTTCAATCAAAATACCTGGCCCGACTCGAAACAAAGCTGGCGGTCTCCAGCTCCAGCAAATTCTTTTGGCACATCCTGCACTTGCCTGTCGAGTTTTTCACGCAGCGGTATGGGGGTGAAATCGGCTCTCGCCTGGCCATCAATGACGGCGTCGCGCAACTGCTCTCCGGCGAGATCGCCACCACGGCGATCAACCTCATCGTGGTCGTTTTCTACGCGGCCCTCCTGTTCCAGTACGATGTCTCCCTCACGCTGATCGGCATTTCCATCGCCGTGCTGAACATTCTGGCGCTTCGCTACGTCTCGAGGAAGCGCGTGGACGGCAACCGCCGCCTGCAACAAGACGAGGGAAAACTCACGGGCACATCCATGGGCGGACTGCAAATGATCGAAACCCTCAAGGCCACCGGGACAGAGAATGACTTTTTCGTCCGATGGTCGGGCTACCAAAGCAAGGTGGTCAACACCCAGCAGCAACTCAGCGTGTTGAACGAGTATCTCGGAGCCGTGCCGTCAGTCCTTTCCGTTTTGAACACCTCGCTCATCCTCGGGCTAGGGGGTCTGAAGATCATGGAGGGCCAGATGACCATCGGAATGCTGGTCGCCTTTCAATCCCTCATGGCCAGTTTCACCGGCCCCTTCAACCACATCGTGAACCTCGGCGCGGCACTGCAAGACGCCGAAGGCTCCATGAACCGCTTGGACGATGTCCTGCGGCACAAACTCGACGAGCAAATCGAGGAGACGCAGGCGAGCCCTCCCGCAACTGGAAAACTGAGCGGAGCGATCGACCTCAAGGGCCTCTCCTTCGGTTACAGCAGGTTGGACTCTCCTCTGATCGAGGACTTCAGCCTCGCTCTCAAACCAGGCCAGCGGGTCGCTCTCGTCGGCGGTTCGGGCAGCGGAAAATCCACCGTTTCGAAACTTGTGTGCGGACTGTACCGTCCCTGGAATGGGGATATCCTATTCGACGGAAAACCACGGGCCGAGCTTCCGCGAGCCATGATGACGAGCTCTCTCGGGTTGGTGGACCAAGACATCTTCTTGTTCGAAGGAACCGTGTGGGACAACTTGACGATGTGGGACGAAACGATTCCAGACAGCCGCGTGATCGAAGCGGCCAAGGATGCGTGCATCCATGAGGATATCGCGGCGAGAGTCGGGGGTTACGAAAGCATGGTGTCGGAAGGCGGGACCAATTTCAGCGGAGGCCAGCGGCAGCGGCTTGAAATCGCGCGAGCGTTGGTCGGGAACCCAACCCTGCTGGTTTTGGACGAGGCAACCAGCGCCCTGGACCCGGTCACCGAGAAACGCATCGACGAGCACTTGCGCCGGCGCGGATGCGCCTGCCTCATTGTGGCCCACCGGCTCAGCACCATTCGCGACTGCGACGAAATCATCGTGATGGAGCAAGGCAAGATCGTGCAACGCGGTTCGCATGAGCAAATGAAAGACACGGACGGGCCCTACTCCCGGCTGATCCACGCCGAATGAAAAATCCCTTCATGCCGCTCCCCGTAGAGGTGTCGCGCGTGATGGATCGCACGCACCCGTTGAACCTTCGCGGTTCAGGACGCTTGTGGTTCGTGGCCGCCGGAGAGGTGGACATTTTCATGTCGAAGATCCTCGAGGGCGGCTTCGAAGGGAGCCGACATCACGTCGTTCGAGTGGAAGCCGGACAATTGATCTTTGGCTTTTCGGACGCGCGGACACCCAACGAAGCGTCCTTTGTTGCTGTCGGTGGCCCCCACACCACGCTCAATGAAGTCTCGCCTCAGGCCCTTCAGGATGTGTCCAGGACCGATTCAGGAGCGGCATTCATTTCGGAGCAGGTGGAAAATTGGGTGAAATTGACCGCATCCAAAATGCGCGGACCAGCTTCTCCCACGAGCATGGAAACGATCGTGGACGGGGCCACCGCCACCGTCGCTGGCGGCAGCGCGGCGCTCCAACCGGAAGCGGGGCTCATCTGGCTCAGCCTGGAATCGGGGAAATCCCTTTTCGCAAGTGTTCCGGCCCTCGAGCTGAGGCCTGGCGACTGCGTCCCAGTGCCGGCGGATTGCTGGATCGAGCCCATCGAGGACAGCGAGTTCAAGGCTCTCTCGACTAGATCCTTGCTCGGGGATGAATCGCTCTGGCGATCGATCGATGCCTATCAAAAACTCCTGGAGATTTGGTCGGCCTCGACCCTCGCCCAGATTGACGAGGATGACCTGGCTCGAATGGAGTCGAAAGCGGCAGCGGAACGCGGCGCGATGAGCAACGCGATTTCGAACTTGTCGACGCTGCTCGAAAATGACTCGCACGCCGCATCGGACCAAAAGCCCGGAATGAAGGATCCGCTGGCAGCCGCATGCGCCGTCATCGGACAAGCGCTCCATCTGCCCATTAGAACCCCCCCCGGATACGGCCAAGCCAAGCGCTTCCGCGATCCTCTGGCGGCCATCGCCAAGGCCTCGCGCGTGAGGCTCCGCCGCGTGGTCCTAAACGGCGATTGGTGGAAACAAGACAGTGGGCCCATCCTGGCATTTCGAGTCGAGGGAGGTCAGCCGGTGGCTATGGTGCCGACTTCTCCGACCAGCTACGCGATGATCGAGCCTGTTTCCGACGCGCGCACCGATGTGACGGACGAGGTCGCGCCCTTGGTCGCTCCGGTGGCGTTCACCTTTTCACGTCCATTCCCGGAAACGGCGATCAGCGTGGGACGCATGCTGAAGTTTGGATTCCACAACACCCAGAAGGATGTGGCCATGATGCTCGGACTCGGGTTCGCGGGAGGCCTCCTGGGAATGCTGCCTCCCTTGATGACGGGAATTCTGTTTGATTCGATCATTCCGAGCGCGGCCAGAACGGAGCTGCTCTACCTCGCGGGCGCGCTGCTGGTCGCTGGAATGGCGGGGGTGGTCTTCGATGTGATTCGAGCCCTGGCGCAGCTGCGTTTGGAAGCCAAGAGTGACGCCGCCGTGCAGGGCGCCGTGTGGGACCGGCTGCTGAGCTTGCCGCTGCCATTTTTCAGGGATTACACATCGGGCGATTTGGCGGATCGCGCGAACGGGATCAACGCCATTCGCGCCATTGCCTCAGGGGCGGTTCTCAGCTCCGTCCTCAGCGGCCTCTTCTCGTTGTTCAGTTTCGGACTGCTGTTTTATTACAGCATCCCGTTGGCGGTCCTCGCGTCCTGCCTCGTGGTGGTGTACGTGACCGTCTCGGTCATCGTCAGTCTCAATGGATTGAAGTTTCAAAGGCCAATCTGCGACTTGCACGGCAAGATTTCCGGCCAGGTGCTGCAGTTCATCACGGGGATCACCAAGCTGCGCGTCGCGGGAGCGGAAGTTCACGCCTACGCGGTCTGGGCTCAAGCGTTCGCGCGGCAAAAGGAGCTGCATCTGCGCGCGACGGCGATGTACAATCGCTTTGGGATATTCAGCGAAGCCTACCCGATCTTAACCACAGTCGGCCTCTTCATGGGCGTCGTGTGGATGGCCTCGAGCCCCGTCTCGACCGGCATGTTCCTCGCGTTCAGCTCGGCCTTCACGACGTTCCTCTATGCGATGCTGGACTTGAGCCAGGGCATCATCTCGCTGCTCCACGCCGTGCCCATTTATGAACGCGCCAAGCCCATCCTCACGGCGCTGCCTGAAGTGAATGAAGCCAAGGCCGATCCCGGCGAATTGCGAGGCCGCATCGAGCTCAGCCGCGTCTCCTTTCGCTACAAACCAGACGGACCCTGGACGCTCCGGGACGTTTCCTTCCAAATTCTGCCGGGACAGTTCGTGGCGATCGTGGGGCCGTCAGGCTCCGGGAAGTCCACATTGATCAGGCTGTTGCTTGGGTTCGACAAACCGGAAGCCGGCACGATCTCTTACGATGGGATGGAGCTCTCCGGACTGGACATCCAAAGCGTGCGAAAACAACTGGGTGTCGTGCTGCAAAACGGAAAACTGATGCCCGGAGACATTTACCAGAATATCGTGGGATCAAGTTTGTTGAGCCTGGAAGCCGCTTGGGAAGCGGCGGAAAGCGCCGGGTTGGACGAGGATATCCACGCTATGCCCATGGGGATGCACACCGTTCTCAGCGAAGGGGCCGGCACTCTGTCGGGGGGACAGCGTCAGAGGCTGATGATTGCTCGCGCCATCGTCGCGAAACCGAGAATTCTTATCTTTGACGAAGCCACGAGCGCTCTTGACAATCGAACTCAAAGTATTGTCAGCCGCAGTTTGGAGCGGTTACAGGCCACCAGAATCGTGATCGCGCACCGGTTGAGCACCATCATCCGGGCGGATAAAATCATCGTTGTGAAAGCCGGAGCTGTCGTCCAAACAGGGACTTACAACGAATTGATCCATCAGCCAGGGCCATTCTCGGAACTGGCGCAAAGGCAGATGGCATGAACACTTCGGGCACCGACTGGCATGCTCTCAGCCACGAGAAATCCACGTTAACGACGCTTTGGCATCCCTAATGCTCAACGAATTATGTTGACACGTAAGAATCAAAACAAGTAAACTAGCGTGTCTCTAACCACGAACAAACCCTCAATAAAGATAAACGTATGGCTGACAAGAAGGACAAAGAATTGACACCGGCGCAGTTGGAAAAAATCGCGGGTGGCGGAAGCTCCTCAAGTTCTGCGAAAGGCAAGCCCGCCCATTCGCCATCGAGCAGCACTCGAATTTCAACGACTGCCTCGCAATACCGCTCGTCGAGCAGGTAATTCAAATTAATAAGGTCCGGCTTCAATGCCAGACACTCGGAAAGCGTGCGCCAAAGCGCACGCTTTTTTTTGATCCGTGTTTTCAGAAGCTCCCCATTCTATTGCTGAAGAAAGGCAATCACATGCCTCAAACCACTAAGCATCGCACTCCCCTCTGCATCTTCGGCTGGCCATCCTATGTGGGTGGCGCGGACACCAAACTGGTTCATTTGCTCCCGTTGCTGACGGACAAATTCTCGGTCACGGTCATCCCGAACGAAGCGAATCAACTTCAAGAGAAAGTGTGGACGGATTACCTGAGCAGGATTGGAGTTCGGTTCTGCCTTTTTGAGGATCTGCCCGCCAAGGGATCGGGCATCGCTCTCGCCCTCTGTAATGCGGCGTTTTTCCCAAGCAAAATCGCCCACCGAGCGAAGGCTAAAGGGATGAAAATCATTTGGTCCAGCGAGATGATGTGGCATCACGAAGACGAGCTCAAGGCGGTGAAACAAGGAGTGATCGACAAGGTCCTCTACGTTTCTGAGCTCCAAAAGAGGTATCTCGAGAAAGGCTATCGAAGCCTCCCGAGCGCGATGACAGGAAACTTCGTCGATCCTAACGAGTTTCCCTTCAAGAAGCGCCGCCACGGAACGTTTGCGATCGGTCGATTGTCGCGCCCGGATGCCGCAAAGTATCCGGAGGATTTCCCCGTCTTCTACGAACGCTTGGAACTGCCAGACACCCGCTTCCGCGTCATGGCCTGGGGCGAGCATTTGGCGCAAAAGTACCGTTGGCACACTTTTGGAAAACGATGGGACCTGTTGCGGGAAGCCCAGGAAACTCAGGTTGAATTCTTGCACAGCATCGATTTGTTCATCTACCCTCTCGGGCACGAATTTCGCGAGTCTTGGGGTCGTTCCACAGTGGAAGCCATGCTCACGGGATGCATCCCACTCGTTCCTCCGGGGCATCATCTGGATCATTTAGTCACGGACGGAGTCAACGGTTTCATTTGCCACGATTTCAAGGAATACCAAATGCGGGCACACTCTCTTTACTTTGATTTTGACATGCGCCAGGAAATGTCACGGCGGTGCCGGGAGCACACGATCAAGACCCTGTGCAACCGCGCCGATCACCAACGTCTGTGGGAGGAGGTTTTGTCGTGAGCTCCACCTATTGTTATTGGTCCGTCGTGGACGGCGACTACTCGCTGATGATGCAGAGCGTGATTGCATCCGCCCGCAAAGTCGGGGTTTTTAAGGAGTTCCACATCTGGACCGATCAGCCGATCAAAGGCGCGGTCAATCACGAACTTGGAAAGGAATGCAGAGAACGCGGGAGGAGAAAACGGTTAGAGTTTGGCTGGACGAGCAGGGTGAGAAGTGAGGGGATTCTCCCGCGTTCCTTGCATTCCTAGGTTGAACGTAGGCGCGATCGAATTGGGGGGAGCC
>SYMW01000163.1 GCA_005805305.1 Verrucomicrobiales bacterium
ATCGTCGGTGGGCTGGTTTAGCATGGTTCCGATACATGCGGGAGCGGAGCCGTAACCTCCCTTGGCTCAGTGTTCAGAGGGCACCTCCTTGAAGATGAAGGGTTTTCGCAAATCTGCTCAATGCAACTCCATTGATTACACGTTAATAAACTCCTTCGCGGCTCCGGTGTCTCGGGGCCTGAACGATCCGCGTTCTTCCGATGGGAAGCTGCGTTGACCGTTGTGCCTCCCAAAAGGGACCATGGTAGCGCCATGAATCGGGAAGTCGCCGCAGTGGGTCGTGTTCCATTCGCTCTTTCCTTTGGAGTTATAGCCATGATCGAGAACCTGGACCTCGAAACCGCGAAGAGAAGAGGAACCCGGAGCGGCAACCGGTGTTCCCCAAATGAACACTCCTGAATTCCCGCCCGAGCTGAAATGCCTCCATTCGACTTCCAGAATGAAGTTTTCGCATTGCCGGGCCGTCCGCATCGCGCCGATGAACTTGCCCGTGCGATGCGCGACGCAGTCCTTGATGCTCCAGGTTTCCGGGGGGGCGCAATTGGCGTCGAACCAGACTTCCGGGGAGTTTGGTTTGATAAGCGGCACAAAACCTGGCTCATCGCAGAAAACAGTGGAGGCCGCCAACAACATCCAGCAGGCCCAAATACACAGCAGTCGGTTCATTGGTCGATCGAATGATGATTCGAACTTACTCCCGCTTGCCGCCCAAGTCCCTAGTTTTTTTGCCCGCGGCCCGAGCCGATTCAAGGGCACTCGTTTTCGGCAGCGCAGCACCAAAGGGGTCAACCAACTGATCCGGATGCTAGAGCGTCAGGGCCGGTGGCAGAAGGTGCGCACACCGATTCAAGCCACTCTGGGCGTAAAGATTGCATCGCTTGATTCTTTGACGTGCTCCAAGCCGTGACCATGCGATACTCGGTTGAATTGCTGAATCGTCACGGCTCAGGTAGAGCTTGTCGCAATACTTTCATTAGGCTTAGAATCACCCCCCACCAACACCTCAAATTATGAAAAAATTCTCACACTCCACACTCCCGATTCTCCTGACATGCCTCTCCACCATCGTCGCTGGCGGTCTACAGGGCGCGGAAAGTTCGACTTTCGTCGGCAACTGGAATTGGAACATGACCACCCGGGATGGACAAACTCGTGAGTCCACACTGATCCTCAAGAAAGAAGGCGACAAATGGTCGGCGACCGTAAAAGGGCCTCGCGGCGAAACCCCCGCCCAAGACCTGAAGATCGCAGGACACGAAATCAGTTTTAAAACCGAACGTGAGACCCAGCAGGGTCAAATGACTGCCCTCTACAAAGGCAAGCTCCAAGGAGACGCCATCAAGGGCACAATCGTTATCAAGAACGGAGATCAAACCCGTGACAGGGAGTGGTCCGCCACACGCGAGGGGACCAACATCACTGGAGAATGGGCGTGGTCTATGAAGCGTGACAACGGAGAATCCTGGACCGCCGTGCTCCATCTCAAAAAAGAGGCCGACAAAATTACTGGCTATTTCCAACGTGAAGGCTCTGAGAATAAGGTCGAGGTCCAAGCGGCAAAACTTGCGGGCACGACGCTCAGTTTTGACACGGTCATGCAACGCGATGGTCAATCGACGACGATCAAGAACTCCGCCGTCATCACTGGAAAAACGATGAAGGGCAAATCCGAAGGGAGCCGTGATGGAGAGACGTTCAGCCGCGAATGGGAGGCCACAAAAAAGTAATTTCTGGGATCAATTCAAGGCCCCTTCCTGAATTCGGGATCCGAATCGCGGCCAGGGTCGTGCAGACGAATCGCACCCTTCCAATCGCCCGAGGCAAGGCGCGTCCCGTCAGGGCTCAGCGCGAGCGCATAAATCCAGTCATCGTGGGCGCGCCACTGAGCCTCGATGGTGTCGCTGTCGGCGTCGATGCGTCGAATCACACCCTCTTTGCCCGTGGAGAACAGTGAACTGCCGTCCGCAGACCAGGCCAGCGCGAATATGGCTGCCCCATGCCCTCTGACGATGCGAACCATGCGCCCAATCTCGGGCTGCCATACCCTGACCGTGCGATCATCCGAGCCCGAAGCGCAGAAAACAGGCCACGCATCCTGCGCCTTCCATGGACGGAATGCCAGAGCATGAATCGCTTCGGTGTGCTGGCTGAATGTCCTCAGCAGCCGACCATCCTCCGTTGACCAGACTTTGAGGGAACGATCCGCGCTCGCCGTGACAAGACCCTTCCCACCAGGACTGAAGGCGACGGCCAGCACAGGCCCGGCATGACCGATCAAGGGGAACAACTCCACCAGATTCCCTGTTTCAGACATCCTCAAAACCCGAACTGAATGATCGCTGGACGCGATCGCGATCCGTCCTCCCGAGGCGTCAAAGGAGACTTTGGTCACAAGATCCGTGTGATTGGTGAAGTGATGCACTGCCTTGCCTTCAGGCCATGCTAACACTCGCGCTTCACCTCGGACCCCTGCTTCCCCGCCTCCCGCGACAAGCCAGCGGCCATCAGGCGAAAAAGCGAGCGTCGTGATCTTGGGTAGATCACAAATGATTCTCCGCAGAACAACCGCATCTTTGGCCGAGCGTATTTCGAGGCTGCGATCGCCGTTGGAGACGAGAACGCCACCATCGGACGAGAAAGCGAGCGCGGTGACGGGCGCGGCGGAAACGAGAGGAGACGCGGCAATCGCGATCCCAAGCAGTAAAAGCCGATAACTTTTCTCCAAGAGGCATCGCCCGCCTCCGAAAAACACTGTGGGCATGCGGAGGCAATTGGGCATTTGTTCGACCAGAGTCAATGACATGAGTCTCTTAGCCGTAAACACAATCACGGCTGCGCGGCAGCGCAGCCCTACCGAGTATTGCGTAGCCGCGGCTCAGGGCCCATCGCCTCAAATCAACTCGGCAATGAAACTCCCTTCGCTCATGATTTTCATGGGGCGACCGGAGGGGGTGAGGAGTTCTCGGCTTGGATCCACGCCGAGGAGCTTCAACAGGCTGAATGCCAAATCCGGCGGACCGATCGGACGATCCACGGGAACTTCACCATAGCTGTCGGTCGCTCCGATCACCTGCCCGCCCTTGACGCCTCCTCCCGCGAGACACACCGAGCCCGCGCGCGGCCAGTGATCGCGGCCCCCGAAGGCATTGAGCTTCGGTGTTCGTCCAAATTCGCCCATCAGCACCACGAGCGTGGAGTCCAGCAAACCGCGCTCGCGCAAATCCGTGATCAACGCGGCATAGGCGCGATCGAGCGAGGGCAGTTTCCCGCTGCCCGCGAAGCGTGAGTCCGGCAACTCCTTGAAAATCTGCTGATGGGTGTCCCAGCCAGTGTCCACGACCGTGACGAATCGCGAACCCGCCTCGACAAGCCGCCGGGCCAGAAGGCAGCCCGCGCCAATCCGAGCGGAACCGTACCGCTGGCGCACCTCCGGTTTCTCCCGGGAGAGATCAAAGGCTGCTTTCGCTTCTGGAGAAGCCAGGAGGCGGTACGCTTGTTCGTAAAAGGCGTCCCGATCACCACGAGAGCCTCCGGATCCTTGCTCAACGCCGCGAGTGAAGGAATCCATCTTTTTCAACATGTCTCGCCGGAGGTCGCTTCGAGCGAAACTGACTCCCTCGGGGGATTGGAGGCCATTCACACGCGAAGGGTCGCTTCCCACATTAAATGCGCTGAAAGCTCTGGGTAGGTACCCGGACTTGGCCGCGCCCGAATTGCCTCCAACGCCATCCCCTGGAATCGCCACGTAGGGAGGCATAGCGGCGCCAAAACCCCGCGCGTGGGCGACAAGGCTGCCTAGGCTCGGGTGCTCCAAGGCAGGCGTCGGACGATGGCCCGTGAGCAGGAAGCGCGCGCCGGTGTCGTGGTTTCCCAATTCATGAGTGAGCGACCGGATCAGCGCCACCTCTTTCATCACGGCAGCCGTCCGCGGGAGATGCTCACAAATGTGGAGGCCCGCGACATCCGTCGGAATGGCCTTGAACTGGCTGCGAACTTCGGATGGGGCGTCCGGCTTGAGGTCGAACATGTCAAGATGGCTGGGCCCGCCATCGAGCCAAATGAGGATGCAAGATGTTGCCGCGGAGCGCGTGGCCGGTATCACTCCGGCGGCCGCTTGCAATCCCAGCAGATCCCGCACGCTCCATCCGAAACTGGCCAACACCCCGAGGTGCAAGAAATCACGCCGCGACACGCCATCGCAACGGCGCAATGGAGACGATGGGAGCGTGTTCATAATTCAATGATTCATTCCAAACTCGCGGGAGTTCAGCAAAGTCCAAAGCAAATCCTGAGCCGCTTCGAACCGTTCAGGCGCCTGGTCCAATACTCCTTTCCACTCATCATACTCCTCCGGCCGAGGCGGGCGCGTCAAAGCTCGGCAATAAAGCTCCTCCACCACATCGCCTGAAGGAAGGTCCCTCAAGCTCTCCATGATTCCGCCGGTGAGCTTGTCGTTGATGGTCGAACCGTTGATGAGATGAAGCGCCCGGGCCAATCCTCCACCGCCTCCGGCGGAACCGTCGCAAGGACCTTTGCGGAGACAGCGCCCCAGGACATCAAGCTCGGGCGAAATCGTGGCCGGTGTGAAGAGCTGCACGGCCCGTGTCCCCGCCGGATAACCCTCGAAAGTGTCCGGCACCCCGGTCACCTGAGCGACAGCATCCGCAAATACCGCAGCCGGCAACTCCTTGGCGTAAGCGTGAGAATACAACCGATCGTCCCAACGATTCACGCCGCGGGTCGCGGACGTCAGTTGATAGGCGCGCGACGATACAATCTCGCGAATCAAATGCCGGAGATCATAACGATGCTTCGAAAAATCCGCGGCCAACGCCTCGAGCAGTTCGGGATGAGTCGGCGGGTTGGTCGGGCGCATATCGTCGACGGGTTCCACAAGCCCACGGCCAAAGAGATGCTTCCAAACGCGGTTCACGAAAGCGCTCGAGAAGCGCGAGTTATCCGGCGATATCATCCATTCGGCCAGCGCGGCTCTCCGGTCGGCTGCCGGATCCGGGATCGCCGCTGAACCACCTAATGGTTTCGGCGACACTGGCTTTCCGGTTTTCGGATGATCCACTTCCCCCCGCGCGGCAATTTGAACAAGCCCATCCTCATGCCTTAGCCGGGCGAAATACGCCGCGAATTGATGGTAGTCTTCCTGGGTCCAACGATCCGAAGGGTGCGCATGGCAGCGCGCGCAAGCGACCTGAGAACCAAGAAACATCCGGGCGACGTGTTCGGAAAAATCACGAGGATCGTTCGCCAGAGTCGAAAAGTTTGCGGGACCAACCTTCGTCAATTCACCTTTTGCCGTGAGCAGTGCCCGAACTAGTTGATCGTACGGCACTCGGGAAGCAACCTGCCCTCGCAACCAAGAGTAATAAGCGTCCGCTGGCTCCGATTTCCCGTTGAGGAGGAATAAATCCGCCAGCTTCATGGTCCAGAAATCAATAAATGACTCGCTGTCCACCAATTCGTTGATCACGCTCAATCTTTTCGCCACGGATGGCGGCGAGGACAAAAAAGATCGGGCCACTTCCGGCCGGGGCAACAACCCAGTCAAATCAAGATGCGCGCGCCTTAAAAACTCCGCATCTCCGCTCATGGGGGACGCTGGAACGCGCATGCGCGCCAGTTCCGCAAAGAGATGCTTGTCAATAAAACTCAAAGGCGTCCACTCGGGTGTCGGCGCCAAAGACTCGCCCAAAGGGACCGCGACCCGCGCGGCCGCCACCTGGCCTGAATGGCGCACCATGATGCTCGCCAAGCCGCGGCCAACGGATGTCACCAAGCCGGTCTTCGACACTTCGGCGATCGCATCGTCGTTCGACGTGTAAAGTGCGATTTCTGTCACGTCCTGGCTAGTCCCGTCCGACAGGAAAGCCTTGGTGCGCAAAGCAACCGTTCGATTCGTCCCCTCCAAAAGTGTATCATCGGGTTCCACATCAATCCTCGCCACCTGCAAATCAGGAGACCCATAGGGCGCGCCGGCGGCAATCCAAGCCTTTAAGAGATCGTAGCCTCTAGAGTCCCGGCGTAATTTCCGTCCACCCTCGTGCTCGACTTGCCCGGAAGCCTTGCGGAGAATCAAGCTCGCTTCGGGCTGCGTGACGTCGATTCGGCGGCCACCTAACTCCCGGGTCAAATTCTCGTGATCCTGGACTGGATCGTATCCCAAGAGGCTTAATCGGAATCCGCCCTGACCTGTCGCCGCGCCGTGACACGCGCCGGCATTGCAGCCCGCTTTGGTGAGAATCGGCAGGATGGAGGTGCGAAACGGAGCCGCCTCCAAGCCGGCCGGCAAAAAGGAGTGAACAAATAGGGCGAGGGCGATGACTGCGGGGTGTCTCACTTTTTCTGTGCCGCGCGCTGGAGTTCCCCCAGGAATTCCTGGCCAACTTTCCGAGCGTAAGCGGTTCCATAACGATCGCCGAAATGCAGAATTCGAGTCCATCCATCTAGAGCTTGCTGCCGCAATTCCTCATTGTTCTTGATGTGCTCCTTCACCTCGGCAAGCACTTTGTCCACGGTGCCATCATCGTTGTTGGGGCGTATGAAACTACGAAGCTGCGCTTGCAGCTTCGCATCGGCCGGCACGGCGCCTGGGAAAGGTTCCTTCGGTCGCTCGAAGGCTTTTTCCGGGGCCGCCCCGGAGCCAGTCCCTCCCCGGGCCGCAGCCAGTTCAGCTCTCAAATGCCGCACTTCAACCATCAGCGCCTTGACGGCCTCCCGCAGGCCTGCCTCCGAACTCAAATCCAATTTTGCCAAGTCCAGGGCGGCGCGCTCTCTCCCCATCTCCGCCTCCCCTCCCCGCATGCCCCCCGGCCTCCGCGAATTTTGCCGCTGGGTCAGTTCCTCGACAGTAGGCGGATTGAGGTCGCCACTCACTTCGGCCAAGGCTTTCAAAACCTTGGATGCATCCGCGATCCCCGGTTGCACCAAGGCATAATTAGCCGCCACCGCGTTCCCCTTCGCCACCACGATGGTTATCATGCATTCTTTGTTCAGGCCGAAATTTCCAGGGCCTTCAACGCCGTCGACCGACAGTCCCACACGCGACTGGAGCTTTAGTGAGTTCGCCGCCGCTTTCACCCGCCGCTCTCCCTCCAATTTGTCCGCCGTCAAAAATATAAACTCCGTCTTGATGGAGTCGCGCCGGCCGGCACCGTAATCATCCACGACACGGAGCAACGGCACCATGGATCGCTCTATGGCGTGCACAAAGACCAGAGCCACTGGCTTTCCTCCGGTCTCTCCCACCGGATCCCGCTCTTTCCCGGCACCGTCGCCCATGATATCCAAAACTTTGAAAGAAGTGACTTTTTCCCCGATTTGCGGCCCCGAAAAAACCGGCGCATCCGCCGTTAAATTGAAGAGGCCAATCCACGCCGACGCCGCCAGGAGAACAGGGAGTATGTTTGCCTCTCTATGACTTTGTGTGGGTAACCGGGACGGGATTGGGGAGATCAAAAGTTAAGTGGGAGGCGACGAGATAGATCATGGTTTTGAAATACTCGATGGATCTGAAGCCTCTGGATTTACGTTTGACGGTTTGAATG
>SYMW01000164.1 GCA_005805305.1 Verrucomicrobiales bacterium
GAAAAGTTGGCTCCCGAAAAACCTCACGCCTACTACGATCACAATCGCACTGGCGAGGACAATGCCGATGCGCATTTGAAACGCACCGTGATGGGCCGCGAGGTCATTGTTGCCGTGACCGAGGGCCAACTCGACTTTGGACCTTGGGAACAGATTTTCTATGGCGAGTTCGACGGGCACCGGCGCAAACGAGTCCTTGTCAAAATCATAGGTGACTGAGCTGTGGCGCAAGAATTGTCAAAAAAGGACCAATCGAGCCCTCCTCGCCACAGGCGTTGCGAGGAGAAACGAATGCTGGGAACTGTCGGCGAAGGGCGCGGGCGCGTCATGAGGATCCGATTTTCCCCCATTGCGCAAGGGCGTCCGAGGCCCCGATCAAGGTTCCCACATGCTGTGGATTCAAAGGACGGCATCAACCGGAGGGCTCTATCCCCGCCAAATTGGAGGCGATCGGGAAGGAAAGTCCGGACATCAGAGGCGCTACGCCGGTATTTCAATCGATGAAAAAGATCCTGGTTATCGACGACGACGAAAACTTGCGGGTCTTGGTGGGCATGGCCTTGAGCCACCGCGGCTACTTGGTCTTGGAAGCAGGAAACGGCGCCGAAGGCATCGAGAAGGCTCGCGAGGAGCTTCCAGATCTCATTCTCTCCGACGTCAACATGGACAAGATGAACGGCTATGTGGCGTTGTCGAACCTGAGGAAAGAAGCGGCCACCGCGTCGATTCCGTTCATCCTCATGACCGGCATGCCGGACAACGCCGGGATGCGCCACGGCATGGAACTGGGCGCGGACGATTACCTGCCGAAGCCCTTCAAGTTCGATGCCCTCTACGCCGCCGTTGAGGCGCGGCTCAAGAAAGCGGAGGCGGTCCGCGAGGAGGCGGATAGGAGGCTCGCGGATTTGCGCGACGCCATCGGCATGGCGCTGCCACACGAACTGCGAACGCCCCTCAATGGGATCATCGCCTATGGTGAAATCTTGGAAATGGATGCTGAATCACTCCCGCCTGCCGAAATCGCCGAGATGGGACAGGTCATCGTGGAATCTGGAAGGAGACTCGAGCGGCTCGTCGAAAATTTCCTCATCTACACCCAGCTTGAATTGGTTCGGACGGACCCAGCGAAGATGGCCTCGCTTCGCGGCACAGAAGTATCCTCCCCCAGCCTGCTCATCTCCGACAGGGCTCGCCAGCAGGCTGAAATGGCTGGACGCAGCGCCGATCTGCGCCTCGCCCTCTTCGACGCGTCAGTGCCGATGTCGGAGGAGTACCTATCCAAAGTGGTGGACGAGCTGACGCAGAATGCGTTTAAGTTTTCCGCCAAAGGCACGGGGGTTCGGGTGGAATTCAAAGACGAGGGAGCGGTGCTGGTGCTGACCGTGAACGATCAAGGCCGGGGATTGTCCCCCGACCAAATCGCGAAGGTGGGGGCTTACATGCAATTCGACCGCAAGCTGCAGGAGCAGCAAGGCCTCGGACTTGGGTTAAACATCGCCAAGCGTCTGACCGAACTTCATGGCGGCGTGCTCACGATTCAAAGTCAGAAGGGAGTGGGCACGAGCGTGGAGGTGCGTTTGCCGAAAATCCGTTCAAACGGGAGCCAAGGCGCAATCCGCCAATCAAAGCCAGCGACATGAAGCTTTTTGCCCCTCGCTCCTCGCCCTGCGGTCATGCCACGGTGATGATCGTTAAATTGATCTTTGCGCTGGCGTTGGTTTTAAGCCTTCCGACCATTGGCGCCCAAGAAGCTCCTGTAAAACTCCCGCCCGCCCGTCCCGAAAAGATACCGGGCGCATCCACGACTCGGGAGGCGCCAAGGAAATCGTTCGACGTGACGGCGACACCGCCGACACTCAAGGCGCCGGCGATTTACACTCAGTATGCCGATGCCTCCGGCTATCCCATCTTGGCCTCCAAGAACGTGAACCCTTACGCTCTCAAGGAAGCGGCTTATCTAGTGAGCCTGATGCTCGCCAAGCGGCCCGATGTGCTCGCGGCCATGGTCGGGAGCGGTTCCAGAATGTCCATCATCGCGCACAACGAATTCACCACCGACCTCCCCGAGTGGGAGAAACTCAAGCCGAAAGAGTTTTGGGACGCGCGCGCGCGCGGGCTTGGCGGGTCTGAGGAAGATCCGTATTGTTCCTGCGGCGAGGAGAACTTGCTCGCCTATGATGGTGACCCCTACGCGGCTGAGTGCATTCTGATCCACGAATTCGCTCATAACATCCACTTGCGCGGCATGGTGAATGTGGATCCGACATTCGATCCGCGTTTGAAGGCGGCCTATGACAGCGCCATGAAGGTAGGTTTGTGGAAAGGGAAATACGCCTCGGTCAACCATCACGAATACTTTGCCGAGGGGGTCCAGTCGTGGTTCGACAACAATCGAGTCAATGACCACGATCACAATCATGTGAACACCCGCGCGTTGCTGCTCGAATACGATCCCGGCCTGGCCGCGCTATGCAGGGAGGTGTTCGGCGACACGTTGCTGAAGTACACCAAACCTGCCACCCGCCTGAGAGATCACTTGGCGGGGTACGATCCCACCAAGGCGCCGTCATTTGTTTGGCCCCAGCATTTGGCGGGGGCTCGCGCCGAGATCAAGCGGAAAGCCCAGGCGCGAAGCGACGCCGCCGAACAGGGCAGGGAGGAACCGTCCAAATGAGCTGAAGAGAAGCCGTCGAGCTTGTGCTGGAGAGGAGTGCCAGAGTCTGATCCTGATGGCCCGCCATGATCCTTGAAACAGCAGTTAGGAGGGCCTGGTGTTTTGGCAGGTCCTTTATCCTTAGGGTCCATGCAAAAATAAATTCGGGCTTTGCTGGCGGAATCATGACATTATGGCGAGGCACGAATGAGAAGCATACCCTCCCGGTCTGTGACGAATGAGTCACAAAGGAATAATGTCATGCTGTCATGAGGCCCCAGCCCTCCGGGGC
>SYMW01000165.1 GCA_005805305.1 Verrucomicrobiales bacterium
ATGTGCTTTCAAGATGAGTCTCATTCGCTGGTTCTTTCGACCTCTGCCGTCGTTGCTCAATCGTTACAGATCCTTATGGATATGCGCCTCTTTCGCGCCTAGCCAGAGATCGAAATCCCTGCGCCACTTAATCTCATCTTGAAAGCACATTGGAAATATACACCCTGAGGCGGCATTGTTCAATCGGCTCGATTGTTCTGTGAGCAGTTCTCCGTGAACCAAATCGCCGAAAGAAACCAAAAGACGCGAAAAAGGGTCTCTTTCGTCCTCTTTCGTTCTTTTCGGCCAACCCCAGGTTTCAGTACCCCGATGCGCGATGCTCGAATCTTGGCGGCTCTTCATGAACCGGAGGAGCACATCCTCTCCCCGTCCCTCTCCTCCGCTTGGGGGCGGAGGAGAGGGTGCCCGAAGGGCGGGAGAGGAGGCACCCGGTTCATGGCCCCAACTCACGCCCATTTTTCGGAGGTCCGGCCTCTCCATGAATCTGCAGGTTCATGGTCGCAACGCGCGCAAAAAGTTCGGGGTGCTCTCATTTTGAAAAATGTGGGGCATGTCTCCGACCTGCCGGTTCGCGGAGTGTCCCACCTTGCCGACCAAAATGAACTGCTGTCGATCTGTCTTGGCGGCCAAGAATCGTTCGCACCACGAATTGCTTTGTGACCGAATAGCCACTCATGAGCAGATGACGGGATGCCTTCAAACAAGCGCCACGGACGGCGCCGTCGCGGGAGGAGTTGCGCCCGGCGCTCGGATTGTCGTAAATTCGCGGCATGAGATATCGCCGGTTTGGCCGGACTGAACTTCGGATGCCGGTAATTTCGTGCGGCGGCATGCGCTACCAGCACAAGTGGCAGGATGTGCTTCCTTCGGAAGTGCCCGCGGCAGGACAGGCCAATCTCGAGGCCACGATATTTCGTGCGGTGGAACTGGGAATCAACCATATCGAAACGGCTCGCGGGTATGGTTCTTCAGAGATGCAGTTGGGCTGGGTGCTGCCCCGCCTGCCGCGTGACAAGATTATCGTGCAAACGAAAGTGGCGCCGACGGCCCGACCCGATGACTTTGTGGCCACGTTCGAGCAGTCCATGAAATATTTGCGGTTGGACCACGTGGATTTGCTTTCGTTGCACGGCATCAATCACCGGGAGCATCTGGATTGGTCTTTGCGCCAAGGAGGTTGCCTGGAGGCGGCGCGGCGTTTGCAGCGGGAAGGCAGGGCTCGGCACATTGGATTTTCGACCCACGCGACGACGGACATCATCCTGGAGGCGGTCCAGAGCGGCGGTTTCGATTACATCAACCTTCATTGGTACTTTGTGAACGATCTCAATTGGAAAGCCGTCGAGGCGGCGAACCTCCTGGACATGGGGGTGTTCATCATCAGTCCCAATGACAAAGGGGGAAAGCTGTACGAGCCCCCCAAAAAAGTTGTGGAGATGTGCCGCCCGCTCACTCCCATGCAATTCAACGACCTCTATTGTCTTGCCAGGCCGCAGGTTCACACGCTGAGCTGCGGCGCGGCTCGCCCAACGGATTTTGATGAGCACGTGGCGGCGCTTTTGTTTTACGATAGCATCCACGAAACCGTAGCCCCCATTGAACAACGGTGGCGTGACGAGATGTTGAAGACGCTCGGGGCCGATTGGTGCGCCCGTTGGTCTGAGGGGCTGCCTCATTATGTGGACGTACCGGGCCGCGTGAATGTATCGGAGATTCTACGGCTTTGGACCCATGCCAAATCATTGGATTTGGTGGCTTGGGCCAAGATGCGCTACAATCTTTTAGGGCAAGCGGATCATTGGTTTCCAGGCGAGAACGCGGCTTCGGTTCGTGAGTCGCGCAAGGACCTGATGAAAGCCATCGCCGCAAGCCCGTTCGCGGACAGAATCCCGTCGATCCTTGAGGAAGCTCACCAGCTCTTTTTTGAGGCCCCCCAGAAGCGGCTGAGCCAGAGCTGAGGTCGTCGCTTGGCGCCCGGCGGTCCTGGGCGAGCTGGGGTGTGTCCCCTGCACAGAGCTCGGCAAGAAGATGCATTGCCAGCCGCAGCCAAGGGTCCGTGGAAAAATAAATTCGGCCTTTGCTGGCGGAATTATGACATTAGGGCGAGGCACGAATGAGGAGCATACCCTCCGAAGTTATTTTTGCGGGGACCCCACCAAGGGGGGGCGGATACCGCCGCGGGACCCTGAGAAATATCACGCGGGGATCGGTGCCGGGTTCTTTCGCTTGCCGGCGCCGGCTTTAGCTTTCTGAGGATTCAACGAGTTTAGACAAGCCCAGCCTCCGTCGACTATTTGATGTCGGGCGGACCGAGATAAGGCTCGACCACTTTTTCCCAAATCATGTAACCCTGCTCGTTCATGTGCAGGCGGTCGTTCACGAAGAGGTTGGGCCTTGGCAAACCGTCCTCACCGAGCATCGGCTCGAACACGTTGATGAAAGCCAGGCGCTTGTCTGTCTTGGCGAATTGTTCGATCAGGGAATTCGCTTTGCGGACCTTGTCCACCTGACTCCAGCGAGCGGGATTTCCCGCGATCGAGATGTAAGCGATTTTTGTTCGGGGCAGTTTCCGATGCACCATGGACGCGAACCGTTTGAAGTCCTCGGCGACAACTTCGGGCGTTTTTCCTCCGTTAATGTCATTGCCACCCGAATACATCACGATGAGCCGGGGCTTGTAGGGAAAGACGATGCGGTCCGCGTAGGCGATCGAGTCCGAAATCTCGGAACCTCCGAATCCGCGGTTGAGGACTCGATGCCTCGGAAAATCGGACGCTACCGTTTTCCAAAGCCGAATGCTTGAGCTGCCAATGAAGAGTATCGATTTTGTTGGAGGCGGATTCGCCGCGTCGGACGCCAGGAACGCTTCAACTTCCTTCTGGAAGCGGGATCCTTCCGGGAGCGTGGTTTGCGCGGCGGCGGCACGGCTGCTTTTCGAGGCGGCGAAGGCTCCGGACGCACCGCCCAGGACGGCGCAAGCCGAGAGGATCGCCAGCCAAATCGAAAGTCCGCCCGTTTTCAAGGCGTCGCGCTGAGATTGAGGTGGGCGTCGGTCACGGCCCCGAGGGAAGCTGAAGTGACGGTGTTTGCGAATTTGGCGAGCACACCCCTGGTGTATCGTGGCTTCATGGGTTTCCAGGCTTTGCGCCGGGCTTTCAACTCTTGCGAGGATACACCCACGGTGAGTTCGCGCTTGTCGGCGTCGATGGTGATGCCATCTCCGTTCTTGACCAGGGCGAGAGGTCCGCCGTTGTAAGCTTCGGGCGTGATATGTCCCACCACGAACCCGTGCGTGCCGCCGGAAAAGCGGCCATCGGTGATGAGGGCGACCTCCTTGCCGAGACCTCGTCCCATGATCGCGGCCGTCGGTCCC
>SYMW01000004.1 GCA_005805305.1 Verrucomicrobiales bacterium
CTCGCCAATGCGCGTTTCATATCCCAGCGGCAGGCGCTGGATGAATTCGTGGGCGTTGGCCATCTGCGCGGCCCACAGCGCACGGTCGGAATCAGGTTCAGGATCGCCGAAAGCGATGTTGCTGAGAATCGTGTCATCGAACATATGATTCTCCTGAAGGACAAAACCAATTTGCCGCCGCAAATCGCGGTGATTCAGTTTGCGGCTGTCCACACGATCAAAACAGATCATTCCTTCAGTTGCCTCAAGCAGACCTGAGACAAGCTTGACCAAGGTGGTTTTGCCGCAGCCGCTGCGGCCTACGAGCGCGTAAGTTTTGCCCGGAGGAATGGCCAACGAGATGCCTTTGAGGATGTCTGGCGATTCCGGCCCGCCAAAGCGAAAACCGACATTCCGCAATTCCAGATGGCCTTCGAGCGACTGCACCGGAGCAAGCCGTGTCCGGTCATAACCCTGCTCCGGTTCATGCTCGAAAATGTCGTTCAAGCGATTGAGCAGCACGGTCATGAGTTGCATGTCATCCCAGACGCCGAGCGCCCGGAGGATGGCGTTCGAAGCCAACGCCATCAAACCACTGAACGCTACAAATGCGCCGATGCTGAGCTCGCCCGCCACGGCGAGCCGGACGCCCACCCAAAGAAACAGCACCGTCCCCGCAAAGCCGACAGCCTGCAGCGCGCTTTGATAAGCCATCAGGGTGAAATTGCCGCGAAACTGCTGGCGCGAGACTTTTAGGAATTGCGTCAGGATCGTGTCGCGAAAGGCCAGCTCCGCACTGGCGGCTTTCACCGCTTCAATGCCTTTGATGGCGTCGATCTGGTGCGAAGCATAACGGCCATGCGCCTCCTCCAAATCGGAAAACAGGGGGCGCAGCGCCCACCGCGAAAACCACATCAGTCCCGCGTAAACCGGCGCAGTGAGAAAGAACGCGCCCGCCAGTTTCGCGGAATAAACCGTCATCATCGCGGCGCAACTGGCGATCTGCACCACCGCGAGCAAGCCATCCACGCCGTGCTGGACGAGGAATTGGCGCAGTTGCCTCGCGCCGTCGAGCCGCCTCTGAATGTCGCCCGTGCGCCGAGACTGGAAATAACTCATCGGCAGCGCCAGCAACCGGCGTGTGAGATAATCCAGCACCGCGGTGTCGAGGCGAACCGCCACGAAACTTAGCAGGTATTGCTGTATCAAATTAGCCGTGAGCAGGAATGCCAGCGCCCCGACCAGGCCGCACAACAGCATCGGCATCAGTCCGATTTCGCGGTCCAGCATCAACTTGTCCACCACGAGCTGCGTGAAGATTGGGAACAGCAGTGCGAGGGCGCTGGACAACAGCGCCAGACCCAGCGCCAGAACAAGGGAGGAGCGATGCTCGCGCAAAAATGGCCAAATCCACGACAGACTTGGCGCGCTTTCCGGCGCCTTTCCAAACGCCGTAGTGTAATCAAACAGCGCCGTGTACCCCGACCAGTTTTCCAGAAATTGCGCCCTCGAAACCTTGCGCCGCGATTTCGCCGGATCCGCCAGCCAGACGTGCTTCTCACTCACGTCATAAACGACCAGCCAGTGGTTCCCTTCCCAATGGCAGATGGCCGGGAGCGGCATTTGGTCCAGATGCCTTTGGGAAATCTTCAACGCTCGTGCCGCCAAGCCAAGTTCGGAAGCCGCCGCGCAAATGCCTTTCAAGCTCGTGCCGTCGCTCGCCGTGTGGCACAGCGCACGGATCCGCGCCAGGCTCACTTTGCGTCCGAAATGGCGGCACACCATGCCGAGACTCGCCGCGCCGCAGTCCATTTCATCAATTTGCTGGATGAAGGGAAACGCGCCCCATCCGCGCCGGGGCCGCTTGCGAAACAACCCGCCTTCCGCAAACGGTTCCCCGACCTCCTCCTCGGAGATTTCGCCGGCGTCGGCGGTTTTGTTGGCCGTCCGTGCTTCCGCCGGGAGCAGTTCCTCCGCGAAATCCAGCGGCACACGGGCCGTTTCATCCAAGCGGTATTGCGCCAGCCGTTCCCGCAGCAATCGTTCAAATTCAGGAAACTGTAACCGTAGTCTTTCCACGGCGGCCGGCTCCAACAAAAGCAGTTCACAGTCAGTCATGGCCTCGACCGATGCCGCGCGGGGAGCGCCGTTGAGGATCGACAATTCGCCGAAGAACTCGCCCTCGCGATAAAATGCGCGATTGATGGCCTTCGTCTTTTCCCCATTGAAAACCCGGACGCGGCCGGCACGCAGAATGAACATCGGACCGGCGGGATCCCCCTCCAGAACAATCAAATCGCCCTTCTTCGCTAGTGTGGGTTTCAACGCGGCCATCAGCGCGTGCAACGCGGGAGTGGGCAGCCTGCCGAAGTTGCTGAACTCATAAAGAAACCCGTGGAGCATGCGCCAGTTCGCCAGCATCTCCAGAGCCTCCCGCAAATCGGGAAATTCCTGGAGCAAGCCAAGAAAGACCCCACGCTCCAAACGCAGCGCTTCGACCGCGGTGCTTGCCCGCACCGTCGCAACACGCGTGCCGCCTTCGAACAACGCGCTCTCTCCAAATTCATCTCCCGGTATGAGCCGGTTCAGCGCCGTTTCCCCGCCATGCGCGTCCTCCTTCAGCACCCGCGCCCGACCAGTGACCAACACGTAAAACGCGTCCGCCGGTTCCCCCTGCTTTACGATCACGTCGCCAAAATCAAAACTCACCTCGCAAAAGCAATCGCGCAACCGTTCGAGATGGACGGATGGGACAAAGCGGGTCAAGGACGTGCGCCGCAGGGCCTCCTCGTATCGCGGCGTCACGTTTCCACCTCAATGTTCAGCAGCCAGCGAATGTGCCTGGCCTCCAGTTCACCAAACCACCGGCGGGCCAGGTTCTTGTCCAGTCGTTTGCGCACTTCCGCATCTTCCAAACTGGGATCCCGCTTGTCGAGCAGTTGCAGCACCACGAAACCGGCCGCGTGCGGCATCGGCGGGGTCACTTCCCCGGGGCTGGCCGACAGGAGCGCCTGCTGCCAGTCCGGCGCAAAATCCTCAAAGAGCCATGCATATTCCTCAAATTGGAATCCGTTCGTTCGCGCGATTTCCTCCAACGAAACACCATCTTCGCGCGCGCACAAAAACGCCTCGCGCGCCGCCGTGACTGAGTCAAATTCCGACGCCACAACTCTCAGCCGCGTTAAAGCCAGCCGCAGCGCCGCCAGTTCGCGCCGCCGCCGCTCCGGTTCGGTCAGCCTTGCCGCCGCCGCCGCAAAGCGCGCTTCCAACCCTGCCCAGTCAATTCTTTGCCCTTCCGACAACGCGCCTCCTTCGGGGGCGACGGCATGATTGCCGCTTGAGCGGGAGTCGGTGTCCTCCGAAACGGACGGGAAAATTCGCGCTCCTTCTTCCATGGCCAAGGCCACCCGCCATGCCAAATCCCGCGCCCATTTGGCAAATTCATCCGCGAGCAGCACATCCCGGTAAAAACCATCCCTGTCCCCTGCTCCCGAACATCCCTCTTCGCCCGTCTCCGTTGCGAGGCGATCCTTGGCTGGCGCTTCAAATCTGCCCAATTCCGCCTGGAGCCGCCTCGAGATGCTGGTTGTTAAATCGTCAAAGGTGAGCCCTCTTTGCGTCAGCCAGCGCTCACATTCCTCGGCCGTGACCAAATCGCGGGAGTAACGGAAAACGTTCGACGCCGCTTCCACTTCCGGCCCATCCGGCTCCAAACCCGCTGCGTCCGCCCGCGCCGCCGCGGCACGGCGCGACTCCCATGCAGCGCGGAAATCCTCCAAAGCGCCGCGGGCCTGCGCGGCGTCGAAAATGTCCCGGAGGGAAAAAAACCGCGCCCCGGCTCGGAAAGCTGGGGCGGACGTGCAATCTGGCAGGGAGGATTGAGTTTTCAAATCACCGTTTTGCTGTGTTTCAAACGGCTGCCACCGCCTCGGCGCTCTGTTCGGCAGGCAGGTCTTTTGCGGCGGAATTCACTTTGATGCTCTTGCTATCGTTCACAATTCTTGGCTCTGATTGTTTACGGGGACCGCCAAAAGGTCGAACACGGAATACACCTCCACGCCGTTGTGCTCGTCTGGCTGATTGGGTCGGATATAAGAACGATTAACTCCCGATATTCAAGCGTAAAGGCGGCTTTAGGAAGAATGAGGATTGCTGTGGAAACATCGCCTGGCCCACCCTGGTAGCTTCTTTGTTGTTTTTAACACTTCGATCCAACGGGGCGGTCGCGCCGCCCTCGGCTGCGAACTACCTGGTCAGCCGTTGGACTCGGGAGCACGGTCTGCCAGATTCCCGAATCCAATGCTTGCTCCAAACGCGCGACGGGTACGTTTGGGCCGGGACCCGCGCGGGTCTGGTCCGGTTTGACGGCATAAGGTTTACCGTATTTTCCCGCCAAACCCGCGCCGATATGCCGTCCGATGACTGCGTCAGGCTGGTTGAGGATGGTGATGGCGCTCTTTGGATTCTGACTCAAGAGCGGATGCTGCTGCGTTGGGATGGCGAAGGTTTTTGGAACGTAGGCGCCGCGCTGCCGTCCCCAGACAAATTCATCAGCCTTGTGCATCCGGCGAGACAAGGGGGCGTTTGGATTTGCGTGGATGGAGGGCTGTGGCGATGCCACGGGACACAGTGGTCGGGAAACAATGTCGAGATAGACGGCTCGGCGGCGTTCCTATGGGAGGACGAGGATCATTCGCTGTGGTACACGGGCGGGGATTGGTGGGTTCAGCCTGACCGTGACGGGCCCGGTCCCAACAGGCGGCATTACCTGCCCAAATCCTCCCCGGGGACCTTCAGCGGTTTGCACCGCGACGAACAAGGACGTCTGATCGCGCAATTATCGAGCGAACGCACGAATACGTTGGCTGAGCTTCGAGCAGGGCAATGGATTCCGTTGATTGAGCAATTGGAGTCCAACGGAACTCGTCCCCGCTACGTGCATGTCGGTCGCGGTGGCAGGTTCTGGTGGCCCCGCGGCGCGGATGGCTTGGATTACTGGCGTGAAGGTGGGTTGACTCATGTCAACGTGCGGTGGTCGACTTCCGAAGACTTCGCGTTGTGTCTTCTGGAGGATCGCGAAGGAGCGCTTTGGGTTGGCGGCGAGGAATCTGGCCTGTATCGCCTCGCGCCGCGCCCGTTTCGAGTGTTCTCCAAAGAGCAATCTGGTCAATTGCATCGTGGAGGATGACTTTGGCGATCTTTGGATCGGGCATGATCGCGGCGTCTATCGCGTGGCGAAGAGCGCCTTGGAAGCCGTGGCGGACAGACGCGCAACCACGGCGGAGTGCGTGAATTTTGATGAATCCGATGGGCTTTTGAGCCGTGAGATAAATGGCCAAGTCAGCACACCGACGGCTTGCAAGACTCCAGATGGACGACTGTGGTTCTGCACCCAAGGCGGACTTGCGGTCGTGGATCCAAGAGCCGTCCGTGGGACCGATCCACCGCCGTTGGTCGTGATCGAGCAAGTGTTCGCCGATGACGAACCGATCCACATTAATGGCACCGCGGAAACACCTATCTCTGCAGCCGCCGATGCAAGGGAGCGCCAATCCAATTCCGGATCCAAAGCGCAGCGCGCGGCATTGAGCCTTCAGGAAGGGTCATTACTCGTTCCGGCTCCTACAAGGCTAGCCCCAGGGCGCGCTCGGACCATGGAGTTTCAATTCACCGCCAACAGCTTCAATTTCCCCGCCCGGGTTCGTTTCGCGTATCGATTGGAAGGGTATGAAACTAATTGGCACCACGTCGGCACGCGCCGCATGGCTCATTACACAAACCTGGACCCGGGCGAATACAGCTTCCGCGTCCGCGCCGCCAATCATCACGGCGTCTGGAGCGAACCTGGCGCCGTGTTCGCGTTCGTTCTCGCGCCCTACTACTGGCAGACTTGGGCATTCAAACTGGGCGCGGGGTTATTCGCGGGTCTGGCTGTTTTTTCGACGGGCCGATGGCAGATTCGGAAGCTGCGAAAACTCCACCGGCTTGAACGCGAGCAAGACAACGTGGAGCGGGTGGCGGCTGTCAGTCGGGAGCGCCAAGGAATCGCGCGTGACATTCATGATGAACTGGCCACCGCCCTCGCGCACATTGCCCAGTTGAGCCCCGACTACCAGATCAAGGCCTTGGCCAATGAAACCATTGGCAAAATCAGCGAACTCAACTGGGCGCATAACCCGCGCTTCGATGCACTGGCGAACCTCGTGCCGTACCTGCGCGAATACGCCGCAAGGTTCATCACGGACACCCGGCTGGAACCGCGGCTTTACTTTCCGGCTGATGTTCCCGAGCGCCAGATACCGGGCCTGATCCGCCGCCATTTGTTGTCGGTGCTGAATGAGGCCTTGCATAGCGTGCTGAAGCACGCTGAAGCGCGCTGTGTCGAAGTCCAGCTGAGCCTGCTCGACAGTCGGTTGACACTCTCCATCGTCGACGACGGAAAGGGAGTATCCCTCGCCAATGGCTCCCACCCAGGCAACGGCTTGGCCAATATGCGCGGGCGCGTGCAGGAATTGGGAGGAATTCTCGCGATCCATTCCATTCCAGGCAACGGGACCCGCCTCGAGATATCCATCCCGCTGCCGCGGGACGTCAAGCCAATCTTGTAGGCGACGGCGCAACGAGGCTCTTCACCGATAAATCTCCCGCCGATGGCCCACGGCCAGCAACCGAACGATTCTATTGTCTATATCAGGACAATAGATGACACGATAATCCCCCAGGCGAATGCGGTAACTGTCGGTGTCCTTAAGTTTAACGCAACCGGTCGGGAAGGGATTCTCACCGAGCCCAAGGAAAGCGGCCGCCAAGCGCTGCTGGATTTCCCGCGGAAGATTGGCAAATTCCTTGTCAAAACTTCGCTTCGTGACGAGCTGAAAGCTCATCCCAACAGTCCTTGTTCCCTCAGCAACATCTCCAATGGACGTTCGGGCTCGTCCATGCGTGTGTTGACAACGACGGCATCCAACACATCCTCCAGCCAATCCGTTTCTTCCACCAACATGCAGGCGAGTTTCTCCTTCTCGGGCGCTGGCAACGCCATGATTTGGGCCATCACTTCATTTGCGCTCATGGTCATAACTTGCCAGTTCAAGCGACAAACTCAATGGTGAAAAACCTTGCCAAGTGCATCATTCGGTTCCCCTTCGGTCCTATGCGGCAGTTGATCCAATGCCCTTCCGAGTGCCATGCTTGGTGTCGATCTTTGGGCTCAGGTTCATACTTTCATCTGATTCCAACGTGTGTCGCCCTGGCGTATCCTCGCGCTGGCACCAAGATGCAATCCAACCCACCTATCCGCGTCGCTCTTGTGGAGGACCGTCCAGACGAGCGGCGACGACTCGCCTTGCTGATCGAGGGTTCGCCAGACTTCGTTTGTGTCGCCGCCTGCGGTTCCGCCAGGGATGAGCTGGAAGGACTTCCTCAAACCGATCCGGACATCGTGCTGATGGATATCGAGTTGCCCGGGGAATCCGGGATCGATTGCGTCCGCCGTCTGCGTCCGCTGGTGCCAAGAGCAGAGTTTATGATGCTCACTGTCGTGGAGGATCATGAGCGCATTGTCCAGGCCATCAAAGCAGGCGCCACCGGCTATGCGGTGAAGCGACAAAGCCCCTCGCTTCTGGAGATGATCCGCGAGTGGCGAGCGGGTGGCGCCCCGATGTCAGGCCAGATCGCCCGCTTGATCGTGGCGGAAGTGAGGAAACCGACCGGCGACAACCATCGGCCGCCCGTGGGGGACGTCGCGCTTTCGCCCATCGAATGGAGGGTGCTCTGGCTGCTTGGGCGCGGACTGCTCTACAAAGAAGTGGCGGAGGAATTAGAAATCAAGGAGAGCACGGTTCGAACACACATCTGGCGGATCTACCGGAGGCTCAACGTCCATAACCGCACCGAGGCTCTTCTTAAAGTGTTTCCGCGCGATCCGTAGGGTGAATTCAATTGATGCTCCCCGATCTCCGGGTGACGCGGCTTGGACTTGAGGTTCCTGGACCTCCTGGGCTGGGGGGAAGGTTGCAGAAGTGTGGCCTCTCGATTTGATCTTCGAATCCATTGTGGTGCGACCTGTGCGGATTCCAATGGATTTCTTTCCTCTTGGCCCGGCGCATGGACATTCCAGTTTGTGGAGTTCAGTACTTCATCTGACTGTGCGGAGTTCAATTTGTGCTGTTACCGTCGCGAGGGTTGCCACCATGCTCACTGCCGCATATCAAACCCCAACTCGCCAGAGCTTCAACGAGTTAGTTTAGTTGCCTCCCTGGAATTGTGTCAGCGGCGCTGTGAAAGTGAGTAAAACCGGTCGTTTGAAAATGTGGTGATCAAGTACGCCGTGATCGACGCTAGTGTGGACGGGGCTTGCCCATAGCGGTACTACGCCTCCTGGTGCTTGTGTAGACTTTCGGAGCGCCCAGGATGTCCAAGCCGCGCTCAGAACACCGGCGCAGGAAGCTTTGGATCTCGTCTATGTCAGTTGAACGGACGGGGCGATCTATTTTGGAAGCCGAGGGGCAAAGAGCAACGATGAGCGAGGCGTATTCTACGCCCTCAATGGCAATGGTGTGGTCAGATGGGTGCCGAATATGACTGCGTATCGACCGGCTGGAGGCGGTGGCAGTCCCAATTACGTGGAAGCTTCCCCCGTCATTTCTCCTGACGGGATTCTCTATTTCTGCGCCGTCGACGCCCGGCTTTACGCCGTTAAGATAGGAACCCCGCCGGCAGCCTCGCCGTGGCCGATGTATGGGCACGACCAGTTCCATACTTTTAGGGCAGAACCGAACGGAGTCCGCTTCACTGATCCACAATTCAACACGCTGAAAGGCTTTGAAGCAGTCCTGACGGGACTTTCAAGTGTCCCAACGCGCGTGGAATATTCCACAAACCTGGTTCACTGGGAGACATTATCCACACTGCCAACGGGCGCCGCCTCGGTGATCGTTCGCGATCCAAATTCAGGACAATCGAGAATGAGATTCTATCGCGCGGTACGGGAATGACATCGGATGGTCTTTCAGTGCTGTTTTGGAATATTCTGATGCGTTACAATCTGGCCGCGATGGGCAGAATCTTGTCGAAATGGCTGTCGCATTGTTCCAGTTGCAAATCGTGGTTGACGGCGCATGCGGCGATGACAATGTCGGTCGAAGGAGCGGTAATGCCTGATTGGCGGCAGCGAAACGCCAGTTTCCGAGCTAGTTTCCAGACGTCGTTGTCCAAAGGAAACGTGGTCAGCGCGGTTTCGAGCTCATCCAAGGCTTTCCGTTCTCTTCCAACGCGGACACCGTTCCACAATTCCACGGCGATCAGGTCGCACCAACTGGCTTCACCGGCGGCAAGTAAATGCTGGACCCGCAACGCGGGTTCGGACTGGTGCCCGCGCAAAAATTCGATCCAACTGGAAGAATCCACGAGGGTCACTTTGCGGCCTCCCATTGGCGATCCGCACGCATAGCCTGAAGATCTTCCTGCGTCATGAGGTTCGGCATCGATCCGCGCAGGCGCTTTGCCAGCGCAGCGAGCCGATGACGGCGGTTGAAATCTTCCACCGCGGCGACAACCGCTTCTCGCTTCGTTTTCGCGCCCGTGTGCCTGATGGCTTCCGTCAGAACCTTTTCTGGAATATCAATGGTTGTTTTCATGCCTCCAAAATACGTCGATTGGGAATCCAGTCAATTCCGATCCGGCATCCTTAATGCCGCTTGGGAACCACTAATTGTCATTGATCAACACCGGACAAGAGTGGACCGTTCCCTTGGGCGCTAAAGTATTCTTCCTGCTTTGTTCTTCTCTCCTCTTCCAGGACTGTTTTTGCGGTAATGTGGACAACTTTCTGACTGTGACCTGTAACTTTCATCTGAGTTTTCCGAATACCGTGTTGGGTCCACAGTGGATCATCGTCGTTGAACTGCATCGGCTTACGATCTGGCTAACTGAGGCCCCACAATCTGATGAATCGAAATCGTGCGAGAGGTGAAAGTCGGGATGACAGCAGCCGTGGTGTCTGTGTCCCAAAGTTCTGAATTCTCTGGCCCGCTTTAACGCCGTCGCCTACCATGAGAAAAGGTCAACCCGATAACGTCGTCTCATGTCCGGCCCAAGGTGTGACCGCCAAAAACTGCGTATCCCCAATGAAACCTTGACGGCACCTTCACGGCCGAGTGAGCGAAGCATGCTGGTTAAGTATTCCACAAACTTAATCCAGTGGGTGACCTTGACGAACCTGCCGCCGCGAGACGTCTCGGTCCTTATTCGAGACGCCGATGCCGGGCAATCAGCGGCCCGCTTTTATAGGGCGGTAATGGAATGACGAGCAAGGCTCGGACTGGGCAACTGTCTCTGACAAGTTTCCAGAGCTCCTAGCAGGCCCTCGATCGCTCTGATCGAGTGTTCGCTTCGATTCAAAATCAATCGGCGCTATTCCGAGGAGTGACTCTGAAAAAGTTGAGGCGCGAACTCGTTAAGATATTCACGCCAGACAATCCATGTGTGGGCGCCCTCGGTTTCCTTATGCACAACGTCAAAATGATGGTTCCTGAACATCGCCACCGTCGCGCGCGTCGTCTCGACCAGAAAGTCATCCTTGCCGGTCGCGAACCAGAAGAGCTTCAACCCCTTTTTCAATGCCGCATCATCCAAGACGGTCTTGTGGCGAACCTCGAAAGAAGGGCCTTCCGGCGCTGGTGCATTCGGCCGCGGAACGATTCCGAAAACACCCGAGCTGTAAACACCCAGATAGGCAAACTTGTCGAGGTTTGGGATGCCGATGTTCAGCGTCTGCCCGCCGCCCATGGAAAGTCCGGCCAAGGCTCGGCTCTTCCGCTCCGCCAGCACCCGGTAGGTTTTCTCCACGTAGGGCACAATATCCATCATGAAGTCTTGATTGAATTCATCTACTGCCGGCCGCGGCCCGCTCGAACGAAAGGCGCTGGTGTGCCCCGCCGGCATGACCATCAACATCGGGCGGGCTTTCTTCGCCGCGATCAGATTGTCGAGGATGAACCCCGCGCGTCCGACCGTGCTCCAGGAATCATCGCTATCGCCCGCACCATGCAGGAGATAAAAGACGGGAAATCTTCCAGAACCAGACTCGTAGCCGGGCGGCGTGTAAATATGCATCCGCCGAAACCGCTTCAAGGAAGTGGAGTAGTAGGTGACCTCCGCCAGAGCGCCGCGCGGCACGTCTTTGGTATCCATGAAATCAGAGCCAGACACGTTCACCAGGCTCCAAACGTTGTTGTTGGATTCGCTCACGCCTGCACTCCGAGGATCGATGACTGACACGCCGTCGATGTTGAAATGGTAGCGGTAGGAGCCCGCCTGGACGGGGCCGAGAGTTGTTTCCCAAACGCCGTTGGTGCCCTTGACCAATTCCGCGCCCGCCGCCCCGTTGCCAGGAAGGTCCGAGCTGCTAAGGCGGACTGCTCCGGCCTTGGGGGCAAGAATCCTAAACGTGATCTTGCCGTCGTCGGAAACTTCCGGGGACACCACTTGCGGGCCTTGCTGCCCGCGCGATTGAGCCAGGAGGGAACTGGCGAGGCTAACAGTCCCAACAAAGGTAAAGAGGACTGCCAACCGGCCGAGCTTGGAATTTATGTTCATGAAGAATTTGAGTCTTGATTAAGAAGACCCGACCCAAAAGGGACGGTTACGCTCCACCACGAGCAACCATGCCTGCGTGCGCCGTGCAGGAGAGACGTCAAAGAAAGCCTTCGACGGTCCATGCAGTTCTCTGGATCAAGCCGGTGGTCTATTCCCGCCAAACACGGCCGAGGGGGCGTGGTTCGCGCTCCCAGCCGGCCCTTTTCCAATCGGGATCGGTGTCATAATGCCGGGCATTATCTGCGCCGCGACGCCATTCGTGGAGCGGGATTGTTTCGCCGGCCGGAGGAATCACGCGGGCTTCGACGCCGCGCGTGGCCTCCCAGAGACCTTGGTCGAAATCATCGGTGCGCCGCCAGGTTCCTTTCATTCGGCCTTCGTGGAACCGTCCCGAAACGTGATAACGATCTTCGATATACTCTACTCTAAACTCGATCGCGTTGGCTCTCCACGTGCCTCCAGCGATAAAACCGAAACGGTAATCCGTGTCTTGATCAAAGCGTCCCGACAGTTCCACGCCGTCCGGAGCCAGATCCCAGCCGAAATACTTCTTTGATCCCCCTGAATCAGCCGCAATGACATCCCACCGGCCCGCGATATTGGCCGCGTCCGGTTCCTCAACCGGAGGGAGAATAAAGAACAGCGGCTCTGTGAAATTCTCCTGACCTCGAGGGGGGCGTCGGCGCAATTCGTAACGATTGGTCTTCTCCACCTGAAAGATTGGCATGAGCCCTGGAGGCCACCGGCTCGAGATCACCGCACGGAAGGCGACACGGTCGACCGCAGGTTTGGGTTTTTCGAATTCAATTTCCTTTTGGGTCACAAATCGGACCTTTTCTCCAACGGCCTTCAAGCGATGGATAGGTTCCAGTTTCAGAGTGGCGACAGCATTGGTTTCGGCGGGGGACTGGGCCACGCCGGGCATCGCCAGGGAAGACATCAACAAGCAGATTCTGCCGATAAAGTGTTTCCATATCACTCGGAAGACCCATAAAGGATATGTCCCCCGATTCGTCAAGTCTTACTGATCCGTGATTGTGCAAATCTCCACGAGGTTCGCCGGTTGCTCAGGTTCCAAGTTGAAAGACTTCCTGTTTGACTTCGTGGCCGTCTTCGGAAAATGCTATGGAACCTTCCCAAGTGAAATCTTAGGTTCTTTATGAGTGTCATGCGAATCTCCAAAGAATTCCGCCCTGGGTTTACGTTGATCGAACTTCTCGTAGTCATTGCTATTATCGCGATACTCGCCGGCATGCTTCTCCCGGCGCTCGGGAAGGCGAAAGAGAAAGGGCAACGGATCGCCTGCCTGAACAACTTGCGACAGGTCGGTTTGTACATGCAACTTTACACCGATGACAACCAGGAAGTTTTTCCTGGGCACCGCAACGAAGGCTTGACTACGGACGACGCGAACAGATCCCTCACAAATTGGTGGGGGATGACCATTCTTGGTTACGTCGCGAACTCCAACTTGTTCCGCTGTCCGAGCATCAAAGGGAAGCGGCTGGACAATGGAGTGGCGTGGGAATGGAAGTTCGATCCGCACAAGGTGGGATATGGCTTCAACTCGTTTTTCCTGGGAATCCACCCTTATCCCGGCGGTGAATTGACGGTGGGAGGAGTGCGGTTCGTGAGCCCGCAACGATTCAAACGCACCGCCATCCTCAACCCGTCCCAGAATCTGTGCATCGGGGATGGCATGCCAAAGTCGGACGGTTCTTGGAGCAGCAGTCTTTGGTGGCCCACTTCCTGCATGGACCCAAAAGCGTCGGGAAGCCGGGCGTTTGAAGGCATCGATAACAACCGCCACAAAAAGACGGGCGTCGTCGTTTTCAATGATGGCCATTCAGAGGCTCGGAAGGATCAGCAAATCAACCCGCCCGTGGACCCCAGCAGCGGTGGACCGCGTGGATTGGTGAACTCCGAGTTTTGGGATCCACTCCAGCGCGGGAATAAGTAGGGCTGGATCCAAATCCGCCAACTTTGCCATTGTTCGTGGTCGGCGGAGTTTCTTCGATCACGCATGCTCAGGGGAGGAATTCCCAAGCAATTGTGGCGCTCGATTATCTCAGTCGCTCCTGCAGTTTCACCGAGCGCAACCCTTGTACGCGATTCCCCTCTTCGCAAGAGCCTCTCGGAACAATGCCGCCGGATCACTTCAAACCCGCATTGAAAACTTGCGGTTTTGCAGCAACCGCATAGGATCGGCACAAGAGCCAAAGCCCACCGGTCGCAACAGCCAATTTTCTCGGATGTGTTAAGCAACTGAGACGACGGTAAGCGGTCAGGGTTTAGATGCTTCTGACATCAGCAGCCGGCAGGACAATCCTGCCGGTGGACCTAAAACAACCCAACCATGTATCTTTCAAACAGAAGAACGACGCACTCTCGACTCTGGCGACTCATTCGCACGGGGTTGCTCTCAGCCGTGCTCTCTTTCGTCGCAATCCAAGTACAGGCCGCTCTGAAGGACGGCTTGGTCGCTTACTGGCCTCTGGATCAAGTCACGGGCGCCAAGACCCCTGACTTGGTCAGCGGCTACGACTTGGAACTCGCCAATTTGACAGCGGCGGACATCGTGGATGGCAAAGTGGGCAAGGCGTTCAAATTCGACAATGCGCGCCAAACCCTGCTCAAGCGCTTGAACAGTCCCGGCGAACAACTGCCCATCAACCAGCACCCCGCCCTGACGATTGCTTTTTGGGCCAACGTGAACGGCGCGGGCCAGACCGATCTCAGGCTTTTCTCGGAAGGCAGCATCACGAGCAATGATCCGTTGTTTAATCTTGGCACTGACAGCACCGGAGCCACGGGTTCGTTGGATGTTTTTTTCCGTCAGTCCGGCTGGACTGTC
>SYMW01000166.1 GCA_005805305.1 Verrucomicrobiales bacterium
CACCCGGAACGTCCCGCCAGCGCTCACCCCGGGCACGTTCACCGCCACGCTCGCGCCAAAATCCCCGGCCAGCCCGGACGGGCTCAACAACATCGTCCCGCTCCCCTGCGTCACAGACAGCAATCCCCCGCCCAAACTCACCCCAATGTTGCTCGCCGCCACCTTCAGCGACCCCGCGCTGGGCCCGCTCAACACCTTCGAAAATCCTATGCTCCCTGTCAGCGACTGCCCCAGAACCGACAGCGTCACGTTCTGTCCTCCAAACTCCGCGACGAATCCAGCGGCGCCGAAATTCACCATCACGTTTTGTCCGGAAGCCGGAAAAGCGATTGACTCGCTGATGATTTGGCCGGTGTTGTTGAACCGAACGGACCCATCGCCAGCCAAAACGACACCGCCGAGACCGATCGCTTCCATGGAACCTGTGGCCTGCAAAGCAAGGGTGCCGTTGGCGAATTGGACCAGACCCACGGTCGCGTTCCTAAGCAGCACTCCTGATGCCGCTGGATTCAGTTGGCCATTGGCCTGTTTGAGCGGGCCTTGGCCCAGAAAAATCAAGAGGTTGGATCCCGCGAAAACTTCACGATCCGGGCGGCTGCTAAAACTCACACTGCCCTCGATCACGACAAAATCCCCAACCTTGAATGACAAGTCTTGGGCGGAGAACGAGAACAGATCTCCTTCGGCCTCCCCAAACTTGATCGCGATGGATCGGCCAGAAACAGAGATAGTCTCATCCAAGGCCCCGCCCGTTTTATTGACACGGAGCCCCATCCTTCCGTATCCCTGGACTCCGCCGCCAGCGATGGATATGTCTCCTGAAAAGACACCGGCGATGCCGGTGGATTTGATGATGAAGCCACCATCACCATTGCTCAGCCCCTGACCATCGAAACCCACGCTCAACCGGCTCACCCCAACCCGCGTCAACTTGCCTCCACCGGCCTTGGTCACCTGTTCAAACGCAAAATCCCCGCTCAGCTCTGGACCCCCGGCCGCCCCAATCCGCAGCACCGCCCCCGAAACCTCCACTCGAACATACGGCCCGGCGGGCACATTCACGCTCAACGCCGCTCCCGCCACCATCAGGCTCTCGTTAACCCCGCTGCCGGCGGTGTTAATTCGCAACCGACTGGCGCCACCGCTCAAAACCACGCCGGGAATAGAAAAGAGCGGGTTGACTTGAAAGTCCGCCGCGACGCCGCCAGCCGAGATCAGCAGTAATCCGGTTCCATTGCTGATCGACACAAAAGTGTTGCCGCCGTCGCCAAGGGACGCGAAGAGGCCTGAGACTCCCATGCGCACGAGTTTCGCCCCTGAGACCGTAGTGATTTGCTCGATTGCCAGATCCGTGGCGAGAGTCTGCCCAAGCACCTCAACACTAGCCCCGGTCGAGGTCACCCGCACAAAATTATTTAAGGAGTTCAAGTTGTCGGTTTGAACCGCCACAGTGAACGCGCCGCCGAGTTTCAAAGAAGGGATCGCGGAACCGACGGAGGCACTGAAGCTGCCAGCTAGTCCTGTCGACGACAGTGTGAGCACCCCGGCCCCATTGCTGACCGTGACGAAGTCCGTGCCTCCATCGCCCAAGCCAACAAACACCTTTGCCAGCGTCAACTTCACGGTCGTCGAGGGACCGGCCGTGACTCGTTCAATGCTAAAATCCCCCTTCAACTTCTGCCCCGCCACTTCGAGCACCACGTCGCTGCCGCCAAACCGGGAGACTCCTGCCGCGAGGTTCAAAACCTGCGTCACCCCGCCGACCTCTATCCGGCGATTCAGCGCCGAGCCCAGAGCGTTCTCCTGCACTCCCACATTCCCTTGCAGCGCGACACCGGTGACCCCGACGACTGACGCGCCCCCACTGGCCTGAAGCGCGTAGCCGATATTTGAGAGCAGAACCACCAATTCGGCGCCAGACACTCGCACTCCCAAATCATCGGATTCCGAACCAGTCCCCTTGTCATCGCCAACGAACAAATTCACGCCCGTGGCGGCAATGGCGATTTGATCCTCGTCGTCGGAAGTCCCCGAGACTCCATCCACGCCAGCGGTTTTGCCCGATTCAACGACGAAACTGCCGATCAGCGAAGCCACGGGAGTCTTCAGAGTAATGTGATCGCCCCCGAACCTCCTGACATCCGGGCCGAGAACCAAAGAATTGGTAACTCCATTGACTTGGATCGAGCGACTGATGGATTGACCGGTGCTGTTGAACTGCACGCCAAAACTGCCTGTGAACTCCAGATCGATTACGTTGGCAACTTCAGCCAGCCCGGTGGCCTCGAGGGCAAAGGCACCAGTGGGGAGCAACAACCCCTTCAACGAGGCATTGGTAACGCGAACCCCCACGTCATCGTTCGGTGTCGGGGTGCCGCGGTCGTCCCCAGCAAACAGGCTCAAACCAGTGCCAATGGCGAAGAGATCGTTGGTATCTCCGCTTTTCTCGAACCCAAAAGTGCCCTGAATCACCGCCAGAGGAGTCGACAATCTCGCATTCCGCGCTTCGAATCGCACGCTGTTGGTCTCACCGGGTCCGAAATTGAGGGAGACCGCTTCGGCTCCGACGGAGAACGACTCATTGACGGGCGCGAGAGTTTTATTCACCCGCAACACCACGGCGCCCCCCAAGCTCAGGGACGGGTAACCCACCAAAGACACCACTCCACTCGCGTCCAAAGCATAGGCGCCGCTGCCAACCAGAACCATCCCGAGGCGTCCACCCGAAAGCTGCACCCCGAAAGAACCAGGGACTCCCAGAGTTGCCCGCACATCCGTCGCCGCCACTTTCACTATGGCGGACCCGAGCATCGAGAGGCCTGATTCGAAGGAGAACGATCCCTGGACTTCAATGGATCCCACAACCGCTAATTTCCCAGATCCCGTGATTCTCAAGAAATTCGACTCACCGAAGAGCAGTGTTTCACCGCCGATGGTTTCGTTGAAAAGGGCCCCGGTTTTGTTGAACTCCAAATTCATGGACGCATCCAGCGACAACCCTGGAATACCGCTCAGCGAGACTTTTCCGGAAGCTCGTCCGGCGATGCCTGCGGCCTTGAGGACGAACAGTCCTTGGGCCGCTCCCAGCTCAACCTTGGCAGAACCAGCAACCAAACTTGCCGAGACCTTGGATGCCGCCACTTTGACCACTTGTTCACTATCCAAGGTGGTTGTTTGCTCAAAGCTGAAATCGCCTGTCAAAGTCACGGAGGAAGCGAAAGACAACTGTGCTCCAAGGCCCGTGACTCGGAGGTATGGACCCGCTGGCAATTCGAGTGTGACGCGCTGGGAACCAACCTGGAAGACACGACTGATGGGTGCCGCCGTGTTGTTGATAGCCAATCCGACGGCGCCCGTGAAACCAACCCCGGTTGCTGGATTGATGAGGAGACTCCCTTGTGCTTGTCCTGCGAGTCCGCTTGCACTCAAGACGAAGAGCCCATTTCCCCCGCTCACCGTCAGCAACGTCGTGGCGCCGTCCCCCAGTTGGACGCTGACATTCTTGAAGGCGATCGTCACATCAGTCCCACCGGTGTCCGAAACCCGGGATCGAGTTTCAATGGCGAATTGTCCGGTCAAACTCTGACCGGCAACTGTGAGAGCAGCCGGGGTTGCCGAAGAGCCGATGTCCACCCGCAGATAAGGTCCCGCCTCCAAATCCAACGTGACTGCGGAACCGTCAATGTTCAAAGTTTGGCTTACGGCATTGCCCGTGTTGTTGACCGCCACTTTCACCGCCCCTGAGAACGACGCGTTCGCCGACGGCGCCAAAGCCAGATTGGCTGCAAACGTCCCAGCAAATCCAGAGGCCGTGATCAGGAAGGCGCCCGACCCAAGGCTGACGTTCACCAGTCCTGAACCCAAATTCATGGAAACCTGGCTCGCCTTCACGCTGACGCCCGCAGCGTCGCTCGAGAAATCGAAATTGCCGGACATGGCTTGCCCGGCGACGATCAAACTGACGTTGGCGCCTGAGATCTTCGTGAAGGTGCCGGCGGGGATTTGGACTGTGGCAGGGAGGCCGTCGACCTCGAGGGTTTCACTGACCAGGAGTCCGGTGCGGTTAATGGTGAGTGCGAAACTGCCGGCCGCGGATGCTCCGGCACTCGCGGCGACGGATAACTGCACAGCCGCCCGTCCCGCCAACCCAGCGGGGGTCAAAACGAATAGTCCGGACCCTTTGGTCGCGGACACCACGCCCCCAGCGAGTGAGAGGGAAGCGTTGGCGAAAGCCACGGACACGACCGTTTTGTTATCGCCGGTTGTAGCCAGGTTGCCATCCAAGCCGCCGCTGACACGTTGTTGAAACTCAAAATCTCCATTCAGCGACTGCCCGGCGACGCTCAACCCCGCGCCGATCCCCTGGACTCGCAGGTAGGGGCCAAATGGGAGCGACAAGGTCTGCGTGGATGTTCCAAATGTGGCTACCTCCTCCACTTTTCGAGCCATCGTGTTGATCGCCAGTGAATAGGAGCCAGTCAAGGAGATGCCCGTGCCCCCGCTCACGGCAACCGAGGCGGCGGCTCGACCCGCTATGCCGTCCTCGGACAGAACGAAAAGGCCACTGCCGGCTGTGACGGACACCAGCGGGCTTGCGGCCGCCCCCAACCGCACCTCCAGGTTCGCGCCGGAGATCACGACCGACTGATTCACCGCGCCTGCCGCGGGCTTGGAGAAAGCAAAGTCGCCGGTCACCACCTGGCCGAGAAGCTGAAGACTCATATTGGCCGACTCGAAACGGCGAATACCGGCGTCGAGGGTCTGGCTTCCTCCCCCACCTGGAAGAGTCACGGTTTGCTGCGCCGAGGAGGGATTCACGCGTATGGTCGCCGTACCGCTGACGCTGACTCCCGGGACGCCGAGCACCCGGATCGAACCGCTGGCAAACAAAGCGTGGCCGTCGACGCCCAAATCCCGCATCCCAATATCGGCGTTCTGCAGCAGGACGCCCACTGCGGCAGGATTGATGTCGCCGTTCGGCAGCAGCGCGGGGCCGCGACCGAGGAAAACACGAACACCAGTGCCCGAAAACACCCCGCCCGGGAAACTGATCGCGGAGCCTTCGATGGTCACGAAGTCACCCAACGCCAGCGTCAAGTTGGCGCCAAAGAACTCGAACACATCACTTCCATCGGCGAACGCGATGTCGAATGATTTTCCCGCGAAGGTCAGCGACTCGTTCACCGCGAGGAGGGACTTATTGACTCGAAGCCCAAAGCTGCCCCCCACGGCCAGGCCGCCGACCGCGATAGAGGCTTCTCCAGAGAGGCTGCCGGCGATCCCACCGGATCCCGCCACGCCGGAATCGGCCGGCAGGACAACGAAAGCGCCAGATCCATTTTTCACCCCTTGCCCTCCGAATTCGACGGACAGATTCGCCACTCCAAACTTCACGACTTTGCTCAGGTCGGGGCGAGTCGATTGTTCGAAGAAAAAGTCCCCGTTCAATTCCGCTCCTCCGGCGGCAATCGCCATTTTCGCTCCCGTGACGACAACGCGGACAAACGGGCCGGCCTCGACGGCAAGGTTGCTGGGAGGATTATCTCCTATCAGGAAATTGGCGCTGACTGGGAGGCTGCTGGTGTTAATATCGAGCTTGGCGCCCCCTCCGGTGAAGGTAACCCCTGGTATTGTTACAACGACAGATGCCGTGGCACTCGCCGCTACGCCGATCGGGCTGAGCAGAAAGTAACCTTCCCCATCGCTCGCGGCGGCGTAAGTATTCGTGCCGTCGCCGAGGGTCAAGGCCAGTTTGTCGACGGCGATCCCGACCACCTGTTGTCCGTTCGCCGTTTGAGTCTGTTCCACCATGAAGTCACCGGTCAAGGTTTGACCCGAAACGACGATGCTGACCGAGGTTCCAACGACTCTCACGTAACGGTTGGCTGGGTTGCGCGTGTTGACCATCACGCTGAAGCCCCCGCCAAAGCTCACTCCAGGCACTCGCGAGGTCACCGTTCCGGCGAAGTTACCAAGAACCCCCTGGGTGCTCACCTCAAGGTTGATCCCGGCGCCATCCACGACGAGAAGCTCGGAAGACCCATCTCCAAGCTTGAGGCGGACACTGGCCGCCGAGATTCGAACCATTGCTTCCCCGGCGACCGTGGCCTGCTCGAATGTGAAATCTCCGGACAACTGTTGACCCAAGATCCCAATTTGTCCTCCTGAAACTTCGACTCGGACAAAGCCCGAGGCGGGGCCACCTCCAACCGGAGCTCCTGAAGGAACGACCAACCCGCCGATTCCGCCCACGCCCACCGTTTGACTCACGCCTGTTGTGTTGAACAATACCCTCGCCGTTCCACTCAGCGAGAGGTCATGGGTCAATTCGGGCGGGAGCAAGGATGCATTCACGACGGCTCCGGCGACGCCATTCGCGAAAAAAGTGAGTCCAAAATCCGCGTCCCTAATTCCAACGATGCGGTTCGTGCCAGCCGCCAGGTTGAATCCGAGCTTGCCGCCACTGACGGCAATCCCAGCGCCACTGGATTCAAAGACGAACTTCTCAGCGCTAAAGCCGTTCCCGAGAACCGAAAGCATTCCGTTCTGGATTTCGACGCGGACGAAATGACCCGCTCCTGCCGCAGCAGGCACAAGGACGTCAGTCCCCTGGACGCGCAGGGTCCTCGCTGCCGAGGTCGTATTGAGCAGCAGATTGACCGTTCCGTTCACCTCGACTCCATCATAGTCGGGTCCCCGGAATTGACCGCCCAAGGCGGCGCCTGCGATTCCATCCTGGCTAAATGAGAAAGCAAAACTCGCATCTTCAATATCCAAAACCCGCTTTCCGGAAGTGTTCATCGAAAAATCCAAATTCCGCCCCCCGACGGAAACATTCGCGCCGCTCTTTTCGAAAATGAATTCTTCGGCCATCAATTGGTTTCCGAAAACAGTTAGCTGCCCGCCCGTCACGGAAGCTCTCACGAAGAAGGCGCCAGTTTCCGCCGCAGCCACTTCCACCGCTCCGGTGGGGAGCTGCAACACTTGCGATTGAGCGGTGGTGTTCACCTCAAGGCTCAAGCCGCCGGTCAAGCTGAGGTTGGCAAAATCCGGTCCAAGCAACGAGCCGCCGCGAGCCAAGCCCGCCAAACCGTTCTGGGTGAATCGAAAAGCGAAGCTGGCGTCCTGGATTCCCGCCACTCGCTTTGAACCCGCTCGGAGCTCGAAATCCAAGTTCACACCCGTCAGGCGCACTGCCGACTCTTCCCGCTCCAAGACGAAGAGGTCGGCCGACAGGGTGTTTCCATAAACAACCAGTGAAGGAGTAGTCACTTGCACCTTCACGTAACTCCCTCCAGCCGGCGCCCCGGGAAGCGAGACGGAGGGTTGTCCAGGGGCCGTGATGGTCGCGGCATCCGGGGTGGTGTTTAACATCAAACTGAAGACGCCTTGAAGGTCGATGTTTCCACCGAAATCAGGCCCATTAACGGTCCCCCCAAGAACCAAGCCCGCCACCCCTTGAGGTCGGAATAGAAACCCAAAACTGGCGCCTTCCATCCCCACGATCCGTTTGCCGCCCGCCGCCAGGGTGAACGAGACGTTCTGGCCGCTCGCTTCGATTTGCGACCCGGTTTGGGTCAGGGTTATCTGGCCAGGGGAGATCGGCGACCCGACTTTCAACTCGTTGCCCGCGATGCGAAGTCCGACTTGAGTTCCAGAGAATTGCAGACCGACAGAGGCCGCCAGATTGAGAGTGACCACAACAGGCAGGCTTGAAGGCGCCGGTGTCAGTGCCCCGGTGTCGATCGTCTCCCCCCGAACCTGGCCCGTATTATTAAAACGCAGGGTCAAAGCACCACTGGCTTCGACGTCCGGAATCCCGATCACCGACGCGGACCCGGTTGCTTGCAACCCGTAAGTGCCATCGGGCCGGACCAGCATACCCAGAGTGCCTCCCGTCACGGCAATCCCCTTGCCGCCGACGTGCATCAGCGCTTGAACACCAGACGCGCCAATCTTCAAGATCGTTTCTCCACCGATCTCCGCCCTTTCAAAGGCGAAACTGCCTCCTATGCTCACCGCGGCGCCAAGCTGAACCTGGAGGCCAGCTCCTTGAAATCTGAAAAGGTTGCCCTGCCTATCATTGAATTGAACCTGCAATGCTCCTCCAGGGATGGCGATGGATTCGAAAACCGCCCCTCCGGTGTTGTTCACAGCCGCTGAGAGAGATCCGCTCAGAGCGACTCCGGAAACACCTTCCAAGCTGGCCGTGCCGTTCGCGTTGATGGCGTATTTTCCTGTTCCCGGATAAAGCGCCAGCGCCATCTGGGCGTTCTGGATCCTCACTCCAACGCCCGCCGCCCCTAAAAAGGTCTCCACCCCGGTCACGGCGGCCAATATCTTGGTGGCGGAGCCGGTGCCGTCCTGACGAAATGTGTAATTCCCGCTGAATTTCGAAAAACCGGTAATTTCCAGTTCAGCGGCACCCTCGATGACGTTCAACAAGGCGCCATCGGCAAAGCCTAACACCACGGAACCTCCATTGGTGTTAAGGATTTCGTTCAGAGCCATTCCCGTCGTATTGGCTTTGGCGGACAGAATCCCTGACAAAGTGCCTCCTGCAAACCCAACCAAAGAAGCGGCTCCAGAAATACTGAGCGCGTAGGCTCCCATCTCAGGAAAGAGGATCAGCCCCAAATTCCCACCGGCTAGTTGGACTCCCTTGCCTCCAGCCCCCATGAGGGCAGTGACACCCGTCGCGCCCACCCGCAATCGCGTGTTGACCCCGTCAAAACTCCGTTCGAACGTGTAATCACCCGAAAAAGTGGCATAACCCGCGAACTCCAACGAAATCAAACCGGTGATCTCCTCGGTTTCGGCGCCGGAAGCAAAAAACACGGGGGTGCCGCCCACCGTTTCATTCACCGGCCCTGCGGTCGTATTGACCCGGACCGCGATAGTCGCCGAGGTCTGAACTCCTGAGAAACCTGTCAGCGAAGCCTTGCCCGAGGCCGCCAGCGCAATGCCTTGCGGCACCATCAACAAAGCGCCATTGATTTCTGACACCGCGAGCCCTCGCTCCTTGCCATCCCCGCCAACCGCTCCCAACACGCCTTGAAGGTTGGACACCGAACCTCTCAATGCCATGCCTCCTCCGGAAAGAGTTGACCGGTCAAAGACGAAACTGCCGGAGAGCTTCAAGAACCCGTCCAAATCCAGACTCGCCTGTCCGCTAATCCGCACAAAGTTGTGGTTCGCCGCTCCTTGGTAATTGATTTTGACTGGAGACCCCGAAGCGATCACTTCTACCGGGCCTACGTCCCCTCCAGTGGAGTTGGTCTCAATCGAGAGTCCCGCAGCGGCGAGCGCGACGCCAGGCACCCCCGAGAGAACAGCGGTCCCGACTTGGGCTCGCCCGGCGATGCCGGCGCTGGTGATTAGGAAAGCGCCAGCGCCTTCGCTCACCGTCAAGGAGGCCGTGCCTGCAATAAGCCTCAAGCCGACGCCGGAGGCAGTCGCCTCAATGTAGCTGCCGGCGCCTGTCCCGCGTCTCTCCATCAGGAACAAGTCAGCGGTGATCCCGTTCCCAAGGACCGTGACTGTGGCGCTTCGCACGGCGACGCGAACGTAAGGCCCCGGCGCAATCGTCGTGGTGCCAAAAACAACCTGCGCGTTGAGCGTGTTCACCCTCAGTTGGAAGGCTCCCGCCAGACCAAGACCAACCACCGACGGTCCTTGGACCAAATTCAGCGACAGGACGCCGGCGACTCCCCCGGCGTTAACCAGAAAGTCCCCCGTGCCCGAAAGCTCCACGATTCGGCTTGTTCCCGCCGACAACTGCAGCCGTGTGATGCCGGCGGACAAAGTCAGCACTCCGTTGGTTCGGTTGAGCTGAAAACTCCCTTCAATCAACTGGCCCAGCACGGTCATGTTCCCCACGAGACTGAGGGCCACGTCCGAACTCCCCTGACGCACCATGGAACCTGGTCTCATCACCACGTTCGCGCCATTGAAAAGAACCGCGCCTCCGACGCCCAAATTGATCGAGCCGGCGCTCAGAGTGATCGAGCCGCTCGGAGAAGCACCGGACCCAAGATCAAAGCTAGCCACAAGGCCTGTGGCTGAGGTGGTGATGAATGGCGTATCCGCGAATAAGGTCAGCCCGTCCGCTGAGGCGGTCACCGACCCCGTCACGGTCGTCGTCGCGCCATACGCCACGTCCAGGTCATCGACGGAAATGGCCAACCCGCTCAACGTCAGAAAACCGCCGACGCGCGCCGTCCCCCCAGCCGCAAGGGAGAACGTCGCGTCACCCACATGAAATCCATTTTTTCGAAGGACGAAATTGGAAAGATTAACGAAGGGTACGCCGTCAAAAAGCGCTGAACCGACGGTCGCCGAACCGACCACCGCCAAGGTCTGATTCGGGGCGTTGTTGGTCGCGTCAAAAAGCGCCGAGAGACTCGCCGCTTTCACCCGGATGGCCTCCCCGACCCGTAATTCAAATTGATCCAGGTTCAGCGAGTAAACCTTCGTCGCCACATCATAAGTCCCCTCCACTGCCAGTGAATCGGCGTCCACTCCATCGGAAATGCCCGCGGAAAAACTGGATCCATCAAAGAATTTAGCCCCTCCTGCGCTGAACTTCACAAGTCCCGAAGTCGCGGCGCCTGCCGAGATTTGGATGTTTTGGAAGCTAATAGTGGGGCTTTGGAGGGCAAGAAAGCCGCCCAAATTCAAATCCCCGGGCGCGAAGGTTTGTTCCCCCGTGAAGAGGCCGCTGACGTAATCAGCAAGCTTGAGCTGAATGTATTGTTGAACATCTCCGACAGCCGGCACGGGAGGCACTGGTGTGATCGGCCACGAAAGACTTGGCTCCGGTGTCGTTGCGTCCTCAACTGGAGGCCCATGCTCGGCTCCCGCGATCTCCGCCGACGGATGGGGCAAAATAGGGGTGGCCGGAATGAGCCGCCCCTCCAGCGAAGGGGCCAGCGTGTCCCCTGTGAATTGGGCTGAAGAAATCAATCGAACCGAAGCCTCGGATCGCTCCAAAACAACCGGTCCAGAAGGCGCCTCCACTGGCGGATCGCCCGCTGGAGAATCGCCGGCTTGTCCCGGGTCCAAGGCAGCCGTTTCAGGGGCCGGATCCGAGCCCAAAGGCTGAAGATCGGAGCCCCCAAAGAGATCGCCAAACAACCCTGATCCGAAGTCCGCGGATGGCTCCTCCAACAACTCTTCGTGGTGTTCGTGGTCCGCGCGGAACAACGGCTCCAAACTGTCCGGCGCGGCCGAGGAGGGCCGAAGCAAGGAGTCGTCAGCCGAGAGCAGCAATCGCTGCTCAAGCGCTTCCAACCGGAACGTCGACGTGTCGCTTCTTGGGCGCATTAACGAGTCGATAGACCCACGGGCTGTTGCGAGTCGTGTTGATAGCACGGCGGGAACCGGTGCGACAAGGGCATTCTTGAACAACATTTTCATTGACATCGAACCGCTTGCTTTGCCCGTTATTTTCGAGTCCAATTGGCCGATGTTTTACTCCCGTTTCCTGCCTCTGGCAGTCCTCGCGCGCGCCTGTTGTGAAATCTCGGCCGGGGCGGCGAATGCCTTTCAAGCAGGCGCCTTTGCCGTGGACATTAACCCAACCAATTTTCCGGTCCGCGTGAATGCCATGTTCACGGAAAGATCGGCCGATAAAATCGTTGATCCTCTGTTCGCGAAAGCTTTGGCTGTGGATGACGGATCCGTCCGGTTGGTGTTCTGCGTGGTGGACACCTGCATGATGGCGCGCGATCTGATTGATGCCGCCAAAGAGGAGGCGGCCAAGAGGACCGGAGTGCCCGCGAATCGCCTTCTGGTGTCCGCCACGCACACGCACTCGGCGCCCTCCGCCATGGGCTGTCTTGGCAGCCGGATCGATCCCGATTATGCCGCTTTCCTGCCCGGACGAATCGCGGCGGCCATCGCCGGCGCAGTGGAGCGGCTGGCGCCGGCAAAGGTGGGATGGGGACAGATGGACGACTGGCACCACACGTTCAACCGGCGTTGGATCAGGCGCCCCGACAAAATGCTCGTGGATCCGTTCGGGCAACGGACGGTGCGCGCGCATATGCACCCGGGCCACCAAAGTCCCGATGCAGTGGGACCAAGCGGCCCGGTGGACCCGGAGTTGTCGGTCCTTGCCTTCCAACGGCTAGACGGGACGCCCCTGGCGCTCCTCGCCAATTATTCGATGCACTATTATGAATCCCCGTTGCTCTCGTCGGACTACTTCGGCCGCTTCGCCCGGCACGTATCGACGATGCTGGAAGCCGACCCAGCTTTCGTGGCCATCATGACCCAAGGAACCAGCGGCGATTTGATGTGGATGGATTACGGCTCACCCCGCCGTCAAATCGGCTACGACGCTTACGCTCAAGAAATAGCCAGCCATGTCGCGGGCCTAGTTCGAGGGATGCGCTGGAGCGCCAAAGCCCCTGTTCGAATGACGGAACGAAAGCTTGATCTGGCCTACCGAACCCCAGGCCAAGAACGGCTGGCTTGGGCTCGGCAGATCGCCAATGGATTGAAAGGAAATCTGCCCAAGACACTCCCCGAAGTCTACGCGCTCGAAGCCCTTTTTCTTCATGACAAACCTCGCGCCGAACTCAAGCTTCAAGCGGTGTCAATCGGCGATCTGGGAATCGCCGCGCTGCCGAACGAAGTGTTCGCCTTGACTGGCTTGAAGATCAAGGCCGGCAGCCCATTTAAGGCGACCTTCAACATCGAGCTGGCCAACGGCGCCGAAGGTTACATTCCGCCGCCAGAACAGCATCACCTCGGTGGTTACACCACCTGGCCTGCGCGCACCGCGGGGTTGGAAACCAACGCCGAACCTCAAATCGTACGAATGGCCATCGAGCTCCTTCAAGACCTCGCTGGACAAAAGCCGAGGACAAAAGGCGTTAGCCATGGGCCCTATGCACGGTCTGTGCTCAGCAGCCGGCCGCGTGGTTATTGGCGTTTCGAAGAAATGGTCACGCCCGTGGCGCAGGATTCGGCGGGGGATAATCACGCCACGCTGGAGCCCGGAGTCGCGGTCTATCTCCCCGGCGTGGATGACCGTGTCGGTCACCAGTCGCCTGCTCCGCCCTACCCGAACGCGTTCTCGGCCTCGAACATCAATCGCTCGATCCATCTGGCGGGAGGTCGTGTAAAGGCAAACATTAGCCTCCCAAAACGTTACACGATCGAAATGTGGTTTTGGAATGGTCTTCCCATCGATGCCCGAGGCGTTACCGGCTACTTGCTGTCCCACCGACCGGCCACCAACGGCTCAGTGGGAGGGGAGCACCTGGGCATTGCGGGTTCTGCCAACCCGAACGAAGCCGGGAAACTTTTCCTCGCTGTCGACACGAAGCCGAACGCGCTCCGACTCGTCGGTCGCTCCGTTTTAGGCCTGCACGCCTGGCACCACGTCGTCTTGGTCCGGGATGGGAACAACGTGCGCCTTCACCTCGACGGGCGCACCGAGCCAGAATTGCAGGGAGCTCTGCCTTCGCACGGCCGCGAAAGCGGATCCCTCCTGTTCATAGGCGGGCATTTCGACGGTCACCATGGCTTCGAAGGAAAGATTGACGAAACTGCGGTCTACGATCGAGCCCTGACGGCGAAGGAAATAGCGCGGCATTATCGAGCATCCGGGATCAAGAAGCTGGCTGGGCCTGTAGGCACTGCTGAGTCCAAGCCGTGACTATGCAATACTCGGTAGGGCTGTGCTGCCGCGCATCCTTGATTGAGTTGAGCAAATTGAAGAATCACCTTGTTTCCAATCGCCACTGGGTCGCAAGTAAAACGAGAGACCGCGAAATGACCCACCCCGCTCTGCCATCCAGGCTTTCGCACATCTCCACGAAGTTCGACGGCGGTTTTAAAGTTTATGTTTCGGCCTGGCCTCTGAACCTCGGTCTGAATGAAAATGGTTGAAGTGCCTCTCAGGATGACGTTGAATCAGGGAGAGTCGTAGAGATCTGGCGCAAGATCTAATTCAGGCTTAGGTGGACGGAATCCTGGCTCGCGGAAGGGACTTAGGGAGAGTCGGCTTGATTTCGAGACCACCAGATCGCGCTGGCTGCAATACTCCCTGCTGGGCGAATGAAGTCTATGCTTCGATGACATCGATGGTCTTGAAAGTCCAAGTGGCGCCCCTCTGCCTCCTGACCTTGGCTGGAGCCGGCCTGTTGTTCGCCCGACTGACAGCGGCGGCGGGCGCCGAATTTCCCACGTCCCAAGGCATCGAGTTTTTTGAGGCGAGAATCCGGCCGATATTTGTCGACCACTGTTACAAGTGCCACAGCTCGAAAGAGAAGTTCAAAGGTGGCCTGACGCTGGATACGCGCGAGGGAGTTCTCAAAGGCGGTGACTCCGGCCCTGTCATCCATCCAGGTTTTCCGGATAAAAGCCGGTTGATCGAGGCGGTAAGGTACAAGAATCTCGATTTCCAGATGCCACCGAAGAGTCCGCTGCGTCCGGATCAAGTTCGAGACTTGGAAAAGTGGGTTCAGATGGGCGCTCCAGATCCTCGTGACTCGACCCCAACGGCAGCCCTTGGACCCCGCACCCGGCCCGTTGATTTAGAGGAGGGCAAGAAATTTTGGGCCTTTCAACCAATCAATGATCCTCCCCTGCCACAGGTGGAAAGCCAGGAATGGATTCGGTCACCCATCGACGCCTTCATCCTCGCCAAATTAGAGAAGGAACAGATCAAGCCCGCGCGGGGCGCAGACCGGCGCGCTCTCCTGAGACGCGCCACGTTCGATCTGACGGGTCTGCCCCCGAAACCCAACGAGATGGCTTCGTTTCTCTCCGATTCGTCTCCGGACGCGTTTGCCAAAGTCGTCGACCGGCTCTTGGAATCGCCGCGTTACGGCGAACGTTGGGGCCGGCACTGGATGGATGTCGCGCGCTACGCTGATTCCAATGGCCTCGACGAGAACGTCGCTTTCGGCAACGCCTGGCGCTACCGGGATTACGTGGTGCGCGCGTTCAACCAGGACAAGCCGTTTGATCAATTCCTGATAGAGCAGCTCGCGGGTGACCTCCTGCCGCCAACCGGCAGCATCGCCGTGAAGCACGAACGGCTTACCGCTCTGGGCTTCCTCAGCCTAGGCCCGAAGCTCCTCGCGGAGACGGACAAGGTGAAGCTTGAAATGGACTTTATCGACGAGCAAATCGAGACCATTGGGCGGGCGTTCCTGGGCGTGACCCTTGGGTGCGCCCGCTGCCACGACCACAAGTTCGACCCGGTGCCGACCGAGGATTATTACGCCTTAGCCGCCATCTTCAAGAGCACCCACACGATGGACGACCTGAGAACCGTGGCCCGGTGGCATGAACCGGAAATCGCGCTCCCGAAAGAACTGGAAACGAAAGCGGCCTTTGACCAGCTTTTGGATAAGACGAAATTCGCGGTCACGAACCTGATCGCCACCGCGAACAAGCGGTTGCTGGAGGAGTTGAAAACCAATTCCCTGCCTGCCAATCCCGAGAGCCGCTATCCGACAAACACCCTCTCCGAGCTCAAGACTCTCAAGGAGCAGCTGAAGAAGCTGGAGGCCGAAGCTCCGGAGCTTTCAAGTGCCATGGGGGTGAAGGATGGGACCAACATCCTGAAGACGTTTCCAGTCCATATTCGGGGCAGTCATCTGACCCTCGGAAAGCCAGTGCCGCGAGGCGTTCCTCGGGTGATGACGGGCCCGGCGGCTCCGGCCTTTGGGGACCACCAGAGCGGACGGCTCGAGTTGGCTAGGTGGCTGGCGAGCCGCGAACACCCGCTGACCGCGCGCGTCATCGTCAATCGAATCTGGAGCTGGCACTTTGGCCGAGGCTTGGTCGACAGCACGGATAATTTCGGCGCGCTGGGCGATCTCCCGTCGCATCCGGATCTGCTTGATTGGCTCGCTCGCCATTTCATCAAGGAAGACTGGAGCATGAAAGCCATGCACCGCTTGATCATGCGGTCGAGCACTTACCAAATGGCCGCCAGCAAAGATCCCGTGGCCGCCCTCCGTGATCCCGACAACAGGCTTCTTTCGCACTTCCCTATCCGCAGGCTGGAAGCCGAAGAGATTCGTGACGCCCTCCTCTCGGTCGCGGAATCGCTTGATTTGACCATGGGCGGGAAGACCATCCCCGTAAAAAACCGCGAGTTTGTCTTCAACCACACGTCGAGGGACGCGACGACTTATGAAAGCACGAGACGCGCGCTCTATTTGCCCATCATCCGCAACCATTTGTATGATTTCTTCGAGCAGTTTGATTATCCCGACCCGGCGGTGCCCACCGGGAATCGCGGAGCGACCGTCATCGCGCCCCAGGCGCTGCTGATGATGAACAGCGAACTGGTGGAGCAGGTTTCCTCGCAACTGGCGGCACGACTTCTGAAACAAGCCCGACTGACCGACGCGGAACGCGTGGAGCAGATCAGTCTGATTGCTTATGGCCGCCCGCCTGCCCAAAAGGAGCTGGAGAGAGCCCTTGCCTTTCTGCGTCAACTCCAAGACACGAATTCAAAGGCCAAGACGGAACCAGGCGGCGAACGAGCCCAGGCGTGGGGTGCACTCTGCCAAACTTTTCTTGCCGCCAACGAATTCATCTATCTGCAATGAATCCATTCCGTCCTGGCAAACTGATGTCGCGCCGCAGCATGTTGGAGCGTAGTGGAGCGGGCTTTGGCTGGCTGGCCGCGGCTGCGTTGATGTCAGATCCGTTGTCCACGGGATCCCGGGCAGCGGCCGATCCTGCTCGTCCTCTCGCGCCACGGAACCCGGTATTTCCAGCGCGCGCGAAGCGCGTGATCTTCCTTTTCATGAAGGGCGGGCCGTCGCATGTGGATACGTTTGATCCGAAACCCTTGCTCGACCGCGATGACGACAAACCGTTTCCTGGAGAAAAGCCGCGCGTCCAGTTCGCTCCCACGGCGAAACTTTTGAAGTCGCCATGGAAGTTCAAGAATCACTGCCGGAGCGGCCTCCCCGTGAGCGAACTTTTTCCGCACGTGGCGCAATGCGCCGACGATCTTTGCGTGCTTCGTTCGGTGCATGGCACGAATGCGGCCCATGGCGGGGCGTTGCTGAAGCTCCATACGGGCAGCGACAACTTCGTGAGACCCAGCATGGGCGCATGGGTGACTTACGGCCTGGGCAGCGAAAACGAGAACCTGCCCGGATTCATCACGATCTGTCCCACCTTCGCCCACGGGGGCGTGAACAATTGGGGCTCGGCCTTTTTGCCCGCGGCCTACCAGGGCACTCCCCTTGGAAATGCAACCGTTCCCGCCGGCGACGCCACGGTCCGGCACATCCAAAACTCCCGCCTGACGCCGGCGCAACAGAGAACTCAACTCGATTTGCTGGGTCAAATGAATCGAGATCACCTCCTGCAAGCCGGGCACGATGCGGCGCTCGAAGGGCGCATCAATTCGTTTGAGCTGGCATTTCGCATGCAACGGGCCATGCCGGAGGCGCTGGAGCTTTCACGGGAAAGCGAGGCCACTCGTTCCCTTTACGGAATCAATGATAAAGTCACCGAAAACTTTGGAAAACAGTGCCTCTTGGCCAGGCGCTTCGCCGAACGCGGAGTGCGCTTTATCCAAGTGACCCACAGCGACCCGGATGTGCAGTGGGATCAGCACGGGGATCTGAGGAAGGGGCACACGAAAAATGCAGCCGAAGTAGACCGGCCCATCGCGGGTTTGCTCAAGGATTTGAAATCCCGGGGCCTGCTTCAGGACACTCTCGTCCTGTGGGGCGGAGAGTTTGGGCGTACGCCCGCGGCTCAGGGCGGGCGGGATGGCCGCGATCATAACCCAGAAGGATTCACCATGTGGCTGGCTGGGGGCGGAGTGAAGCCTGGATTTGCCTACGGAGCCACGGACGACTATGGATGGTTTGCGGCGGAAAACAAATTACACATCCACGATTTGCACGCCACACTCCTCGCCTTGCTGGGGCTGGATCACGAGAAACTCACCTACCGCCACGCGGGACGTGATTTTCGCCTCACGGACGTCGCGGGTCACGTCGCACGCGATATCTTCGCTTGATCCAGCAAATCTGATCCACTCGTGACCGACGTTCGGCAGGCCTTGATAGGATCTTCAGCCATTCAATCACGACCGAGCACCCCCCCTAAAAACTCGCGGAATAACCGTCCACCACAACAACATGGGCACTCCAAAAATCCTGGCATTTGCCGGCAGCTCGCGCGCCGGATCGTATAACCAAAAAATCCTGCAAGTCGCGGCCGAATCGGCGCGAGCACACGGGGCAATTGTCACGATCGTGGATCTGCGAGAGCTCCAATTGCCTCTTTTTGACGAGGACTTGGAGGCGGCGCAAGGCTTGCCCCGGGGTGCGAAGGAGCTCAAGTCCCTCCTCCGCACCCATGGGGGCATGCTCATTGCCTCGCCCGAATACAACAGCTCCATCACGGCGGCGCTCAAGAACGCCATCGACTGGGCGTCGCGGGCAGAATCAGACGGTGAACCTCCATTGGTCGCGTTTCGAGGGAAAATCGCCGCGTTGCTCAGCGCCTCCCCGGGGGGGCTTGGAGGCCTGCGAGGGTTGGTCCATTTGCGATCCATACTCGGCAACATCGGCGTGATCGTTCTTCCGGACCAAGTGACAATTCCATCCGCGCACGAAGCGTTCGACAACACGGGCAGGCTGATTAACGAGGGAAAAAGCAAACAAGTGGAAGCCCTTGCCCGCGGCTTGACGCAGTTTCTGGCCCGCCACCAAGAGACTTGACCCATCATGGGTGAAGTTCGCGGCTCAAGTCCAAGGGCCTCCGCGGCGGGTCACGAATAATTGACGATGACCGACTTCAGTTCCGTGAAAAGATCCAAACCATAGGGGCCCTTTTCCCGGCCCCATCCGCTCTGCCGGAATCCGCCCCATGGGGATGCGTTGTCAAATGTGTTGTAACAATTAACCCAAACCGTGCCCGCTCGCAGGGCCGCGGCGGTTTGATGCGCCTTGCGCAAGTCTCGCGTCCACACGCCCGCCGCCAAGCCATAGGGCGAGTCATTCCCTTGGGCGACCGCGTCGGGGAGATCCTGGAAAGGGAGCGCGCAGACGACGGGCCCAAAGATATCTTCCTTTGCCACGCTCATGGAGTTCTTGACGCTGGTGAGGATGGTCGGCTCGACGAAGCATCCCGCGCCCAAGCCCCCCTCGGGAGCCCGCCCGCCGACCAGCAGCCTGGCCCCCTCCCCCACGCCGGTGGTGATCCGCTCGAGCACTCGGGACTGCTGTTCCTTCGAAACAAGCGGTCCCATCTTCGTCTCGGGATCGAGGCCGTGCCCCAGGCGAACAGACTTCGCCATCTCCGCCAGTCGCGAGGTGAACATCTCAAAGATGCCTTCCTCGATGAAGAGCCTCGAACCCGCGGAACAAATCTCCCCTTGGCAAAAGAAAATCCCCATGAACGCCCCCTTTAACGCGGCCTCGATGTCCGCGTCCGCAAAAACGATGTTGGGCGACTTCCCGCCAAGCTCAAGCGACACTTTCTTCAGGTTTCCGGAAGCCGCTCGCAAGATGGACCGCCCCACCTCCGACGAGCCGGTGAACGTGATTTTGTCCACACCCGGATGCTCAGCCAGCGCGGCGCCCGCCGTTTCACCCAGTCCCGTGACTATGTTGACAACACCATCCGGGAATCCCGCTTCCTGAAAAGTTTCGCCAAGCCTTAGCGCCACCAGCGAGGTTTGCTCGGCGGGCTTCAAAACGATCACGCAACCTGCGGCAAGGGCGGGAGCGATCTTGTACAGGGGCATCGTCAGGGGGTAATTCGGCGGCGTGATGCCCGCCACCACCCCCACCGGCTCGCGCACCGTATAATTGAGAAAACTGCCGGGAGCAGAGAGGGGGATGGTTTCACCCGTCAGCTTGGTGGCCCAACCAGCGTAATACTCGGTCCAACTGACGGCCGTGCCCACCTCCTTCTTCGCCTCCCACAGCGGTTTGCCATTGTCCAGGGTAATGAGTTGGGCGAACTCATCCGCGTCCCGTTCTATGAGTGATGCGGCCTTTTGCAGCAATCGACCACGCTCATACGGCGTGAGCTTCCGCCAGGAACCCTCGAACGCGCGGCGGGCGGCCCCGACGGCCGCATCCACATCCCGAGCGTTCCCTGAAGCGAATCGGCCAATCGTCTGGCCAGTCGCGGGATCAGGCGTTTCCAGAGAGTCGCCGGAAAAGGCCCCAACCCAGCGGCCGCCAATCAACATTTTGCGGAGGGGCGTAAGGAATTCTTGGACGGCTGAACACGGCATGTGCTGGTTCATGATGATATTCTCCGATGTGTGGACCTGAGTTTGAGGTTGATCGAAATCGAGATATCCGCCCTGAGCCGTGGATGGGCCTGGAAACCCGATTCGGGCCCGCACCCCTTGATCCGAGAGATACAGGGCGCTGGCTTCCATTCGCAATTGCTTGAACAACGCAGGGGCCTGAATCTTTAGAAGGCGTAACAATTCCTGAATTTCGGCTGCCTGCAATTCACTTATCCCCCGGCCAAATCGGCAGCGCGACAACGACGAGGCGGCCGTGAGGTCCGGAGCCCTCGCGGCAATGTTCGACTTCTCCCATCCTTCCCAAGGAATCACCCCGTTGACGAGCGCGAGGAGTTCGGGATGAAAGCTCATAATTCTCCGCGTCGCGCCGCTTCCTGGATGTATTCCGCGGCACGGCTCGTGATCGCCATGGACGTCAGTGTGGGATTCACACCCGAGCTCGTCACGAAAACACTCGTGTCGGCAATGAACAGGTTTCTGATGTCATGCGTTTGCCCAAAAGAATTGACCACGGATTCACGCCCATCAAGGCCCATGCGGCAACCGCCCATGGCGTGGGCGCCGTAATCCAGCCCGACGCGCACTTTGCGCGCCCCGGAAGCTTCCATCATTGCCATTGCCTTGTCTCGCGCCGAGGCGGACAAGGCTCGATCGTTGGCAGTCCATTCGTAGGTCACTCGAGCCACGGGCAGGCCGCGGACATCGCGCGTTTCCGGATCAAGAGTCACGGCGTTGTTGTCATCAGGCGTTCCCTCGGAGTGCGCCCACCAGGCGGCGGTGTAAGCGTAGTTGTCCAGGAACTCCTTGTACTCCGGTCCGACAAAAGAACCGCTCAAATTCGCGTAAGTCACCGGTGTCATCATGTAAGACAACAAAACGAAGCCGCGCGCGCAGCCTCGCCTGGGATCCGGTTTCTGATAATCCTGAACCATCACATGGCCCATTTGCATGCCTTTGTAGCCATTCACCGGCTCGGCAAAAGTGCCAAACACTTGCCAGGTGGGATGGCTCATGAGGCCAAGCCCCACCTGGCCGCTGCCGTTGGCGAGGCCGTTTGGAAACGTGGAGTTCGCGGATAACAGAAGCAGGCGCGGGGTTTCGACCGCGTGCGCCGCTAAGATGACCAAACGCGCCCGCAACTCGCGCTCGTGCCCCGCGGAGTTGAAGTAGCTCACCCCGCTTATCCGGCCATGACGGGAGTCATAGTTCACCCGAAACACAACCGCGCCGCTCACCACGCGCGCGCCGCGCTCCTCCGCCTTCGCCAGATAAACCTGGCTCCCCGTCGCCTTCGCCCCCGTGGGGCACCCCGAGGCGCACCACCCACAGTAGACACATGCGGGACGTTCCCTGTAGGGCGTTGAATTGATGGCGATCGGCGGAGCAAACGGATGCGCCCCAAGCCTGCGCGCCCCTCGCGACAAAAGTTGCGCATGCCAGTTCATTCGATGCGCGGGCATCGGGAGTTTGTACTGTTCCGCCGCGAACGGCCCGCAGTCACCCGCGACGCCGAACTCACGTTCGACTTTTGCGTAATGGCCCCTTAGGTCCTCATACCCAATAGGCCAGTCGTGGCCAACGCCTTCGGTCGAATAAGTCCGAAAATCGTCCGGTTGAAATCGGGGCATCACACCGAGCCAGGAAAGAGTGCCCCCACCAACTCCGGTCCCCATCTTGGGCGCCACTCCATCGCGCCCCACAAAGACTCGAGGACCTAACCAAAGGATCTTGGAGGCGTTCGACTCCGAGTTCTTCAAGTCCCGGGCGGCATCCAACCGGCGCCCCGCCTCGAGAACGGTGACATCAAATCCACGCTCCGACAGCTCTTTCGCCATGAGACAGCCGCAAGCGCCGGCACCGACGATCACAACGTCTGAAGTTTCGAGAGGCATGCGCGACAGGTTGTCGGCATCAAAGAGTGCTCCTTGGGTCTAATTTCCGCAATGCTGCTTTCCGGATTAGCCAGCAATTCTCTCCATGAACCGGACTGGGAGCGCCGGCGTCCTCGCCGGCGTATCCGGCCCCTGTTCAATCTTGCCGCCGAGACGCCAGCGCTCCCAGGTACAAGGCCTCTCCCGCCCTTCGGGCACCCTCTCCTCCGATCCAAAGCGGAGGAGAGGGACGGGAAGAGGAGGTGCTCCTCCGGTTCATGGAGAAAACTTCTGCCGGGTTGGATTGTGGCTGGGCGGCACGCCGAGGCAGCAGTTTCTTTGCACTCGCGATCCAACGGAGTTTCGCTAGGATCCCGGCCTCATGACACCGACATCGGATAGCATCGGCACTCATCAGAAGGCTCTGCGCATCAACTTGGACAAGGCTGTCTATGGCACTTTTGCCGAGATCGGGGCGGGGCAGGAAGTCGCGCGCTGGTTTTTCCGCGTGGGTGGCGCCTCTGGCACCATCGCCAAAACAATTTCCGCCTACGATATGGTCATTAGCGACGCCATCTATGGGCGATGCGAGCGCTACGTCGGCCGGCAACGGCTCAAAACCATGCTCGACCATGAGTATGAACTCCTCCTGGAGCGGCTTTTCGATGATCGGGGGGCCACCACGAGGTTCTTTGTTTTTGCCGACACGGTCGCCGCGAAGAGTTATGCCCATCGCGAAGATTGCCACGGTTGGATGGGGATCCGCTTTCAAGCCAGTCCGGGGGAGGAACCCTCGCAAATCATCATCCATGTCCGCATGCTCGACAGCGAGAATTTGCAGCAGCAAGAGGCATTGGGAGTCATGGGGGTGAATCTCATTTACGGAGCGCTGCAGCATCACAAAAGCCCTGACACTCTCATCAAATCGCTTCTGGACGATCTGACGTCCAATCGCACGGAAGTGGACATGATCAAGTTCTCCGGCCCGGCTTTCGAATCCGTGGACAATCGGCTCTCGAGTCTTCACCTGGTGCAGCACGGCCTGACAAACGCCGCCATGTTCACGGCCAATGGGGAAGTGGTCCAAGCCTCCGAAGTGTTGTACAAGAAGGCGATTCTGGTCGAGCGAGGCAGCTTCCGCCCTGCCACCAAGGTGACGCTGGACATGCTGAATTGCGCCCAGGCCCAGTTTATCCAGGAGCCCAGCGTGCAGGGTGAGGAAGTCGTGGTTTTGCTGGAGATGACACTGAAAAACCTCATCGACGATGGAGAGATCGATCACCTCGATTTCTTGGATCGGGTCGACATCCTGGGCACTCTTGGCAAGACCGTGCTGATTTCCAATTACGGCGAATACCATCGCCTCGCCGCATTTCTCTTCCGCCACACGAAAAAGATGATCGGCATCGCGATGGGCGTGCCTAGCTTGAGGGAGATCTTCGATCCGAAATACTATTCTGATTTGGAGGGAGGCATTTTGGAGTCGTTCGGCCGGCTCTTCAAAAACGATTTAAAGCTCTATGTCTACCCGCTTCGAGACGCGGGCACAGGCTCGATCATCACTGCGGGCAACCTCCGAGTCGCCCCCAATTTGAGGCACCTTTATTCTTACCTGGTCGAGAACCTATTCATCCAGAATTTGCGGGACTATAATCCGGATTACCTCCCCATATTCTCGCGCGAGACGCTCTCCAAAATCAAAAGTGGCGATTCTTCTTGGGAAAGCACGGTTCCGCCGCAGGTCGCTGCCATCATCAAAGAACGACGGTTGCTCGGCTATCAAAGCTGAGGAGACTGAAGGCGTACAAAAAAAAAGCGGGCTCCACTTGGAGCCCGCCTTGAATTGAAATGCGCCGCAGAGAGAAGGCTCGAGGCCTTCTCCCTTGAATTACTCGTATTTGATGGTGACGACCCCGGCGGCGAGCGATGTGCTCATGATCTTGGGGCTGCCTTGCACGCGGAAAAACCGCGAGCTCCCCGTCGCCGAGACCTTGATGGTCTTCGCGGCGGCATCCACTTGCGCATCCGTGGCCGCCGTGTAAGGCCCCGTGACAGCGGCGGAGGCCAGCACGCCTACGGAAGGCGTGGCCGCGCCAACACCGCGGATGATCATCCCGCTGATACCGCCGGAGTTGTCTTCCATTTCAGCAAACCAAAGATACTCCCCAGCTTTCAACGTCACGGTGACCGTTCTGGGCTGTCCGACCGGAGTTGCCACGCCGCCGACATCCAAGTTCACTCCTGAATAGTTGCCGGTGTTCTGCGTCGCCGGCGCCTTTAAGCCTTTGATATCATCCACCCACACTTTGCCAAAGCGGCCGTTGCTGTCGGTGGTGCGGCCTTCGAAAACCGTGACATTGTAGGTCCCAGGGTTCAAGTTGGCGAATCGGAAAAGCATCTCCGACCCGGCCGTGTCAGGATTGCGGTAAAGGTAGTCGTCCTTGACAACGGATGGAACAACCACGCCGTCATAAACCGCCTTCAAACCTTCCTTGGTCGGATTGTTGGCCGTCATGCCCAGCGCGTAAGGAGGCACTTCGGGATTGAGCTGCTCCGCGAGACTTTTGTTGTCCATGATGGTTAAAGTCACGTCGTTGTCGGCGTCCTTCGAGAAATCTTTGAGTTTCCACGTCACCGCCGTGCCGTCGACATTCGCGATTCCCTTTCCTTCCTCCATCGAGGGATCGGCGAACGTCCATGTGCCAATGATATCCCAATCCGTCAATGGGTCGGGGAAGGTTCCGGTTGCGTTGCCCTCGGCATCCACAATTTCGCGCAGGTTTTCAGTCCGCCCAAAATCGATCTTGAAAAGGCCAGCATCAAGTCGAGGGGCGAGTGGAGTTTGCAACGCGGCAACTGCCGTCGCAATCGATAACCAATTTAGTTTTCTGGGTATGCACTTTATTCCCCTTACCGCAACCGGTAGTGTTTTGTCGGGACGTCCGATTACCCACGAACGGCGGTTGCATTGCGCGACTGGTTCCCGACCGATTCCGACGGCCCAAACCACAACAGATGGGGGTTAGGGGAATAAAGTGCATACCCAGAATTAATTATTAGTTGAATCCCGGCTGCGTGTTGGATTGTGACTGTCCTAAAATACAACTAATTTCAAGGCACAACAATCCCAAAGTAGCAAAATCGTCAGTGAGCTGGCGGTCTTTGCTGCATGGATGGAAAAACTTTGCTGAATTTTTCGAATTGAACCGCAAAACGGCAGTGAGCAATTCTCATTATGGATCGAGGCTGTGTGCGAAGCATCAGCCGCAGCGCGTTCACCCGTCTCAAACCCTGCGACTGGTCCTGTGGACACAGTCGCGCTCCGATCAAAATGAGACTGCTGAACGGCAGTTGAACCTCGTGGAGATTTGCAGAAGCCTGGATGAGAAAGGCTTGACGAAGAGGGAGGCATATCCCTTGTCGGTCTGGTGAGTGATTCGGAAAAACTTTATCGCCGGGATCCTGCGAAGATTCAACTGGGGCAACTGCCGTTTTAAGGTAAAAAGACACAGATCGATTTCCTTCTCCCTTGACCTCATGGCCGCCCGGTGCCAGCTCGAGGGTCCCTCTCACTCGTCAGGCGTCCCGAATCACCGCGATTGCTGACGGGAGGGTGTTGGAGATCGACAGCGCGGCGGTCCGGGTGGTTCGTGATCATCGAGAACACATCGCCCCGCCGCCCCCTCACCGATTGACGCCATTCAGGCCGGCAATCAACCCAACCGCTTTTCATCGGCGTCGATGAAATCGACAAAACTCCTAATATCTTCCCGATGCCCCAGCCCCGCTTGCTCCTTCCGACCGCGCAGACGTTCCCACATCGGCGCGTCATCGGCTTTCGGATAGTTGAACATGCCCTCCCTATGCGCAGCCTTCTCCGAGTCGCTTTTCTTCACGTTGTGCAGCACCCAATCCGCCACTTCGCCATCGGTCACGGTCGCCTTGACGATTTCCACAAATGGTTCGTGAGCCAATCCCGCGGCCCGGAGCCAGGCGGCGTCGAATCCCTTGCCCAGATTGTTCAAGTAGTCGGCGTGCAATTTGCCCGCTAAGAACAATCGAATCTTATCGATGTAGCGTGGCAAATGAACCCAACCACA
>SYMW01000167.1 GCA_005805305.1 Verrucomicrobiales bacterium
CACCCCCATCCACCACTTGGAAAGACAATCCCTGCGGCCTTCAGCGAGCTGGGTCACTTCTCGTGAGCACAGGCGGGTCCATTCTCGTGAGCGCTAACGTCCTTAAAAGGGCAGTTCAATTTCGTAGAGATTTGCAAAAGCGTGGATGAGAACAGCCCTGACGAAGCGCGTGGCAGATCCCGTGTGGATCTGGTGAGAGATTAGGAAAAACTTTATCGCAAGGATCTTGCGAAGATTCGCCATGGGCGACTGCCGTTTTGTGGGGGATAGGCAACGGGATTCGAACGAAGTTTGCGACCGCTCCGATGAAGTCATGCCACGAGGTTAGTGGGTCTCAAATTTGACTTTGGCACCAACCCTGCTACCGTTAATGGTGCGGTTCGCAGGGGTCAGTCAGTGAACAAACAACGCAATAATAATCATCCAAAATCACCCCTGAGTCGTTCACGCCGCGCTAGTCCCAAACGTATCAACTACTAACGCAAAGTCCTATGCAAACGACCATTAAGAACAATCGGAAGTCAGGGTTCACCCTCGTTGAAATCATGATCGTGGTGGCCATTATCGGCTTGCTCGCCGCGATCGCCATACCCAACTTCGTCAAAGCCCGGACGACGGCTCAGACCAACGCCTGTATTGCGAATCTGAAGCAGGTTCAAGGCGCTATTGAGCAGTGGGCACTGGAAAACAAGAAAGCTGCTGGGTCCGCTGTCGCCACGACGGACATCTCCGGTGATGCGACCAAGCACATCAAGGGTGTTATCAACACCGACATTAAGTGCCCCTCGGGCGGAACCTACGCGACGACCACGGTGGACGCCAATCCGACTTGCACCACTGGCGGCACGCACGTCCTGTAATTCAGATAGAATCGCCCGGTTCCTGAATTGACCGGTTGTCAATACTTCAAGAGCTTAGGGGGCAACTCCTAAGCTCTTTTTTTTCCTAGCATCCGGAGGTTTTAAATGAAATCCTTAATGTTATGCGCTTTTCGCCATGCGGTAAGGGTGCTTTCACGCTGATTGAGATCCTGATCGTGGTGGCTATTGTTGGGATGGTGACAGCCATCGCGCTCCCGAACTTTATCAAGACAAAAAAGGTCGCCAGCCTTCAGGTTTGTTTGGAGAACCTGGCCCAGATTGAATCAGCTAAACAAATCTGGGGAGTAGAGAACGGAAAACAAGGAGGCGATTTGGTGACCGAAGCCGATATCGTGGGTCCGACACTCTTCATCAAGAAGGCTCCTGCATGCCCTTCAGGGGGGACTTACGATTATCAATCCATCGGCGTCACCGCGACTTGTACCGAGCCAGCCCATGTGCTTTGACCTGCCCGCAGGTGTCGCGGATTCCCATCCACTTCAGCCCTGGCACAAGTTGTGCCGGGGTTTTTTGTGCGATTGGAATCACGACAGTAAGGTCTCAATATTGAGGGAAAGTTGCCGATAACCCCACGGCGTCTCGACTTGGGCCAAATTTGTCAGTAGACCAAGTCTATGTTTTGGGGTGGCGAGGCCGGAAGCCCTGATTTGCCGCGGGTAGGGCTATTGCTTTCAGTTGAGGTTTGCCGTAATCCTCGAGTTTGTTTGGGCTCCCGAATCCAAAAGCAGAGAGATTAAGTCCATGGCAGAGATTCTTAGAATTGATAAGCTGAGTGTAGAGTTTCCCAGCAAGGAGATTGGGCAGGCGACCAAGCTTGCCGTGCGCGATTTGGTGCTCTCCGTGAATGCGGGAGAAGTTTTCGGGTTTCTTGGGCCAAATGGGGCGGGTAAAACGACGACCATGAATGTGTTGCTCGGCTTCGTGAACGCAACCCGAGGACAGGCTTATCTTTTTGGCGTGAATGTCCGGGATCCCATCGCGCGCCAGCGGATTGGTTATCTGCCAGAGCTGACTTATTATTACAAATTCCTCACTGCTGAGGAATTGCTCCGGTTTTACTGCAAAGTCTTTGGGATCAAACGGGACGTTGCCGATCGGCGCATCGATAGCGTTCTCAAGCTCGTCGAAATCGACCACGCACGAAAGCGCCCTATCAAGTCTTATTCCAAAGGGATGCAACAGCGTGTGGGTTTGGCGCAGGCGCTTATCAACGACCCTGACCTTCTGATCCTGGATGAGCCCACGAGCGGATTGGACCCCATTGGACGGATGCAAGTGCGAGCCATCATTCAGAGGTTGAAGGGGGAGGGAAAAACGGTCTTTTTTTCATCCCACGAACTGGGTGAAGTCGAGACGGTGTGCGATCGCGTCGGGATTCTGAGCTCTGGGGAATTGAAGATGCAGGGAAGCGTCACCGAGCTAACGGATCGTTATCGGTGCAATCTCGAACAAATATTCTTAAAAATTGTGGGCAATGGCATCTGAGCAACGCTTATTGCAAATCTCTGAATGAGCACACCTTGGGCCATCGCGGGGCTGGTTGTCAAAGAGTTGTATCGGAGGAAGGATTTCTACGTCCTATTCGTCCTCACTGCAGTCCTGACCATGATGCTGGGCGGGATGAATTTTTTTGGCGATATTCGCGCGGCCCGCTATTTGAAGGAACTTTGCTTGCTCTTGATTTGGATCTCCGTGATGGTGATCGCGATTGCGACTGCGGCGCGTCAAATTCCGGCCGAAAAAGAACACCGGACGATTTTCCCGCTCCTGGCGAAGCCCGTGACCCGCTGGCACGTGATCCTGGGCAAGTTCCTTGGCTGTTGGGTGGCGACTTGCATCGCCTTGCTTGTGTTTTATCTCTTTTTCGGAGTCATGAGCGCCGCTCGTGAAAAAGACTTTGTCATCGCGAATTACGCCTATGCTTTGTTCCTTCATGGGGCGTTCGCAGCCGTCGTGACCTCGATGACGATTTTAGGATCCGTGACGATCAGCACTCCATCCGCGAACACGACGCTTTGCTTCATTGTCACAGGGTCCATCTTATTCATGGGCCGCCATCTTGGTCAAATTGCGCAAAAACTTGTGGAACCGGCGAGCACTCTTTTGCAGTTGGTCTATTTCTCGATACCGCACCTCGAGTTTTTCGACTTGAGAGATATGCTTGTTCACAATCATGCCGCCATTTCCTTCCTTGCGTTTTTGGGGGCGATGGGTTATGCGGCACTCTACTCAGCCTTTTTTCTGTGCGCGGCGTGGCTGGTGTTTCGCAAGAAACCGCTCAACACTTGAGCCTCTAACCGAACACTTACGATGCACCGAGTCGCCTCATTCGTTTTGGCGGGATTGTTTGCAAGCTGCTTTACAACCGCGACGGCCCTCGCCCCACTATACGATGCTGGGGACCCCACGCGCGCGAAGAGGGTTGATTTTCTGACAATGCTTTTGGGAGACAGCCGCAAGCTCTTCGCTCAGCATTTTTTTCTAAAGGCGGATGCTTATTTCCACAGCGGTTACTACCCGAGCATCTTCGACACGAAAGGGGCGGGCGAAGCTTCAGGGGAAGTTCACCTCGTTGCCGCCCAAACATCCGATATCTCCGCTTCGGAGCGCAAAGAAGATCCCGCGAGCCCCTCTCCGCCGGTTGAAAAATCTTCGCATGAGGGTCATGATCATGGTCACGAACACGATCACGATCATGGTCACGATCACTCCCACGACCACTCCCATGACCACGGGGATGAGCTCAATTTTTTAGGGCAGGCCTCGAATTGGATTGACGGGTTCGGCAGAAATTTTTTTCCAAGTGGACACAGCCATTTGGATGGCCGCACAGGCCAGGAGGAGATCCTGCCGTGGCTGCGGCTCGCCGCGGAGCTGGATCCCAATAAAGTGGAAATTTATACCGTGGCCTCTTTTTGGCTCCGAACTCAGCTTAGAAAACCAAACGAGGCTGTCCAATTCTTGAGGGAGGGGTTGCTGCTGAACCCCGACGCTTACCCGATTTTGTGCGAGCTCGGAAAAGTTTTCGCCGAAAACCTCAAACATCCTGTTCGGGCCCGCCATGTTTTGGAAGCGGCGCTCTCGAAATGGCACAAGGTGGAAGGTAGCAAAAAGGAACCCGATCTGTTCGGACTCCAGCAGATTCTGACCGCACTCGTGCGGCTTGATGAGAGCGAAAACCGGTGGGAGGAAGGAGTCAAACACTTGCAGTTGCTCAAAGGTGTCTCCCCGAACCCGGACAAGGTCGAAGCGCTGATACAGGATTTTCGCGCGAAAAGGGCGGCGAAGGAGCCTGGTCGGTGAACCTTAAAACGGCAGTTGCCCCTGGCGAATCTTTTCAAGACCCTGGCGATAAAGTCTTTCCGAATCACTCGCCAGATCCATCAGGGATATGCCTCTCTCTTCGTCAAGCCTTTCTCATCCAGGCTTTTGCAAATCTCCACCATGTTCAACGGCCGTTTTAAGGGTGAATCCTCACAACGCAGTGCGCCGTAGGCACTGAGCCCATTCCGCTAGTCGGCAGAAGGATGAAGCGAACCTTCGTTGCCTGATTCAGCGGCCACTTTGGATGCTCAACCAAATCCTACTGGCTGAGGCCAGGATGTTGATCCAGGGAAAAGCCGACAGCGGCTCAGTGAGTCGTCACGGCCCAGACTGAGTCGGTCAAGTCAAAGTCAGATACTTCTGTTCCGGACGCTCGACTCGTGTCCGGCTCCACTCCCGAGCGCGATCCACGACATGGTGCATCCGATGGAACCAAAGCCTTGCGACAAACATGCGCCGTTCCTCGCCAATGTCGGCCCGCAAACTGCGCAGCGTTCGGTTCGCCAAACCAAGTTCTAGTTGTCCTGCATTCATAGCAATCATCAGTTTAGAGCCGATCTTATCTCCGAGGGTGGGACAAATACGGTCCCACCCAGCGATTATGACGAGGAAGTCTTACTTTGACCCACGGCGGGAATCGTTCTAGAATTTCCGACTTAAAATTCATGAAGATCAGGCTGCTGGCGGTTCTCCTCGGTTTCGCCATTCCCAGGTTTGGGTGGATCGTTTCGTTGTCTGCGGACGATGCTTCAAAACCAGCGAGCGTCCGAGTCCAATGCATCAGTTATCGTGGTTGGACAAATTGCTTTCTCATCGGCAACGGAGTGGTGGAAACCGTTGTGGTTCCAGCCGTTGGCCGTGTTATGCAGTTCCGATTCGCGGGTGAGGAAACGGGGCCGTTTTGGGAGAACCGTGCGATGGATGGCAAGCCGGTGGATCCCAATTCAAATGACTGGGGCAATTTTGGAGGCGATAAATCGTGGCCCGCACCCCAAGCCGGTTGGACGAAGATGACGGGCCGTGCATGGCCTCCTCCAGTGGCGTTCGACTCCATGCCTGTCTCGGTCACCCCGGTCGCGGGCGGCGTGGATATGGTCAGCGCGATTGACCCTCATTTTGGCATTCGCACTACACGACGGGTGCGGCTCCGGCCCAAGTCCGCCACCATGAGCATAGAAACACAGTACACACGAGTCTCTGGAGACGTAATCGACGTTTCAATATGGGTTGTCACGCAGCTCAAAGATCCCGTTCGCGTCTATTCCCCAGTGCCGAAGAAATCCGTGTTTCCAAACCTCTTCGACAATCAAGGGCAGTCTGTTCCACCCTCGCTCAAGATCAGCGACCGGCTGATCTCCATGGAGCGAGACAAATCCAAGAGTTTCAAGATTGGCACCGACGCGGGCACGCTTTTATGGATTGGAGACAAGGCCGTGTTGAAAATGGACTCCCCACGAAAGGTCGGAAAGGCTTACCCGGACAACGGAAGCAGCGCCGAAATTTATACGAATGGCGATCCCAATCAATATGTGGAACTCGAGATGCTAGGCCCAGTTGAGAAATTGAAACTCGGCGCCATCAGCCGTCGAAGCATCGCTTACACGCTGCTCAGGCGGAAGCTTCCGGATGCCGATGCCGAAGCGAGGGACATCCTGAAATTGCATTGAAGCTTGGGATCGTTCTGCGGGGGGGGGGGGCGCCACTGGAAGACGCCTCATTTCGAACCAACGCGCTTCAATCTAATCCCTTCCAAGCGACAGGATTTCCAAAGTCTCACGCATGTTTCGTTCAATCCGGAGCTCATCTAGGTCCAACGAGACCTTTTTGCGGCTCCCCGAAATCCACGGCTCGATAGCCGCGGTCACGGCTGAAATGTCGGCGGGATTTTTGACGACCGATCCGGTTTCACCTTCTTTGATCCATTCCGAAGCGCCGTTTTGCACGCAAGTGACGACTGGCAGCCCGGCGGCAAGAGCCTCGCAGACGACATTGGCGGACGGCTCGTAGAGGGGAAGGCAAAGGAGAAGATCTCCGGCCCCGTAGGCCATCTCAACGTCCCGCATAGGGCCAGCAAAGAGCACATTCTCCGGAGTGTTCGAAGGAGGCGTTCCCTTGCCCGCCACCAGCAGTTTGACATTAGAGGATTGGAGCCGTCTCGCTGTTTCGATCGCGTAGGCTAGCCCTTTGCGTTCCCATCCGGAACCCGCGAACACGAGCACAAATGCAGAATCCGAGATGCCGAAACGTGCCCGGGCGGCGCGTCGGTCGAGATTTTGGAAACGTTCCACGCAGACGCCATTCCGAACCAGGTGGATTCGGTCGTCCGGAAAATCGAAGCACTGCCGTATTTCTCGCCGAACCATTTCTGAATTCACGATGACGCGACCGGTGGTGGAGGGATCGAAGGTCTCCCGTTCAAGCACTAACAGGCCCCGGTGAAAGAGTCCGCGGCCGATGAGCCAGCGTTTCCACCAAGGGGATGCCTGCCGCCGCCGCTCGAGCCAGATCCGATGAACGCCATCGCCCGCGCGATAAACGTCTTGTCGGATCGTTCTCTCCAGGCTGAAGACACAATCAAACCGCAACGAAATCAACTCCGCCCGGACCGCGTTGGCAAATTTTCGAGCCCGAGTTGATCGAGTCCCTCCGGATTCAATCCGATGCAGCCGAACGCCACCAGGTGTGGAGGTCCAAGATTCGGCGAACAAATGGACTTCGTGCCCTGAATCCGTGAGTGCGGAGATCAAGCGTTGCGCGTAGAGTTCAGCGCCGCCTCCTTCATCAAACTTTCGGCGAATCAGTGCGAGTTTCATGATCTGTGCGTCATGCCCCGCCGACTCTTCCAAAGCGCAGCTGGTTTGATAAGCGCAAAAGCCTGAACCTTAAAACAGCAGTTGCCCGCGGTGAATCTGCGCAAGATCCTGCCGATAAAGTTTTTCCGAATCACTCAGCAGATCCATAAAGGGTATGCCTCGCTGTTCGTCGAACCTTTCTCATCCAGGCTTTCGCAAATCTGCACCATGTTCAACTGCCGTTTTAAGGCTGAATTCTCGAAGCCCGGCCTTGCGGTGGCCGGCCGAAGGATCCGTTCAACAGACTTTGAATTGCGGTCAAGGTCCGGACTGGCACGAAGCGCGCATTTTCAGCTTCACAGGCAGTAAGCCCTCTGCGCTGATTGGTTCCGCGATGCGGTTGTTATTCGTCAAACTCAAACACATCGGAGACGCCTTGTTGTTGACGCCCACGCTGCAGGCGGTCCGCAAGTTTCATCCGAAATCGGAGATTTGGGTCGTTGTCCGCAAGGGGACCGAGGACATTCTGCGGGGCTGTGCCGCGATTGATCGCGTTTTGGTCGCTGCGTCTCCGGAAGCGGGCAAACGTTCTTTTGCTTCGCCCTGGTTGGATTTCAAGCGGGTTCTGGAACTCCGGGAGCGGCGGTTTGATTACGCGTTCGAGCTCACCGATGGAGATCGCGGGCGCTGGTTTGCCGGATTCAGCGGAGCCGGCAAGCGCTGCGCCAACACATCCTTTTATCCGTTGAACTTTTGGTGGCGCCTATGGATTAACGGCCAATCACGGCATGAATGGACGCAAGGCCACCGCGTTGAGAAGGATTTTTTCACGGTGCGCGATTTCCTCTCAATTGGAAATTCGCCACCTCCGATGATTTTCGATCCTTCGCGGACCGCTCGTTGGGATGGAGTGGAGGCCGGGACAAGTTTCGCGGTGCTTCATCCAGGAACCCGTTGGAGACGCAAGCGATGGTCTAACGATCGATGGCTGCAAGTCGGCCGATTCCTGCTTGATCGGGTGCATCGTTTGGTGATCAGCACGGGGCCTGACGCGGAAGAAACGGATAACGCCGCCCGGTTCGTGGCGGACCTTGGGCCGAGGGCCATTTCCACCGGAGGAACTCTCACTTGGGCGCATTTGGCCGGGCTGCTGCATCGGGCGAAGCTGTTCGTGGGGGTGGACACGGCGGCGATGCATCTCGCTGCTGCCTGCCAATGCCCGATCGTGGCGTTGTTTGGCCCGTCAAGCGTCACACAATGGGCGCCGTGGAAGGTGCCTCATGAAATAGTGGCTCCTTTGGCTGGCTCGTCGGATGCCAAGCTGGCGGAGGAAGCTCTCATGGCGGCCATCGACGCGGAACGAGTCATTCAGGCATGCGGCAGGATGCTGCGCTAGGGAGGGAGGTTTGAGTGATCCGTGCGCAGGAGAGACCCGCGATTCAGCCAGAGATCGATGGGTTTGGCAGCCTCCGACTTGAAGGGTAGCATCACTTTGCGTCCCGTGCCAGCCGATTCGTAGGCGGCGAAAAGCACTTCCATGACTGCTCGCGCGTCCTCCCCTGTGACTAGCGGTTGCTTATCGTGCAACACACAGTCCACGAAATGCGCCATTTCCCCGTGGAACCCGTAGTTCCACGCTTCCTCGTAGATGGGGAACGACCATCCTTTGGTTGATCCGGCCTTTTCGACGGCGTAACCATATCCGTCCTTGCTGTAAGCCTCGATGGCGTTTCCATGCAAAAGATCGGCGAAGGCAACACCTTTGGAGCCGTGGACCTCGGCGCGATCATCCATCCCGCCGAGCTTTGTCCAGCTTTCTTCCGCCAGGCCGATCACGCCGTTCTCGAATTCAACAATAATCAAGGCGTTATCATCGCCTCGCGTTTTATCCCTATGAACTTGGGCGGACATTTGGGCATAGACTGACCGGATCTTCGGCCGGCCCAGCATCCAGCGGAAAAACTCCACGGCATGGCACCCCATATCCATCGTGACGCCTCCGCCGCTGCGATCGATGTCCCAAAAATGCGGCGCGTGCGGGCCATCATGCTTTTCGGATTGTTTGACGAGCGTCGGTTCGCCCAGGGCGCCGGAATCAAGCAGTTGCTTCAGTCGCACATATTTGGGCGCGAAGCACAATTCCTCGGCGTACATGAGCTTTATTTTGGCCTGGCGGCAAGCCGCGAGCATGCGGTCGGCTTCGGCGAGATTGAGGCACATCGGTTTCTCTAGGATGACGTGCTTGCCCGCGGAGGCGGCATCCAGCGTGATTTGGCAGTGCGCGTTGTTCGGCGCGCCGATTGAAATCACATCGATTTCCGGCATCTCCAACATTTTTCTATAGTCCGCGAAATGATGTGGAATGCCCCGGGCTCCCGCGAATTTTTCAGCGTTGCCAGGAGTGGGCGAAGCGACCGCGAATATTTCGGCCTGCGGGCACGCCTGAAACGACTCGGCGTGGATGGACGTGATGAACTGCGAGCCCACCAAGCCTACTTTGACTTTTTTCTTCATAACGGAATTCCCGAGCTGCTTCCTGGATTGATCAGGATACCACTCAACGAGGGCAGGGGCGGATTGGATTTCTGCGGTGGCTCAGAGAGTCCATCCTTTCCTGAATCGCGGTCGAATAAAGGAGTCCGCTTCGGGACAGCCTCTGGCCTTCATGTTTTTCGAGTCCCACTCGATGCGTTTGCCGGTTCGTTGGGCGAGGAAGCCGACAAGCAATCCTTCCGTCAGCGTTGCCGCGTAGGCAAAATCCGACTGGGCGCGCGGGCCCCCCTTGCACGCCTGGATCCATTCCAGATGATGTTCCGAGGTGCGCGGCAAGGTTGGGGGAGGCGGTTGATAGCCGGCGAACTGTTTAGTCGGCAACAGCAAGAACATGTCTTTCACGGTTTCTCCGCCGTGCCACGTGCGAGTGTAGAGGGTTCCCTTGCTTCCGATGACCAATGAACCGTTGTCGGTGATGGTTTCTCCGTGGAACAGGGCGGACGGCGGGAGTTTTTTTCCGTCGTAAAAAGTCAGCTTGACTGGGGGCTGCGTGCCGCGGGCTGGATACCGCAGTTCCATGACGCTCCAGAGAGGCGGACAATCCTCGGTCCGAAGGGAAGACTCCTTCACTTCAGCCGAGGTGGGGATTCCCAGTTCGAGCGCCCAGAACGCCGTGTCCAAGTTATGCACTCCCATATCGCCGATCGCGCCAGTTCCGAAGTCCCATCGGCCGCGCCATTTGAACGGCGCGTAGACCGGGTGGTAGGGTCGAGCCTGGGCAGGCCCCAGCCAAAGATCCCAGTCCAGGTAGGGCGGAACTTGGGGTGTTTCTTCTGGGCGATGTTCGCCTTGGGGCCACCATCCGGCGGGTCTGTCAGTCCAGACATGGAGGTCCGTGACGTCGCCGATGGCGCCGGAGCGAATGATTTCTACGGCGCGCCTGGAGCCTTCCATGGCGTGGCCTTGCTGACCCATCTGGGTGACGACGCGGGTTTCCCGAGCGACTTTAGCCATCTGCCTGGCCTCGTAGATCGAATGCGCCAGGGGTTTCTCACAATAAACGTGGAGACCTCGGCGCATGGAGGCGAGGGCGGCGATTGCATGTGTGTGATCCGGCGTGCTGATCACCACAGCGTCGAGAGTTCTTTCTTTCTCCAGCATCCTTCGGAAATCGCGATAGCGTTTCGCCGCAGGATACCTGGCGAAAGCCCCTTTTGCGCGATCATCGTCCACATCGCAGAGAGCCACGATGTTTTCAGATTGAACCCCCATCAGATTATCGAAGCCGCGCCCCCCGGCGCCGATGATGCCCAGATTGAGCTTTGAGCTGGGAGAAAGTTTTTTCGGAGCGGCCAGTGAGAAAGTTGATCCCACGGTTGCTGCCCCGGCGGAGAGCCAGGCAGAATCGCGCAGAAACGCTCTGCGGCTTTTTGAACTCAAGTGTTTCATTGGAGGGTCTTGTTGGGGAGATAAATCCAGGGTTACCGGGAGTTGAATACGTTCGGGCGTTCTCGCGGTTTGGATGGGTGGGGGAGTTCAAGGCGCGGTCATCGGCTTGCCATTATCGCTCGGCCCAAGCCTTAACAGAAACGGCACGGCCGTTTGAGCCCATCGAGCTGGGCTCGGATACGAATTGGCGCCGCTTCCGAAGCAACTCTGGAGCATCTCCGTGTTGATGACCCCCGGATTGACCGCGATCGCGGCCAAAGGCGCCGGCAATTCTTGTGAAAGCGCTTGGGTGAGCCCTTCGATGGCCCATTTCGTGGCGCAGTAGGGAGCGACTTCGGCGGATGTTGACCGACCCCAACCGGAACTCCAGTTCACGATCACTCCGGTCCCTCGCGCCGCCATCCCTGGGAGAAAATGTCGGATTACATTAACGACTCCTTTGATATTGGTATCGACAACCCGTGAAAACTCTTCTGGAGGCACTTTCCAGAGTGGGGCGTTGCGGTTGATGATCGCCGCATTATTGAGCAGCAGATCAGGCGGGCCGTGCCGCTCTATCACGATCGCGGACCATCGCCGCACGTCCTCATCCGAGGCGACATCCACTGTCTCGAAATAATGGGGCTCGCGATGTTTTTCCTGCAACGAAGCGATGTGTGACGTGGAACGGCCGCATCCGGCGACTGTGTGCCCTTGGGCGATGAACGTGTCCACCAAGGCTCGTCCGAGGCCGCGCGTCGCGCCGGTGATCACGACCATTTTGTGCGATGGGTTGGACATGAGTTGCGATGAAGAATGCGGTGGGCCAGTATTTTCGCGAACCTTGGGAGTAAGCAATCCAATTTGTCTCGAAAGACGTTTGGCGTCATGGCGATGGGGGGCAACTCGATGGGCGTGTTTTCGATGGTCCGATCCTGGCTTGCCTCGGATTTCCTGTGACGCAGCATGGTGCCGGCTCGACTAGGGGAGCTTTCCGATCGCGGTACGCAGCAGAAATGCCATAAGATGCGCGAAATCTTCCTTCGATAAGATTTCCCCGAAGTTTTCTGGCATGAGCGACAGCTCCGACTCACTTCGTTCCGCAATCTCCTTCTTGGGGATTGAAATCTCACGACCGGTGCTCTCGGCGAGAACGATCCAATCGCCCTCCTCACGGCGAAACAAGCCGCCAGCCAGATCGCCATTCTTGAGGGTGAAGAGCGTGGTTCGAAACGCCAGGTCGACGCTTCGGTTGGGGTCGAGGATGTCTTCGCATAATCGATCCAAGCCTCGCTGGCCGATGCCATCGAGTTGCGGGCCAACAAGCGCGCCCTCTTCGCCAATGCGGTGGCAGGAGGCGCAGTGCTTGGCGAACAATTGCCTCCCTTGGTTCATGTTTCCAGGCTTGTCCACTGCCGCGGCTTTGTAATCGACTAGGAGTTTGTCGCGCGCGTCGTCGGAGGCCGGAAGTTGATTCTTGAGTTTGGCGACGCGAGCTTCCCAATTTGCGGGTTTGGAGGCTCTCAACCGGTTGTGGAGTCCAACGCGATGAAGGACGCGCAGTGACACGGCTCCGTTCTCGAGGCCAGCGAGGAGAGTTTCAGCGCTGAACGGAGCGCTTGCAAGGGTGTAGGAAAGGCGTTCGTGCGCCTTTTGTGGCAGGGTTTTCAAGGCGTTCAAAACGGCGTTTTGGGTGTCTGCTCGATCATGGCTGGCAAGGATCTGGGCGAGTCGCTCCCGATATAATGCCGATCCTGCGGCGGAGTTCAGAGCGGCTGACAGTTTGGGAATAGCTTGGTCCGGCTCCAGCGCCACCCACGCGAGCGCGCACGCGCTGATGACATCGGCGTCGACTTCGCTCAAGTGAGTGTCCGGCCCGGGCAGGCAAAAGCGGCGCAGCACCGGAGCGACACTCTTCCTCTGAACACGCGCTGAGATTTCCGCCGCCGCCATCGTCGAGTCGAGCATTGGCCTCGGAGGGAACTCAGGGGGCCGAAGCTCCGCGATCGCGGGTTGGAAATCGCCAAAAGCCAGCCAGGCGTCGTCGTTGGAATCGTCCCCATCGATGGCTTCGATGTACCCTTGAGTTCCGAGGTGCTGCTCAAGACGCCAGGTGACGCGATGGGCGATGTTGCTTCTTGGGGCGAATGTTTCGGCCAGCACCTGGCCGGAGGGATGGGCGCGGAGACGGATGCGGTTGAGATGCTGCGGGGGATTCGGGGAGAACCCGTCTTGGCCGGCGAGCCAGAACTCGAGTTTTTGAGGGATTTCAATCGGGCGCGAGCGCAGAACACCCGTGAGGTCGTCGCCGTGTGGAAAGCTGGAGATAAGGTTGCGCCATCTTCCGTCGGAGCATGGTCGCGGTTCGACGTCCCAAGGCGTGGCGGTGGGATTTGCTTCGTGCGGCATCGTCAACCAGACAGGAGAGGGCACGAAGGATTCAAAAAAGCTTGCGACCAAGGCGCCTCCCCATGAAATGGCGCTCCCTGGCAAAGGGACTCCCCGTTGGCGGAGTCCTGCGTCGAGAGCTTTGAACAATTTGAATTGCCTTCCCAGCTCTTGAAACAGCAATGGGTTCGATGCCTGGGGAAGCGGGCGGCTGGCAAATTGCACGAGCCTTCCCAATTCGTCGATTGAAGCGTATGTCGCGGCATGTTTAAGGATTTGGGATGCCCGCGCGGAGTTGGTTCGCTCTTGATCGGCTGTGAACAAGCGGCTGACGAGGAACTCCGCGGCTGCGGGTGTGTTCACACTCAAGCAGAGATCTGCGACGATTTGCCACTTCTCGGGATCCAACTTCACAGTCGCCAAACGCCGGAGATTTGCCTCGGGAACGAGTTGGTCGCGGAGGGCCTTCCGAGCGACGTGGAGGAGGTGGCTGTCGGAATGGGGTGCCTTAGTGATTCGATCGAGCAAGGGGCTCACGTGCTCGAATGCGGGATGGTTCGCGAGGGCTTCGGCGGCGCACCGTTGCACGAGCCCATGCTCGTCGGCGAGCCCAGCCATCGCCAGCCCGCGTCGAGCCGTGTTAAATTCCTTTGATGCCGCGATCACGCGCATGGCGTGCGTCCGAACAAGCCGGTCAGGAGACGCTGCCGCGCTTGTAATGTCCATCTCCTCGAGCGCGCGGAGGCGTTCGAGTGCCCAAAGGGCGTGGACCTGTTGAAACGAGTTAGCGGGCCTTGAGAGAGCGCGTCGCAGTGCGGGAATCGCCTCCTGGCCCAGCCTATTCGTGAGTTCGTCGGTGGCCAGGCGCCGGTGGATCAGGTTCGGCCGAGCGAGATCCGCCGCCAACTGTTCTGCGGATGATTTGGAGATATCGGGCGGATTGCCCCGGAAGGCCGAGCCGCCGGGACCTCGGTGGATCAGGCGCCAGATCCGTCCGCTTCGCCGGTCGCGTCCTGGATGCGTGAAAGGGACCTCGTAATGGCCGATGATGCGGTTGTAAAAATCAGCGATATAGAGCGCGCCATCCGGTCCGAGCTGAATGTCCACGGGGCGGAACCACGGGTCGTCAGAGGTGACCAGATCGGGCAGGCCTTGAGCGATCCGCGTGGATCCTCGGTCCTCGAGTCGATCGCGATAGATGCGGCTGGTCATCACGTCGCCGACGAAGACGTTTTCCTGAAACTCCTCTGGCCACACGACGTCGGCGTAGATGGAGATCCCAGCGATGGCGGTCGAGCCTCGTTTGTTTTCCATCATTTTAGGAGCGAATCCAAGACCATCGTGCGGCTTCCCGAAACTTGGATAGTGAGCGCCTTGGAGCAATTGGTAGATGGGCTCGCTGTGGCAATCCGACGCGAACAGGTTGCCAAACTCATCGAAGGCGAGTCCGAAAGGGTTGACCTGGCCGTAAGTGTGATGCTCGATGCGCTCTCCTCTCAATCGGATGCGATAAGTGTTGCCTGAATTCATTCGGACCTCGTATCCGTCGAGCCCCTTCACGCGGGAGTCGTTGTTGTATCCGTGAGCGCAGTAGAGCCAGCCATCGAAGCCTCGGCGGAAGCTCGATTGATTCCCGTGCGTATCCCTGGTGTAATCGAAGTTCGCGTAAAGCACCTCCTGTTTGTCCGAGCGTCCGTCCCCGTCGGTGTCCTCAAACAACCAGATATGGGGAATCGACCATGCGACCGCTTTCCAGGTGGTCGACCCATCTGCATTCAGGCTTTGGAATGGGTACAGGCCCATGGGTATATTCAAGCCTCCGGCAAATTGCGTCGCCTTGCGCGCCTTCCCGTCGGCGCCAAAGTCCTCGAAGATCATGATGCGATCCCTTCCCGGACTGTTCGTTGGAGCGGCGACTGGGTATTCGATGGACGTGGAGACCCACAGCCGGCCCTTGGAGTCGAAGGCCAAATTCATTGGCTTGTTGATGTCCGGTTCGGCGGCAACCAACTGCATCTCGAAACCGGGTGGCAGATGGAACGACTTTTGTTCCTCGGCAGGGGGACGCCACGGCGTGGATCGAATGGCCATGGCGAACGGATTTTCGTCCGGACTGCCGCGCAGGGAGAGGGTTGCGATCCCCAAAGCCAATGCTCCCAACAGGACAAAGCGGATCCTGGTCGATTTCATCGACACTCGCTTATCCTGGGCAGCCCGGGAGTCCGCCGACAGTTCATGATCGCACGAGTCAGTCAGAGGGGCGCCTGCTTGAATGCGCTTTTTTTCGTGAGAGGGATGGCCTTTGGGGATGCCATTCGTGAATGGGTTCATGATTCTGATTTCAGGATGGCCAAGCAGGTCAAACCGGCCTCGGCTTTCTGCAATTCACTGATGTCGACGCTGGCGACTTTGAACCCCCGCCTTTCGATCAATCGGGCGAGTTCCCGGTTGGTCGAGGACACCACGACCGTGTCTCCCAGCGTGACGGCGTTTGCCGCCGCCTCCTCGCCCGCCGGAGGAGTCAGCCAATCGTAACGTTCCAAAAACCCCAGCCCTTCCCCGATATGGCGCTTGAGTCCGAGGACACTGCTCTTTCCCAAGCGCGTGACAACCGATTTCAAGTGCAACGCTCCACGGATTCGAACGGCGTGGGCCTCGATCCCTTCTGGCTCAGCTGCTGCGGCGATGACTTTGAATCCCTCGGCGTTGGTTCGATTCGAGAGGCCCACGAACACTTCGTTGTTTATGATCAGGACGTCTCCTCCGTCAGCCCGGGCGTCCCCTGCCATTCTGACCAGGTGGAGTCCGCGTTTCTCCAGAAGCGCCGCGACGGCCTGTTCTTCGCCGCGGCGCGCGGGATTGCCCATGCTGCAAATAACCGCCGTATTGGACCCTAGCAACACCGCGGTGTCCTCGACGAAGCAGCAATCCGGGTGGTTGTCGAGTTCTGGAATAATCGTGATCTCGAGGCCCAAGTCCTCGAGAAGCTCGCGAAAGGTTTGATGCTGCGCGCGCGCTATTTCGAGGTCGATTGGCTCACGGCCGCGGTAGCTCAAGAGACAACGGTTGAGTTCGGAGCTGATCTGCCTCATGATGCCCCAGCCACGGAGGGCGCGGCAAGGGTTCTGCATCTGGCACATGGGATATGGTCGAGGAGTTTTGGTTTAGGAAATGATTCCTTGGCGAGCCGATCCGCTGATCGACACGAAGAAGGCGAAACTAGTCGCCTTGGGAACCGCGCTCCACCTTTGATTTCCAGCGTGAATAATTTTTCATGACAGCCCCGCCCGAAGAGCCATACCCAGCGTAGCCGTTGCGACGTTCAGGCTTGATCTCCGGGAGCGCATATTTCTTCACCGCGTCGCGCCCGGCAAAGATGGGGCGATTGGAGCCAATCTCATAAAAACGGGCCCAGATGGGGGGCGCCGAGGGGTCTGAGACCAGGACCTTATCGCCGTCCACCCGCGCCTGGCGCAAGCCCTTCAATTGAGCCTTTTTGAACCACGCCACTCCTGCTTCCACGGACCGCCGCACTTCCTGAGAGGGTTCTTGCAGGCTCATTAACAACCGAAGGATGCCCGCGCTTTCAGCGCCGCTGAGGGAAGCCAATTCGAATGATCGGGCCGGCCGCGGATCCGATGTGATTTCGTCATGTTGCGCGCACCAGACCGTGAGATCGCCCTCCTGGGATCGAAACCACTCAACCGGCTCCTTTGGCGCGGCGTGGATGAAATGTGCTCCGTGCACCGCCAGCCACAGCCAAAACGCTGTTCTGAGTATGAGGCCCACGCTCCTTATTTTATCCCGGATGAGTCGAAATGTGCAACCACTGATGGGTTGGAGTTCGAGCCATTGGTGCATCCGCGAGTTGTCGGTGATCGGGTCGGGTGCCGGGGATTGCGCCCCGGCACCCTCCCACACCACCGTACGTGCGGTTTTCCGCATACGGCGGTTGAACGATGCAGCCCTGTTTACATGGTGGCTGCTAGGTC
>SYMW01000168.1 GCA_005805305.1 Verrucomicrobiales bacterium
ACAAATGGGCGCAACATAACTCCACCCATTTGTGAGACACATCACTAGCTGCAAACGGTTCCCTGTGAAATCCGGTGCCTAACGACCGGCTGCTCGGCTCCCTTTCCATCCAACTTCCTCGGAGTCAGATGCGTTCAGGAAAGCTTTCTGACTTTCCCCTCTCTCCCATGCGTTCTTTCTCGCCTAGGGCGAAGACTTTTCGAATAAATTGTCTGTCCCTACGAATTCTTGTCCCTTCTTCATTTCAGTTTCCTGACGCGCACTTCGCGTAACAGGAACTGGGGCTCCTTGTGCAGCGCGGCATGGAGGGCAAAACCGATGCGCCCGGAGGGGTGAACCTCATACTTTTCGATCGTGGCCACGTGAGCCGGATTCTTTTGAGACATTACCACCGCGCTCGCATTGAATTGGCCGATCTGGAAGCCGTTAATCCAAACGGTAATCTCCGGATCGGGACCCGTGCAGCGAATCCTGACAATATTCCAGAATGCCCCATCCCATTCCTTGAGAAAGTCGCCCAACTGACAACACTGGAGCCACTTGTCGCGGGTTAACGCGTCATAGTTGAAGCGGCCGTCATACTGAAGGTGGAAGTGAGCACTGGCCCCAACACCTCGCTCCTCGCGAGTTTCGTAGAGCATGAAAGGGCGGGAGGCGCCAGTGGCGGATTTCGGGAAGCCGATCGTTCCCTCATCGATGTGGTCCATGCTGAGGGCGATTCCATCTCCCTTTGCATTGGCCCGGAGCAGGAGACTGGCGGAGGTTCGCCAGGACGAACGGTATTCAAAGGTGAGTTCGAAGTCGGTAAAGACCGACTCGCTAATGAGGGTTTGCGTAGCGCCAGCGCAGGGCACCGACCCCGAAAGCACCTTGCTCTTGACCTTCCAACCCGCGTTGTCCGCCGGAGTTGCTGCTGAAGGGTGAATCGACCAACCCTTTAGACTGTCGCCATCAAACAAAGGCACCCACTCGCTTTGCCCTTGGGTTGAAGGCTCGACTTTCTCAACCCGGTCGATCCACATGATCTGACTGCCTCGCAGTTCAGGTTCCTCCAAAAAGTTATAGACATTTTGCGCTTTGGAATAATTGCCGGTGATCCGCAGCGGCAGGTTGTAAGTGATTTTACCGTCTTTCACCGCCCCGGCCGCCGCCAGGGCGTCCCAGATGAAATACATGTGGGAAAAGTAGTAGAGGCGCTGATCCGTCCTGAAATGAATCAAGTCGTCATGATCGACATAGAGCTTGCCCACTTCCGAAAATTCGCGGCCCAGGATACCGCCACGCACCACCAGAGGGTTTTCATCGGCCGACACGGTCGCGGAGAGGATGCACAGAGTCAGAACTCCGGCTGTCGAGTTTCGCATCATACCAGCAACTCGGCGAGGGGACCTTCCTGGATGCCGTGGTCGAGCCCGGGAATCTTGAAACCGAAATCGTCCACGGGATGTCCGGCCGCGTGGAGGAGAGTGTTGTGGATCGCGTTGATCGTGCGATGGCCCTTGTTGTCGAAATCGGCATAGGTGACACAGCGCCCGCCGAGATCCAGTCGGGGGTTCCCCCCAAGCAGGACGTAAGGCCATTCCAGGCAACTGGTGTGATGTTCGTTGGCGTTGTCACTGAGATAAACAATGACGGTGTTGTCCAGCATCGTCCCGGAGCCTTCCGGGATGCTCTCCAGCTTCTTCAGGGTGCGGGCGATCTGTTCAAAGTGGAAGGCACGAATCTTCTCCGAGGCATCGATCGCCACCTTTTCATGATTGTAGAGGGCGTGACCGATAGTGTGTTTCTCCATCCCGACTCCAAGTTTGTCGAAGACAATCGAAAAATCCTGGTGACCGACGCCCGAAGCAATGGTGGCGACATTGGTAAGACCGGTGACGAGAGCCGTAGTAGCCATTTCGAAATGACACTCCAAACGGTCGGCCGGATTGCCGGAGCGGTATTTTTCCGTCATCGGCTTGATGCGATTCTTTACGTCGGGATCGAGGCCGGCAATGGCAGCATGACGGTGACCGATCTGCTCGTAGGCCGAAAGATAGCGATCCAGCTTTTCCTTTTCCAGCGAGCCGAGTCGCTTGCGTACCGCGCGGATGTCGTCTTTCACGTAATCTAGCAAATGCGTTTTGACCGTGAGTCCCTCCCGGTCTCCGATGGCGGCGAACATGCGTTTGTAGGCGACCTGCGGGTTTAAAATGGTCGCGACCGCAGTGTTGGCGGCCGAGGCAGAGCAGTTGAACGTGATGTCGAGATTCGTCCTCTGCGAAATCCCTAGAACGATGGTTTCGAACAGCGCCGGGTGGCGGCTTCCAAGCTCACAATCGACTGTGGGGCCGAGGATATGCTTGGCGTCCCTCGTGTTGTAACAGCCGAGGGCGCCGTAGTAGGTTGAGTGGCCGGCGCCGGCGATTCGTCCTGAAATCCCCTGGAGAATCAGCATCCGATCCACATAACCCGAGACCGGTTGCAAAGCCCGCGGTAGATCTCCGGCGCCGAACTTTTCCTCCACTGTCTTCTTGCGCTTGCCCATGGGCTGAAGAGTCAGGTTCGTCGGATGAACCTGGTTGGGCGGGCAGCCGTTGCCTTCGAGAAGGAAGAGAAAACGAGCCGGCTGCGCGCGTCCCTCGACTTCCGCGTGCAGCTTGCCCAGAAGAGGATGGATCAACACCGAACCTGCGGCGGACAGGCACAGGCCCCGCAGAAACTCGCCGCGGCTGTAGAGTCGGGAATCGGGCGCGGCAGAACGATGCATGGCTCTCTTATTCATGGGAATATTTCTCCGTTATTCGCGACTGGGTTTGAACGTTGGATGAAGGAATCGGAAACGAGCAGCTCCAGAATCGCCGCTTTGAGGCTGCCCTGGTCCTGGTGATAAGCACGTTCCATTTTGCGCAGGGTCCTGGCATCTCCGAGGGTTTCGTTCCGGCCGCAGAAGAAGCGAAACACGTACCGGAGAAAAACCTGGTGGACACGTTTCGAATCGGCGAGGCGATGCATCAATTCGAACGGATCGGCAACGGTTTCTCCGTTCAATTCGCCGGTTGTGACGACCGGACGCTCCAGCTCCTCGGTCCGGCGCTTGCCCCAAAGATCAAACTGCTCCAGGGGCAGCCCGAGGGGATCCATCCGCTGGTGACATTTCCAGCATTCTTCTTTGCGCACCACCTTCATTTTTTCTCGCAGTGTGAGCTTGGGATCCTCTGGAAATCTCGCGTCCACTTCCACCGGGGTGTCGGGGATCACGCCTCCGAGGAGCTTGGTCTGAATCCATCGTCCGCGCTGAATGGCGTGATTCTTCGTGTTGTCGGAAAAGGCGATCAGCCAGGCCGGATGCGTGAGGATGCCGGCGCGTTCGCCTTTGAAATTGTGCCACTCGGGATCTTTCCCGAGGTCTGTTTTCTCCAGGTTATAGCACGTGTGGTAGAAGCGGTGTCCGTTGTTCTGTTCCTGGTGCCATTTCGCGGCATTCGAATAGTTGAACGCTCCTCTGACACTGTATTCGCTCGAGGTGAGCAACTCTCTCACAACATTTCGGTCTCGTTTGACAATGCGGGAGACGAACTTTTCCGCATCCTCAATGATCCACTCGGGCCGATATTGAAAAAGATTTTTGTCTTTGAACACGAAAGCGGCATTACCGTATTCAAAATACTCGGCCATGAAACGCAGGATGCGCTGATGCGCGTTCTCGTTATCAAGCCAGGGGCGGATCACCTTCTTCAACTCCTCTCGTTCTTTAGTATCGTATTCGAGCAGAGCTTCCACCATTTGCGGTGTCGGCCCCGTCAGGTTGAGGGCGAGCCCTACCGCGTAAGCGTATTCAAGTGGGGCCAGGTTCACTCCTTGTCCGGCGGCAGTGGGCATCTTCCCGACTTCAAATCGGAAGAGCGTCTCGGGCCTCAGGTAGGTCGCGGCGATCATCGTTTCATTGGCGACTTCGACGCTGGAGTCCGTCGCGGTCTTCTGCTGTAGCGTCAGCAACTGCCGACGTTCCTCGTCCGTCGGCTGTCGGCTGTAGAGCTTCTCGAACTGCTCGTTGAGCAGGCCGCTCCATTTGGCATCACCCGCCGGCAGGCTGCGGTAGGCGCGAAGGGAACCGGAAGTGAGCTGAGCTGCCGCCAGTTCTTCGGCGAGCCTGATGAGAAGCTCGGTTTCCGTCAGGCCGAAGTCGTGGATGCTGGAAAAATCTTTCAGAGTATTTGCCGGGCCCTTGTAGGGAAACGCGGGGTGCGTGAGGCCTGTCTGCGGGACGGGAAAGGTCGCGATCGGAACAAACTGGATGACATCTTGACCCGCGACTCGATTGACTCTTTCGGAGAAACTCTCCGGGCTGTAGCGCCAGAGGCGGCGGGGAGAGGGAGCCGGTTGGTCGTCGATGAGCTCCGCTTCGAAGAGGGCTGCGTGATCCACGTAGTTGCCGTATCCCGGAAGGGATTTCTTATCAACGAGTGTGGCTCCACTGGCGCTGATGGCCTGGCTCAAAAAAGCGAGCATCTGCTTGCGAACTTTTTTTGGCGGCTGGTCTTCGTCGTCAGGCGGCATTTCCTCCAGGTTCAGCTGGTCGTAAACGGAGAGCAGCACATCCCGTTCAAACGTGCCGTCGCGAAGGAACGGAGCCAGGTGGGTCTTGCCCTTCTGCTTTGTGTCGTTGTGGCAATCGAAGCAGTAGGTCTGAACGAACTCGCGAGCACCAAAAAGAGGCGAGGCAGGCTTGGCGTCCTCAGCGAGGGCGAGCCAGGTAAAGAAGAAGGATGCGAGCAGGAGGCTACGCATGCTTGGAGCGTCTGTTGTTCATCAGGAATTCCAAGTTTCGCCGTCGCGTGAGTGACTGACAGGTAACTGCCTTCTGAACGCTGCGCAGTTCAGGAATAATCCTTAAAACGGCAGTTGCCCATGGCGAATCTTCGCAAGATCCCGGCGATAAAGTTTTTCCGCATCGCTCACCAGATCCACAAGGGATATGCCTCCCTCTTCGTCAAGCCTTTCTCATCCAGGCTTTTGCAAATCTCCACGATGTTCAACTGCCGTTTTAAGGATAATTGCTTTTGCTTCGGGTTCATTGGCGGTGACTTTATCTCTTCATGGGCGGTTGACAAGACCCGCTCTGGCGCAAAAATCCAGGGGTGAATAGTGAATGGCTCTCGGATTAGATTTTGGAGAACGATTGGAGTAAGAAAGAACGCTCATAGCGGATTTGGTGATCTCCCTTCTCCGGGATGCCTGTCTCGCCGAAGCCCGCTCGGTCGAACGCGGATGCCCGGTCACTTTCCGACTTCGCTCAGACTACGTAGGGACAGGGGGCCAGGAATTCCAACCGATCGAAAATCTTCATCGCCCCGATCACTCCGGGCACACCTAACCGCGGAGGAAACAGAGAACAAGGAAGGGACGGAGGTTTGGCCACCCCGAAACGCCGCATAGGACAACCGCGCTATTTCTTCGCTCGGGGTTCCGGCTTCAGGCGGCAGGAACGTTCGGAGTCCCGCTCTAGTTGGTTCAATTTCATTACGAGAACCGCCGCACGATGCCCTTTGATCTTCGATTGGGCTGATCCTCAATAGCTTCCATTTATGGAAATCTGCACGTAAGGGGCGCCATCCCCATTCAGGAGAAGGTTGGCATCCTCATATTGAAAGCGCCGATCGACGGCGTAGCCCCCTTCCACGGTGACGTTGAAAAGGCGGTGGAACCGATACCGAGCACCCGCACCCACACGGATCTCACGGTAGCTGAGGTTATCGCCGTTGAGTGCGGGGTTATTGTAAGCTCTTCCAAAATCCTCCGCGACTCGCGCCGTGATGCCACGGAGTTCGCCACCCACAAAAAACATCCACTCCTGATTTGGCGAATAGCTCAGCTGCGGTTTCGGCAGGACGGCCCTCAACTGCCAACCCTCGGCGAATCTCCAGATGACACCGGGACCACCGATGAAAGGTACATCACTCTGGTAATTGAAGTTGAGTCCCGCCACAAAGGTCAGCGACGAGTTGTAGTCGTAGGCCAGTATCACGTTGAAGGGCGCATTGAGATCGCCGCCGCTGATGTCTTGAAAGTCGGAGTAAATGCCGGGTCTCAAGTCGGTGCGCAGGCTCCACTGATCGCCGATACGCCATTGATTGCTCAGTCGTAGATACGTGGATTGGAAGGAGTCAGGAACCGGTCCCCCGGCGGCAACATCGAAAGAGGCATAGTCCCAACCGGCGCCAACACCCCACGTGTAGGTTTCACTGGTCGTAAAGAGCCGCGAGTAGTCCAGGCCGAAACGTGAGGCGCTGAAATCGCCCAGCGACTGATCCCCGCGGTTCAGCTCCGATCGGAAGGAATGGGTGAACTCCGTTTGGTAATTGGCTTTTGTGCCGCCGGTCATCGGCTGAAATAACATCGGTTGTCCCGCTCCCGCGGACTGTGGTTGGCCTTGGGTTAAGGCAATGGATGGCAACACCACACTGCAACCCAGCATTGCTGCGGCGGTGAAAGATTTGGATCGGTTTTTCATCAAGGCGGCAAACTAGCCTCATTTTTGCATCTGGCAAGTCCGGCAATTCGCGGTCCAGCAGTTCGCCTGGACTCCCAGGCGCATCTTCGCAAGATCCTGGCGATAAAGTTTTTTTCGAATCACTCACCAGATCCACAGAGGATATGCCTCGCTCTTCGCCAATCCTTCCTCATCCAGGCTTCTGCAAATCTTCACGAGGTTCAACTGCAGTTTTAAGGCTGAAGGGGCGGCCCACCCGTTGTCTTGACCCTTCAGGGCTTGGGATGTTTTGGACGATCGATCCTGTGGCATTGCCCTGGATTGACAGGATGACAAAACCCGCTCGCCACCAGGCGCAGCTTGCAGCATCATTGCTTCGATGCAATGGATCGCCCCATCAGAGAAAGACACCGCCTCCGCCTCGCTTGAAAGACGCCCTTGGAACGCCGCCGAGGGGGCGGGGTCTGCACCCCACTTTGCTGAAACGGATTTCAATGGTGACCGTCAGCAAGGACACCTAGGCATCATCTCCCTGCGTTTCGCCGAAGTCCGCTTCGACGCCAAGCGCGAAAAGTTGGAAAAAACCGACGCATCGTCGAGGCCCGGCAACCGCGTGGACGAATCCGCCGTCGGCCACGCCGAGGGCATGCTCCACCTCGCGCCGAGTGCCCGGTTCGATTTCCTGCTGAATCTGCCTGGGGCAAAGCACATCGGCGCGAAGGTCAACGACGCCAGGCGCGTCGTAGCGAAGTGCGAAGTTCCAGTTGGGAATTCCGTCAGTTCGACATTCGACACGCCCCCCTTTCCCACCACCGTGGACTACAAAGCCTTTGGGCGCATCCACGAATGCTTCCTCGGGGAATTCACGATGGATGACAGCCCGACTACCGGGAAATTCGTCGTTCGGCCTCACACTCCTCAATCCAGATCGTTATGCGTAAGATTTTGAAAAACTACACTCTCGCCATCGCGTCGTTCGGTGCGCTGGTTGTGCCCGTCCTGGCTGCGGACTCGGCACTTGAAACTTTCTTCCGTGGTTACCTCGACGAGCGGTTCGCACTGCATCCGACCGAGGCCACGGGGTTGGGCGATCATCGTTTCGATGACAAGCTGGACGACCTGTCGCCGACTGCGCTGGAGAAATCGCTCACACACTCCAAGCAGGCGCGCGCGCGGCTTCACAAAGAGATCGACCGCGCCAAACTCTCGCCGGACGAGCGAGTCAACTTCGACATCTTCAATCACGAGCTTGAAGCGTCGATCTGGTTGCGCGAGAACACGCAACCCTTTGCGACCAATCCGCGCGCTTACAACGAATACATCAGCGACAGCGTGTTCCTCATTCTCACGCAGTCGCGGCTGCCGAAGGAAACGAACGTGGCCAATGCCATCGGGCGGATGAAACAAATACCCAATGTGGTCGCGGCGGCGAAGGCGAACCTGAAGAATCCGCCACGTGCGGTGCTGGAGACAGCGATCAAGCAGAACAAAGGCTCCATCGGTTTTTACGAAAGCGATTTGTTCGAGACGGCCGGCCAGACCGCGCAACTCGCCGCGCTCAAGGCCGAAGCGGCGCGCGTGGTGCCCGTGCTGAAGGATTATCAGCAGTGGCTGGAAAAGGAGCTATTGCCGCGCGCGACCGGCGAGTGGCGGCTCGGCAGACGCAAGTTCTCAAAGAAGCTCGAATACACGCTGAACGCCGGACTGAGCGCTGGCGAAGTGTTGCGCGATGCGGAGGCGGAATTCACCCGCGTGCATAGCGACATGTATGTCGTCGCCCGCCAGCTCTGGCATCGATACTTCCCGGCAGCACCGTTGCCCGTCGCGGACCCGGCGGGCAAGCGCGCAACGGTGGCCGAGGTCATCACTGCGGTGTCGAAGGAGCACAGCGAGCCGGAGGAACTGCTCGCCGATGCGCGCGCGCAAGTAGACAGCATCAAGAAATTCATCCGCGAGAGAAATATTCTGCGCCTGCCGGAGCCAGACCGTTGCCAGATCATCGAGATGCCGGAGTTTCAGCGCGGCAATTCTCTCGCCTATTTGAACGGAGCGCCGGCGCTCGATCCGGAGGCGCCAAGCTTTTACGCCATCAGTCCGCCGGCGAAAGACTGGACCGCGCAGCGTGCCAAGAGCCTGCTCGAGGAATACAACCGCCACATGCTGCAAATCCTCACCATCCACGAGGCGTATCCCGGTCACTACGTGCAGCTGGAATACTCCGCGCGCTCGCCCTCCCTGCTCCGCCGGGTCCTCGGCTCGGGCGTGATGATCGAGGGCTGGGCCGTCTATACCGAACAGATGATGCTCGACCAGGGCTACGGCGCCGGGCCGGATGAGCTTCAGCTCCGCCTGAACCAGTTGAAGTTCTATTTGCGCGCCGTGTGCAACTCCATTCTCGACCACAAACTCCACGCCGGGAACATGAGCGACGACGACGCCATCCGCCTGATGGTCGAGGGCGGTTTTCAATCGCAGGAGGAAGCGAGCCTGAAGCTGGTGAGGGCCAAGCAGACCTCCACGCAGCTCAGCACCTACTTCGTCGGTCGCATGGCCCATGTGCGGATGCGCGAGCAGATGCAGCGCGAACTAGGCGCCAAGTTCAACCTCGCCCGCTACCACGAAGCCGTGCTCTCCCAAGGCTCCGTGCCGATGAAGTATCTGCCGGAACTGGTGCGGGCAGAGTTGAAGTAATGGACCCTTCAGCGGCTTCACTATCGCGTCGTCATCCATCCCGCAACCGCCGCCGCTGTCGGCGACGATCGAATCGCGGATGCTGAAGCCGAAATACCACGAAGATCCCAGGGAGAGACAAACTGTCTCTTCCGTTCAGGGAGATCGAGTCCCACGAATTGCCATGAGCCCGATTCACCGTGCCCAAACCACCAGACCTCAGAATTTCTGAGGCATTCTGTGAAAAAGAATGGAGTGTTCGTTTCCCGGAAAAGAACCCCTCTCCCCATCGGATGCGGCGAGGGAGCTGGTTGCAGTGAGGATTTCAAGGAAATGGAAAACGATTTGTTGGCAACGAATCCTCCCTTCATTTCTGAGGTCTGAACCACAGCTTTCCTTGGCCGCGCGATTCTGCTCCACTTCCGCCATGCATCACCGCGCCTTTTTGTTCATCGCTTGCGTTTGCGCCTTCGCCGGAGTGCTGTCCGCCCAGGTGCCACCTTACACGAATGCGCCGCCGGTGGAGCCGCCCTATTACCGCGTGCGCTATGAAGCGTCCACACTGCCGGGAAAACTCGCTTTCCCCGTCAGCTACACGATCTGGATTCCCCCCGGCGCGAAGACCCTCCGCGGCGTGGTGGTACATCAGCACGGCTGCGGCGAAGGCTCGTGCAAATCCGGAATGACCGGCGCGTTCGACCTGCACTGGCAGGCGTTGGCGAAGCGGCACGGCTGCGCGCTTCTCTCGCCTGTGTATGAGCAGCCGGAGAAGGCCGACTGCCAGCGCTGGTGCGACCCGCGCCATGGCTCCGACGAGACGTTCCAGTTGTCCCTCGCCGCCCTGGGCGCGCTCTCCGGCCATCCAGAACTCGCGCTCGTGCCGTGGGCGTTGTGGGGCCACAGCGGCGGCGGACACTGGGCCGGTGGCATGGCCTTGCTGCATCCGGAGCGGGTTGCGGCCGTGTGGCTGCGCTCGGGTGTTCCCTCGCTCAAAGCCGCGACGAACAAGCCAGCGCCCTACACGATTTCGCCCGGCGCCTTGAAGGTGCCGGTGATGTGCAACCTCGGCACCAAGGAAGGCGTGACCGACAAGACCAACCGCTTCGCTGGTGTATGGCCCGCCAACGAGATTTTCTTCACCGAACTGCGCGGCCGGGGTGGACTCGTCGGTGTGGCCATCGATCCGCTTTCCAGCCACGAATGCGGCAACCAGCGCTACCTCGCCATCCCGTGGCTCGACGCCTGTCTCGCCGCACGCCTGCCTCGTCGCGCCGGCCAACCGCTCAAGCCGATGCCGGAAAAATCCATGTGGCTAGCGCCGTTGAACGTCATGGAGCCAGCCAGCGCCGCGCCTGTGCCGACGGCGAAATTCTCCGGCGCGCGGGAACGATCCATCTGGCTCCCCAACGCCGCCGTGGCGAAGGCCTGGTCGCAATACGTGAAGGACACCGCCGTGACCGACACCACCCCACCACCAGCGCCGACGAACGTGCGCGTTACCGGCAACGAGCTGACTTGGGACGCCGAGGCGGATCTGGAAAGCGGCCTCGCGCACTTCCTCATTGAGCGGGACGGCCAGCCACTCGCCTCTGTGCCGTCGCAATCGAAGAATCCCTTCGGCCGCCCGATTTTCCAGGGCCTGCAGTACAGCGACACCCCCTCCCAACCGCTCGTGCCCACGCGATTCACGGACACGAATCCGCAGGCCGGCAGGATACACCGATACAAGGTGATCGCAGTGAACACGGCGGGCATGAGATCGAAGTGAGGCAACGGAAGCCGGCTCGACGGGGTCTCGCCCACTCCCCAGAGGGATGTTGTGAAGGAAATGATTCGCCATGGGCAACTGCCGTTTCAAGGCTCACTCAAGCCTCGTGAGCCGCAGAGAGGATAGATCAAACCACGCCTTCCCCTGCGCCGCGCGCAATTCGCACACCAATTCGACGTCCGTGCGATCCTGCTCCACTTCAAAATCAAACGACACGGAGGTCCATCCAAGATCTCCGGCGAATTTGCGAGTAAACTTCTCGCGTGAAATCCGCAATCCCACGCCCGTTTTCGGATCGTCGACGGCGAGCTTCACACCCTGGAGCCGGACCCTGCCGTGGAAACGGTACTGCCCATGATCCAAGACCACATGTGTGCGCCAGGAGGCCGCGCCTCGTTCATTCGCACCCACATGAAGCGACACGACCCCGTCTTTCTCCTCAGACTTCGATAAACTGGGAGAGCCGATGTCGATCTTGGATTCCCATGTTGAAAGAGCGTGACTTTGCTGTTTGTCCCAGCGGACGACCACTTCGGGAACCGTGAACTGGCGCTCGAGAAAACGCCATCGCTGCTGAACACTCCGGGTGAAATTTGTGACGCGGGCGGCATGCCCTGCCGCGGATTGAGGATCGACCGCAACCAGGACGGGCTGAATCTTGGAAGCAATCTCTTGCGCCTGCAGCGCGATCGCCGAGGCGTTGAACACATTGGTTACGAGATGGCTCATGCGCGCGAGATAACGCGAACGCGCCGCGGGGATTTCCAGGATGGCATTGGCGACTAACCCGACCATCGAGGGGACGGTCGGCATGTTGTGCCTCTGAAAAGTTTGATCGACACCCTGAGGAAGAAACACCATCCGTTGGTTGTCGCGATCATGGAAAATCCGGAAATTATTTCGGTTGAGGGCGTACCCGTCCCAGTGGGAAGTGATGATCTCAACCGCGAGAAAGGACAGGAACCGGTCCACATCCAGAGTCGTTTGAACGCGAGCCCATCGGGCGTCGAGATTCGGCTCCTGTGCAGCGGCAGCCAAGGCTCGCAGAGGGGCGTGATCTCTCGGACTATCGCCGGAATTCACTTCCATCCCTCGAGTGACATCGGATTGGGAATGTCCATCGTAGAGGTTGCCTCCGGTATCCCGGAAGGCGCGCCGGAGGAACTGTTTATCGATGCCTTCGATCAGCACATACAAGCCCAGGCTCTTCCCATTCAGCTCAACGGTCGCGTGCGCCGCGCGAGGTGTTGGCACATCCGCCGCGTTGAACAAATCCCGCGCGATTTTCTCGGAAAGATAGGAGGGATCCTGGACGGAATTGTTGAGGTGTAGTTTCTTCAGCCCATGAAATTTCTGACCCTGGGCTAGCCGGTCAAAATGGATGGTGAACGCGGGTTTTTCATCCAGAGGACGAAAGCTGCCTGGACCGCCCTTCAGGCGAATCGAGACGTTGGTGTAAATGACGTTCCCTTCGTGAACCGTCGCACTGACGTAAGTCCGGGGATTGTTTTGCAGCGCGTTCCATGCCGCGGATGGGATGGTGATGCGCAACCTCGGGATGTGGCCCAAATCGAAAAGATCCGCGCCGGGCAGCCCCTTGCGTGGCCCAACTGGAGAAACGGCTCCCAGGCTGAGCGCAGCCAGGAGGACCACCAAACATCGGCACGTCTTGTTCCAATCTGCTTTCAAGAGGCGTTTAACTCGCTGGTTCTTTCGAAGAGGCCTGGGGCAGTTGCCATTTTAGGGATCATGCTTGATGTCGAAATACTTGCCCACGCGGCTCCACGTGGCAAGCATTCAGGGCGGCGAGCTCCGTCTCCGTCGGTAGCCGCCGCGTAACCGACTGGCCTCGCCCCGCATAAACAGGCGCGCCAAAAATCGTCCCGGCATTCCTTGACATACAACACACTATCTCCAGGGGGATTAGCAGGTCCGCGTTCTCGTTTCACCAAATCAGTTTCCACATCAAAAAAGAGCACGGACCAGAAGTCTCGTTGGAGCGGTTAGGATTATAGGCATCGACCGCGACGACGGTTTCTCCTGGAACGAGCAAAGAGCCTTGCAATGGGTTCGGTGAAAAAAGATACGCGTTCGCCAGGAAACCGCGTTCCCTGGGATGTGTTTGGGGCAGGAACGACTGGACAGCGGGACGTTCGCTGTTGAGATCCAACTCCCATAGTCGAAGCTGGCTTAGCGAAGGGTTGTTCACAAATATCGACCTCGCTTGTGACACCGGAATCCACCGGCCTGGCGCGGCGGCTCCCGGGTCGCAGGGAACGGACCGCAACAAGCGAAGCCTCTGATCCTTGGGAGTGTATTGCCAAAAATCGTGCCGCGGGTCCGTCGAGGCGGTGCAACAGATCATCAAACGACTCCAATCCCCAGGGTCGAACGGACGCAGGTCATACGCGATATACTCTCCTTTAGGAGCGCCGCTGCCGGGCAGGTCCGCAGCATGAATCGTCTTTCCGCTCCAGTCCGTGTGGACGAGGCGCGTGGTGGAAGGTTCGGGATGTCTGGATAACTGTCCCACCAGAACGATACCATCGGGAGTGGCCGCGACTTGGGGGTAAAAGAATCCCATCGGCTCCGCGTAAGTTACCGGTTTTTCGAACACGAAATCAGGCCCCTCCCGAGTCCCCAAAAACATCACGGGCGTGTTGAACCGCACTCGCCCATCGTCGGAGATCGCCAAAATCACCAACGCGATGCGGCGGCCGTCTTGAGAGATGCCGACATTCATTCGAAGATGAAAACTGTCAAAAGGTTTGTTTGGAATTAGCTCAGTTCGATCCACCAGACTCAGGACGTCCTCGGGCTTCTCGCTTCGAAAATAACGGCGCGTTTTTGAATCAATGACCTCAGAGGGCATTTGATTACGCTACAAGGCTGACGGTCACTGTTTGGTTTTTGTTTACGTTTGTTTGGTCGGACTTCTGCTTTCGATTTTCTTCTCTGCGCCGACGTCGCTGAGA
>SYMW01000169.1 GCA_005805305.1 Verrucomicrobiales bacterium
GCTGCCGTGGAACTACCCTCGGCCGCCGATTCCTGCCCCGACGGAGGATTAATCGAAAACTGAGCCGGGAGGGTGGCTCCGCCGCCATCAGCGCCCCGGCGCGGAAAATCACTCCCTCCGCACGCTTGCCGAAGCAACACGAAGCTTGAGGCGGCGAGAACTTTGTCCACGAGGGCCGGGGGAATAGGCTCCCCGGTTTGGTGATGTTTGGCGTAATTCTTCAAAATCTCCGGCCAAGTGGCCCACATTTCGTTCACTTGAGAAGGGTATTCCACAAAATCACGAGGAACACTCGTGCCCGCGAAGCGCGGATGGCGAACGTTTGAAAACATGCCGTGCAACGCGTGGCCGAATTCGTGGAACGCGGTGTTGACCTCGTCGAAAGTGAGCAGTGTAGGCTGTCCCTCCGGAGGCTTGGGAATATTGAGATGGTTTGCGATGACCGGTTTTGCCCCGAGCAACTCCGATTGGGGCACATAGGCGCTGGCCCAAGCGCCGCCACGCTTGTTAGGGCGGGCATACCAATCAACTATGAAACACGCAAGCGGCGATTCGTCCTGGTTGAATACTTCAAAGGTTCGGGTGTCCGGATGATAGCGAGGAAGATCGGTGCGCTCCTTGAACTTGATGCCGTAGAGTTTTGTCGCCGCGAAAAGCACCCCGTCCGTTAGGACCCGGTTCATCTCGAAATAGGGACGCAACTGCGATTCATCGTAGGCAAAGCGGGCGGCGCGCACTTTTTCCGAGTAGTAGGCCCAGTCCCACGCTTCGAGCGTGAAGGCCCTGTTTTCCTGATCGATGAGACGCTGCATCTCGGAGGCTTCCCGTCGAGCATTGGCTACCGCGGCGGGAGCCAGCCTTGACAGGAGCGCATGAACTTTTTCGATGGAACCCGCGGTTTGATCCTCGAGGACGTAGGCCGCGTGATTGGGATAACCCAGCAAGGCGGCTCTCTGACCGCGCAACGCCGCAACTCGGGTAAGTGGTTGGCGATTGTCGAACTCCCCTCCCCGGCTGCAACGGGAAAGCGATGCCTTAAGGATGCGCTCACGGAGTGCTCGATTCGTCAAGGAAGCTAGGGCGGGCTGTCCACTCGTGTTCATCAGCCGCAGCAAATACTTCCCCTCTTTTCCTTCTGCTTTCGCGGCGGCGCCGGCTGCGGCGATCGCGCTCTCGGAAAGCCCAGACAATTCCTCCCTTGTCTCGACCAAGACCGCAAGGGAATTGGATTCCTTGAGAACGTTCTGAGTAAACGTAGTTTGAAGAGCCGCGAGCTCGGTGTTGATGGCTTTGAGCCGAGCTTTTCCCTCCTCCGAAAGCCGTGCCCCTGCGCGGACGAAATCCTTGTAATACCGCTCCAACAGCCAGCTTGATTCGCGGTCCAGTTGCAGCACGCCTCGGCGCTCATACAACTGCTGCACACGCGTGAATAAAATGCCGTTCAACTTGATGGCGTCCGAATGCGCCGCCAGCTTGGGCATCATGTCTTTTTCCAACGCTTGCATCGCTGGGTTGCTCACAGTTCCGATCAAGTTGCCAAACACCCGGCTAACTCGGGAGAGCAGTTGGCCGGCCCGTTCTAGCGCGACGATGGTGTTCTCGAACGTGGGCGGCTCCTCGCTTCTGGCGATGGCATCGACTTCTTTCAAGTGCTGGAGCATCCCTGAATGAAATGCAGGGGCGTAAAAATCGTCCCTTAAAAGGTCGAAGCGCGGAAATCGATAGGGAAGCGCACTTTCGAAAAGCAAAGGGTTCTCAGACATTGACGCTGATGGAAGTGGTGCTTGGGCGATCATGATCCTTGACGCGAGGATTCCAAACCCAGCCAGGCAAACCCCTAGCACGTTTGTCCCAAGGCCGATTGGTCTGCCATGTCGCAATGCCATCCGAGGATGCAGGTTGGTTTTCTGAAATGGCGTTTAAGCAGCGGTTTCTACCGTCTATTCAACAACCAGGCGACGGCGGCCGCATCCTGTTCTGCCGCGGCACCAGCGTGAAGGCGGAGCGACTCAGTCTTGGAAAGGCGGGCATAAGCTTCCTTCGCCACTTTAACAGTCTTATCGTCTTCCCCAACGAGCCATGTCTCAGCCGGCGAAGCCACGGCTAGCATCCCGGGAAGATCGTCATACTTGGCTCCTCCGGGAAGGAAGCCTACATCGTGCAAGTCAAGAACTTTTCCGAACCTAAAACCCGAGGTGCCTGCCGCCAAGCGTGTCACCGCTCCATTGGCTACCGCACGAGCGGCGATTGCGATCGGCCCCACGCCATCCAAAGCAATGATATCCAGCCGCTCAGGTCGGTTCTCGTGGGTGCGCGCATAACGCAAAACGGTCAAGACATCGTGCGTCCGTTGCGCGAACAAAGCGGGGTTGTATCCAAACGTGTAACCCGCGAATTCCCTCGGATTCTTGACGCGGCGAGTCCGCACGGGCTGCTGACCGTCCTGGAGGAACTCCCCTTGAAAAAGAAGGTCGACACCCACCACCGTCACCCCGGCATCCAGAAGCTTTTTGACGTCGGCCTTAAGAGATCCGTTGGACTGCCAAAGGCCAGATTTTCCGGCGTCACTCAACCACAGGACCGTGTGTGACTTGGCATCCTTTGGGTGCAGCCAAACGACTGGAATTTCCTCGCTGTGAGTTTCGTTCCGCAACAATCCGGACATTTCGAGATACCCCGCCCGTTCCACTTTGGAAGCCATCTTCCAGCTCACTTGCCCGGCTTTCTCCTGAGTTCGCCCGATCATGATTTCCAGGGCGGGCAGGACCACGTCGCGGTAGGATTCGGCGTTGGCTCGCGATTGGGCGATCGCCCCCCCTGCCGTCTCGTGCCACCACTTAAGAAGGCTTCGCTCGAATTCCGGTCCGGACGGAGGTCGGGGATGGGCGGCATCCCAAACGGTCAGCGATTCCGCCGGCAATCGCTTATAGTCCCGCTCCACCACGGGCTCCGGCAACCCGAGCTTCAAATGCTTGTTCATCCATCCATACATGGCGGCTCGGCTCACGTGATTATAGTTGTGGCCGAAATGTAAGGCCGCTTTCAACATGACATTATCCGGCGCTCCCAACATCGCATAGAGCTGCTTTAATTCAGGAAATCCTTTCGTTGCCATTTCCTTGGTCCAATCGTCAGCCGCCGTCAACCCCTGCGGTTTTGGTGCGAATAGCCCCGCGATTTCGACGTTCCCGGTGCCAACGCGCAAAAGAGAGGCATTTTCGCAAGTGCATCCGCCCTGCATGGCCGTGGAAACCATGACCGCTGGAAACGACACCACGGGGCGCGGATCCAACGCGCACAGAATGAATGTTTGCGTTCCCCCTCCACTCGCGCCGGTCACCCCAATCCGAGACGGATCAACGTCCGGAAGGCTCGACAGAAAATCGAGCGCCCGGATCGAACTCCAAGTCTGCAGTCCCATCACGGACTGGAGGTGAGCCTCCGCTTGAGGGCTGAACAATCCCCAGTTCTCCGTGGTGTTCATTTCGGGGCGTTGCTTGGCAAAACCGTGCGCCAAACTCTGGGAGATCTGCTGGCTGTCCGCATATCCGATCATGTCGTAAAAGAAAGCCACGCAGCCCATTCTCGCCAACTGAACGCATCGAGCCTGCAACGGGCTGCGTCCACTGTCCTCAAAACGCTCGGCGCCTTGGATGATCTCTCTTTTTATCCCGTTGGCATCGTCGTAAAATCTCCCGTTGGCCCAGTGCCCATGCGGGTTGAGAACCGCTGGCAGCTTTCCAGACTTCCCTTTTGGCCGGTATAAATTCCCGCTGACAAAGAACCCTGGAATGCTCTCGAAATACACTTTTTCGATCGTATAATCGTCCATGTCGATTTTGCCGTGGATGACGGCGTTCAGCGGAGTCTTTGGAAGCTCGGGCCACAATCCCAAGGCAACTTTTAGGCGTTGGCGTACTTCTTGCGACCTTGCCTCCCATGCCGTCCTCGACGCCGGAGGCGCAAAGGGAAAATAGCCATCAAGATCTTTCGGCGGATTCAGGCGGCTGTCGGCGGGCAGGTTGCCCGCGGGCAGAGCCCGCACCGGTTCCGCGCGCATCACTGGGCTGAGTTGCGATCCAATCAAAACGGCAAAGGCCAACAAAAATCGAAGAGTGGAGTTCATGGAGCCGCATTATATCCTCGAGTGGCGCGGCTTGGGAGAAAAATCTGTCGAGCTGGGAGTTTCTCAGTGCATCCGCCGGTTGACGGTGAATTTGGCTGGCAGCCCGGAGCGCGGTTGTGTGCGAAGCACCAGCCGCAGCAGGTTTGGCGTGATAGCGAGCCTGAGATGCTGCTGCGACTGGCTTTCAGCACAGTCGCGCTCCACC
>SYMW01000170.1 GCA_005805305.1 Verrucomicrobiales bacterium
CGAAGCCGCCGCGAAGGCTGGGTTCGACTGCGCCGTCAGCGTGAGGAAGCCGCACTTCAAGAGCTGGTTGGTTCTCCCGTGTTGCCCGCGACAATAGAACCGGTCGAAGACCGATCATGGTGGAACGACCGCGATAAGCGCCATCTGATTGATAATCTCGCCGTGCTCACGAGACTCAGGACCGCCCTTGATGCTCAGATATCAGGCGCTTCTGCCGGTGAGTTGGAACGAATCGGGCATGCCATGGCCGCCGTCATCGAAGGAGAACGGGTGCTTTTGGAACTAACGCCGACCCCCGCGTCACGGAAGGGAGTGCCGTCCCTCCGTCCTTCCCGAAACACCGATGCATATCCAATGGAAATCGAACCGGAAGAAATCGGGTCTTTCCTCCCTGACACGATCAAGGTTTGAGCAAGAGCAGTGACATTGGATTTCCGTGAAATGAGTCCTCCTCCCCGAACCCCCCAGTAGAAATGCCCGCCCCGCACCTTCCCAACTTTACACGAACCGCAGTGACGCGTCCTTCGCGCCCGTCTCGCGGAACTCACGGGAAACACCGTTCACAGTGGCCTTTGAAGGAGTGCGGTTTTTTAAGCTATCACTTTTCTACCATTTTGAGTGCCTAATCATGCCTGTTTTTGCGTTTTCTTGCATGGTATCCCTGTTGATGGAAGCCGGTGAACCCAACTGTAACTACTTGGTATCAAGAGAGTTAAAATGGAGCCAATGGTGAGGATTGAACTCACGACCTACGGTTTACGAAACCGTTGCTCTACCACTGAGCTACATTGGCGCCGCGACGGGCGGGCCGGGCATTGGAAGGCGGGGGTGCTCTCTGGCCCGGCTTCATATTGCATGGCGAAGAGGCGCTCGCAAGAGTTTTTCTGCCGCGGCGTTTCCACAAAGCAGACTCGCGTGTTTTCTTCATGACAACTCGAGCCAGTTTGGATCGACGCGAAAGGATGACTTTTCCTTTGCCTGGTGGGGATCTTGTCCTAGGCTCGCCCGAGTCATGATCCATCTGCGGACGTGGAAACTGGAATCGATACTGAAACTTTTTCTCTGGTTGTTCTTATGCCTGGGGATGGGCGGCTCGATCCTTGCCTTGCTGGATCCCGGGAAGGGGAAGGAGTCCACTTCCGGGCTTAAGTTTGTGATGTTCTTGGTCGGCAACCTCGCGTTCCAGGGGGCGGCACTCTTCTTGATTCATTGGTTTTTGAGAGACCACAAAATGGGCTGGCGCGAGGCGTTTGGATGGTGGGATCAGCAACGTTTCTGGGCGCTCCGCAAGGCCGCCATCACTTTTATGATCGCGCTGCCCGTCGCGATGTGGCTAGGCAGCGCGTCTGCTCAGTGCCTGGAGTGGTTCGACATCCCGGCCGAGCCCCAGACCGCCGTCAAGACGTTGCAGGAGACTTCCTCCTGGGCTCAACGTCTCTACTTCGGAGCGGTTGCGATCCTGCTCGCCCCCGTTGTTGAAGAATTCTTGTTCAGGGGCGTGTTGTTCCCTTCCATTCGGCAATTGGGCTATCCGAAGTTCGCGTTTTGGGGGACTTCAGTTTTGTTTGGAGCGTTTCACGGCAATTTGCTGACCTTTGTTCCTTTGACGTTCCTGGCCGTGTTGTTAACGGGTCTATACGAACGCACGGGAGTCCTGCTGGCGCCGATGCTCGCGCACAGCTTGTTCAATGCCGCCAATTTCGCGTGGCTCCTGGTGATGGATTCATGAAACTAAGCGAGTTTGAACTGATCGAGCATCTGACGCGTGGCTTGGAGTCGAATGATCGCGTGGTGGTGGGATCCGGTGATGATTGCGCGGTGTTGGATTTGGGTGTGGCTGATCGGGAGGTGCTTTTCAAGACTGACGCGGTCGTGGAGGGAGTTCATTTTACACGGGAGTCCGGATTCGAAAGGGTGGGGCGCAAGGCTCTGGCACGTTGTCTGAGCGATGTCGCCGCGATGGGGGGACAGCCAAGCGCGGTCCTGGTGACTCTGGGATTGCCAAAGCAGAGCCGAGTCGAGGATTTGGAGGAACTTTATAGAGGAATCAGGGGTCTGGCGGCGAGGTATGGAGTGGCCGTGGTGGGAGGTGAGACGACCTTGAACGCGGGAGCCTTGTTTGTTTCGATTTCCCTGATTGGGCTTGTTCCCCGCGGGAAGGCGGCACGTCGTTCCGGGGCGCGCGCGGGGGACGCGATTTTTGTCACCGGCCGCCTCGGAGGTTCCATCGAAGGAAGGCATTTGGATTTCGAGCCGCGCCTGGAAGAGGGAGCTTGGCTATGCGCCAACCATTCGATCCATGCGATGATGGATTTGAGCGATGGATTGGCCGGGGATCTGCGACATATTTTGAAAGCCAGCGGAGTGGGAGCAGAACTGCTCGCCCGCGCCATTCCGGTGAGCCGCGAGGCTCGTCGAAGATCGACGCTGGGCGATGGGTCGAAGCCCGCCTTGCTGGCGGCGCTGACCGATGGGGAGGATTTCGAGTTGTTGTTCATGGTGGCGGCGCGGGATGCGGTCGCGGTGCTCGACTCTTGGCGGGGTCGGTTTCCAACTGTCCCCTTATCCTGCATCGGGAGGGTCGAGGCAGCGGCGGGTTTGAGGATTCGAGATGGGCGTGGGGTGCGGGAGCTAAGCGCGCATGGGCACGTTCATTTCTAACAGTCCAGAGGCTACGTTTCGCTTTGGCGAGAAGCTGGGCAAGGCTGCCCAGCCCGGATGGGTGATCGGCCTTGACGGCGATTTGGGGGCGGGGAAGACCCATTGTGTCAAGGGCATCGCGGCGGGGTTGGGGATCACAGAGCGAGTCACGTCCCCGACCTTCGCTCTGGTGAACGAATACGCTGGCGGAAGGCTCCCTTTGGCGCATCTTGATCTTTACCGGCTCGAGACCATGAAGTCGATCCTGGGAGCGGGGTTGGACGATTATTTTGAGACGGCGGGAGTGACCGTTGTGGAGTGGATGGATCGTTGGGTGGGAGGAATTCCGCCCCGTTTTATCAGGCTGCGATTTGTCGTTTTGGACGGTGACTCGCGAAGGATCGATCATGACGATTTTGGCGATTGAGTTTTCTTCGGTTCAACGGAGCGTGGCATTGCTCGACGAAGACCGTGTGGTTGCGGAATCGGTCCATGAAGAGCCGGGTCACACACCCGTGACCGGTCTCGTTCGTGGGGTGTTGGATCAGGCCGGATGGAACCGAAATTCAATTGGGCGCATTGTGGTGGGGCTGGGTCCCGGGTCGTATGCCGGGATTCGACTGTCGCTTGCGTTTGCTCAAGGCTGGAGTTTGAAGGGGGGCGTGGGTGTGGTCGGCGTGTCGAGCTTGGACGCCTTGATCATGGGGATTCCGAGAACCATCGCGTCGGATGGCGCCGGAGCGCTCGCTCTTGTGGATGCGCAGCGAGGGGAATTTCATGCCCAGCGGATCCGCCTCCTTGAGGGCGCGTGGAAAAGTGATGGCGAACTGCTGCTGATGGCCAAGGCAGAAGTCGACGTTGCGTTGAGTGCGGGCCAACTTGTTGTTGGGCCCGGCATTCAACGCTGGTTCGGCGAAGGGCTGAATTGCTGCCCGAGCGCTCGGGAATTGGGATTGCTGGGGCGTTCGCGCGGCTCGAGCGACGCGCCAGAGTTGATCGAGCCGCTCTACTTGCGATCAACGAGCTTTGTCAAAGCGCCGCTCGTGAATCAGAACGCTCCAAACGGATTGGGATGAGGGCGATTCTCAAGGAAACCGGTTCAGCAAATCTTGGTGAGGTTCGTTGTCGTTGTTCCAGCGCCTAAGCGAGGAGTCTGTTCTTTCGAAGAGCCGATCCCGCGGAACGCCTTCGACGTGACCGTCGCAGAAGGCGATGGAATAGCGTCCGGCGTGGCGCTTCAGGGTGGCTTTGATGATTCCATCGCGGCCAGGCCATCCTTTCTGTTCGACCCCGTTCCTGGAGTTAATGTCGATCAGTCCCATGCCGCTGTAGTTGTCTTTCGGCAAATCGATCTCGTAGAGTTCCAGAGTCAGGGCTTTTGGGGTCCAAATGAGGTGCGCATCTCCAACGGCGATCATGTCGGCGGGCGCTCTTATCTTCGTCTCTTTGATGCGCAGGATGTTTTGGTTGCCGATTTCAGCGTTGTCGTCGAGGGCGATTTTTGTGAGAACCCCGCCAAGGCCAAATTCGCTTGGGGTGAATTTCGTGCCATTGGCATTATAGCCGTAACTGCCCAGCGGAGCGGCATCGCTATTGCCATCAACGCTCAGGCCGTTGTAATCGGGGCATCGATAGAGTTTGTTGGTCCATCGCATCCCGGAATAGGGCTCCAGGGCTTCCGGCCAGAAGTTGTTCACGACGGAGATCGAGGGATCCACGTTGTAGACCGGGTAGTAGTCGAAGTCCACCACATGGAGGGCCAGGGCCAGGCTTATTTGGCGCGCGTTGCCTTTGCAGTAGGTTTCGCGAGCCTTCGATTTCGCCTTGGCCAGGCTCGGGAGGAGCAAAGACGCGAGGATGGCGATAATCGCGATCACGACCAGCAATTCGATGAGAGTGAACGCCGATTTCGGCGGCACCGCCATGGCGTTCGTTCGAACGGCGGTTCGAGGGGGACCGGTGAGGGCGCGGGGAAAGGGCGGATGGTCCGGTTGAGGTTCGAGTCGGTTGGAGGAGGGGATCTGCACGAGGCTTTGGAGTGGCGGCTATTTGATCGAAACGACGCGATAGTATCGAGCTTTTGTGCCCGCGTTTCCGGGGTCGATCAGGAAGTTGCTGGCGGTGGCGCCGGCGAGGATCCAGGTGGCGTTAGGTCCAAGGTTTTCGGTGTATTCGACACGGTAGGAAGATGTGCAAGCAGTCTGGGTCCACTTTAACAGCGCGCGGCCGCTCGCGTCCACGGTGATTCGGAGATCGGACACGGCGACGGGTCGGTCGCATCCTTGGGCTGGCTTTTTATTCGTTTCGAACATGCGGATCAAGTATCCCGCGCGCGCGAAGTTGTCCGGTGGAGGAGTGGCGTTGCCCTCCAGGTTGCCGGTAGTCTCCGAAGAGACTGTCGCGACGATGCCTCGTCCTTGCATGAGCCAGTAAAAGAACCTTGAATAAACTGGTGACCCCAGGGAATTGAATGTGCCGTTGCCTTCGTCATCCTCGCTGTATAACTGGAGCTGAATCTCATCGAGTTGATTGATCCGGAGCACGTCGCCAAAACCGAGGGTGGGAAGATCGGCGACCCCGTAGGCGTCCGCCGAGAAACTGCTGGTGATGATGATGCGGACTGGGAAGTCGTCTCCGAGCAATCCGAGATTATTTGTCCAGGTGATCACGTTGCTCCAGGAATCGCCCAGTTTGATGGATGCGGGGAAATCGACGACGGGGGCGCCGAACACCTGCGCACCCTCGGCGAACAGTCCGTCGTTACTGTAAGCCCCGTAGACGGTTCGGCCGACGTTGGGAACGTGCGTGTAAAAGAGAAATGCCTGATCCCCGGACGAGAGGGTGGTTTTACGTTCCATGATGGTGGCTTGGGGGAAGGAAGCCCCTACTGCAGTGCCCCGCGGGTCCAGGTAATCGTATTGAAACACGTCGTTGGTTGGGCCGGTGGAGAAATCCCAAAACTGAGGCCCACCTTTTCTGCCCAGAAGGGATGAAACATCCACCAGGGCCGAGGGATTGTTCGCGTAGGCTTTGTAATAATCCCCGACTTTATACGTGAGATCGGCGTCGGAGATGATGGGTTGCGCGACTCCACGAGCGAGGGTCGTCAGCAAGAAAAGGACCGTCGCGAGATGCGTTTTCATTGATGACTTCGGCATATCAAATTGAATCCGGGGTTGTTGTTAACGTTTGACGGTCTTATTCTCTGTCCGCTTGCGAACCGCGGCCTAAGGTTACACTTGCTGGAGCGATCCGGCAAACTCTCTAGAAGCTGGATCTGACACCCCGTGGCGCGACCACGAGTGAAGGAACGATCGCGTTCGCGGAGCAGCAGGCCAGCAGGCGAACCAGCACACGTGTTTCAAGCATAATGCGTGCCGCGTCGAATTCATCAACACAAAAGGCCCGCCGCCTGGAGGCAGTCTGGGCTCCTCCAGGCGATGGCATTCGGGCTCCGGGGGAGGAGATAGCGGATTCCGAAGCTTGCGAGCGCGCCGGATTTCCTTAATATCTTCGGCATGAAAACCCCGGATCCTCGTCTCCAAGAGTTGCTCGAAATTCCCCTCAAATCGAACCCCAGCCTTGCAGGGTTGAGTCGACGAAGAGCATTTCAGCAGAGTTTCGCGGTGGCCGGTTCAGCGGCCCTGGCGGGACCCTTCGCGCGTCCCGCCGCCGCGGCGAGCGCCGACCCACGAAGATCGTCCGTCAAACGATTCGAGATGAAGAAATCGATCAATCTGTGGGCTTTTCCCTATCCGGATCGAATGACTCTCGAGGAGTGCCTCAAGCTGGCGAAGAGAGCGGGGTTTGACGGCATCGAGCTGAATTATGATCTGGATAACGATTTGTCGCCGAAATCAGGGGCCAAAGAGTTCACTGCAATTCGGAGAATGGCCGAGGACATCGGCATCGAGATCAGCGGCCTCTGTTCTTTCCTGTTTTGGCCTTACCCATTGTCGAGCAATGATCCGGAGAAGCGTGCTCGCGGGATCGAGCTTGCCGGGAAAATGGCTCAGGCGGCGCACGATTTGGGTGTGGAGAACTTGCTCGTAGTACCCGGAGCAGTGCACATCCCGTGGCGAACGGACCACACCCCGGTGCCCAACGATGTGTGCGACCAACGCGCCAAGGAGGCCGTGGCCAAGTTGCTGCCGCAGGCGGCCAAACTGGGGGTCTCCTTGAACATCGAGAACATTTTTTTTAACGGCTATTTGATGACGCCCATGGAAATGAACGCCTTCGTTGACAGCTTCCAAAGTGACCGGATCCGAGTCCATTTCGACACCGGGAACATCTCCATGTTTCAGAGCCCGGAGCATTGGATTCCGATCCTGGGAAAACGAATTCAGAACATTCACTTCAAAGAATTCACGAAGAAGGGCACGGACTACTCCTTGGAAACATTCAGGCCGCTGCTGGATGGCACGACGGATTGGCCGGCGGTGATGGAGGCCCTCGACAAGGTCGGATATCGGGGCTACACGACGTTCGAGTATTTTCATCCTTATCTTCACTATCCCGAGGCCCTGATCTATCAGACCTCTGATTCGCTGGATCGTATGCTGGGAAAACTGGGCTAAGGGTCCGCGCAAAAATAAATTCGAGCTTTGCTCAGCAGTTCTCTCTTTCCATGAACCGGACTGGGAGCGCCGGCGTCCTCGCCGGCGAATCCGGCTCCCTGTTCAACCTTGCCGGCGAGACGCCAGCGCTCCCAGGTTCATGGGCGCAATGCGCTCTTGAGAACCGGGGAAATCCCATTTTGAAAAATGTGGGGCAGACCGGAGGTCCGCTCCATGGAAGTTGGAACTGAAAAGCCCTCCAACAACTCCGGGGTGCGCGTCGCGCCGTCACGCCTGGAATTTGTTTCTTGGAATAGAGCTCATTTGACGGCAAGGTTAAGGTCGAAATCCACCCAGCGGCTTTTATGACGACTGATTACCCCCCTCCGACGTATCACGCTCGTTCACGCTCCGACGCCTTCACGCTCATCGAGTTGCTGGTCGTGATCGCCATCATCGCCATTCTCGCGGGGATGCTGTTGCCGGCCATGGCCCAGGCGAAAGAGAGGGCGAGGATGATGAAGTGCTTGAACAACGCCAGAACCCTGGCGCTTTCGTGCGTCCTGTATGCGGGTGACAATCAGGATTTCCTTCCAGTGCGCGCCGAAACGGATCGATGGCCAATGCAGCTCAAGCAGTATTATGACAATTTGGAGGTCTTGCGCTGCCCCAATGACCGAAAAAAGGAACAAAGCCTGTTTGATTCGCGCCAACGGCAGAGCAATCGGCCCGTGGCGCCCGACGACGCGTTTCGAAGCTACATTATCAATGGATGGAACGACTATTTTAGGCAGGTTATCCGAAGTTACGATGTTGGTTCCACCCCCAACCAACGCATGCCTCTTGGCGGGATTCAACTTCCTTCTGACACGATTGTCATGGGGGAGAAGAAGTTCGACTCGGACCATTTCTACATGGATTTGCTGGAGCCATCCCGTGATGGAGCCCGGGGCAATGATGTGACGGAAATCGAGCGCGGACGGCATTCCGGCGGAGCGGGTAAAAAGCAGAGCGGTGGCGGGATGTACATGATGGCCGACGGCAGCGGGAGGATGATCAAATACCGTGGTTTGCTGTATCCGCTGAATCTTTGGGCGGTGACTGATCAGTATCGGACCAATTTTGCCTTGAGCAATTAACCTTGAACGGCAGTTGCCCCTGGCGAATCTTCGCAAGATCCTGGCGATAAAAACTTTCCGAATCACTCACCAGATCCACCAGGGAAATGCCTCGTTCCTCGTCAAGCTTTTATCATCGAGGCTTTTGCAAGTCCTTCATAAGTTCAACTGCCGGTTTAAAGTTCACCCCGCCGTTCGCGTGATGGTTACTGACCGCCCAGTTTGAGCGGTGCGTTGCGTGTGATGAGATTCGTTCCACCCGGCAGTGGAATTCGCTCGACGGTTCCGCCCGGCCAGAGTATTTCCAACGCCACGGCATGCGGTGGGAGCCCAAGGACCAGATCGGTTGAGTCTTGCGACCAGTATCCGCCGCCGAGGCGCAGCTCTTTCACCGGACCAGATCCGTTCTGGTCGCGATTCAGCCTGAGCCTGACCCGCGTTCCGATCGCCTGCGGATTTTCGGGCGTGCCGCGAAGGCTTACGCGCAATCCCGGGCGGCCTCGGGCATTCCGAAATAGGGTTGTGGCGCCGCGATGCTGGCCGATGGCGATGTCCAGGCGACCATCGTGGTCGAAATCGCAAAGCGCGGCTCCGCGGCCCTCCCCTAAGATCTGCAAGCCGCTTTCGACCACGGAGACACTCGCCAACCGTCCTCTGCCGTCGCCGCGCATCCAAAGGCCCGAACCCGCGTCTTGTCTGCTTTCGGCGGGAGACACTCCGAAAAAGTTTTGGGCCGCGAACACGTCTTCATTACCGTCTCCGTCAAAATCTCCTATTGCGACGCCGAATATCGGGGAAAGTTGAGCCTCCAAGGGCAGCGAACGAGCCTCAAAATGATCTCCGCGGTTCAGGAGCAGGAGTGAATCCATGGTTGTAATGGATGCTTCCCGCATGGGAGGCAAACCCGCGGCGAGCAGTTCGTGTGAGGTGGCTTTTCCGAACAAGGCGAAGGTAGCAAACCTCTCCCGCAGGGTGGGGAAAACGGCTCCCAGCACCGAAAGATCTCGACCGGGCACATACGCTTTTAGCGCCGGATCATGATGCGACTCCAAAATGCCCAGATGGCCTGATCCATCCGAGTCGCCGTAATGAGCCCGGATGGGTGATTTCAGGTAGCGTTGTCGGGCGTTGTTCCGTCCCCAGTTGCCAGCGATAAGATCGAGGCGGCCGTCGTTGTCGAAATCACC
>SYMW01000171.1 GCA_005805305.1 Verrucomicrobiales bacterium
ACATCGGCGCTTTCACCTCACCGTTGGTGACCGGGTTCCTTGCTCAACACAGCGCCTTCAAGTCGATCCTGACCTCGTGGGGAATGAACCCGGCTCATTCCTGGCATTGGGGCTTTGGCGCCGCCGGGGTCGGCATGGTCTTCGGCTTGGCCGTCTTCGTGGCTTTCGCGAAGAATCTTCGTGACGTGGGCGGGCCGCCAACCCGCGCGCCCGGCGCGTGGAAAACCCCCTTGCTGGCGATGATTGGCACGCTCGGATTGTGGGCCGTCGCGACGCTTTCCGATCGCCCTGGATTTACTTGGCTGCGCCTGCTTTTCATCCTGGTGCCGATTGGAATCATGTTATGGTTTGGCTTCTCCAAGGACTCCGAGATACGAAAGATTGGGGCCATTTTTTACTTCTTTGTGGGGGCCTTCATCTTTTGGGCCCTGTTTGAGCAAGCAGGATCCTCGCTCAACCTGTTTGCCGATCGATTCACTCAAACGCACATTTTCGGCGTTGAATTTCCTTCGTCCTGGTACCAATCGGCCAACCCTCTTTTTGTGATCTTGCTGGCGCCAGTCTGCGCGATTTTATGGATGAAACTCGGAGATCGCCAACCGTCCAGCCCAATGAAGTTCACGATCGGTCTTTTCTTTCTGACGGCGGCTTTTGGCCTGATGTTTCCCGCGGCGAAACTCGCAGCCGCGGGCCGGGTGAGCCCCCTGTGGCTCCTGGGCCTCTATTTGCTCCAAACGATTGGCGAACTCTGCCTCAGTCCCGTGGGCCTGAGCACCTTCACCAAATTATCGCCGCCCAAACTCGTGGGCGCCATGCTTGGCGTTTGGTTTCTCGCGGCGGCTTTCGGCAACAAATTCGCCGGCGTCCTCGCAAGCAACTTCGGGGAAGGCGACGCGACAAATCTCGACCAGTTCTTCGGACAACAGGCCCTCGCGGTGTTGGTGGTCGCGTTCGTGTTTCTGGCGCTGACGCCGTGGGTGCGCCGACGCATGGGGGGTGTCCATTAACGACCGAGCCATTCCACAAACACCGGGTCCTCGTAAACCGTTTTGGCGAGTCTCTCGTAACCGGCGGTCAAGGGATGACTGGCATCCGCGTAGAGCTCGCTCGGCAGGACCGGAGCCGCCACCACCGGAATCTGCCTCCGTTGGAGCGCTGACACTATATCAGCTCGAACCCTCTCGAAGCGGGCACGGCTTTCAGAATCCATCATGTGCTCGTTAAACGGGCCAAAGACGACGAGCACATCGTTGTCCCGCAATTCCAGCAAACTGACAAGGCGCTGAAAGGCGCTCCATTGAAGCGAGGTTTCCAAATCCACCCAGTCGAATCGCACCAGGTTTCGGCCGGCCGCGTCCCAAGCTTTATGCCGCGGGCTTGAGGGTCCGCGCTGGCTGTCTGGCGTCGACTCAACCGGTACTTTCCAAGTGATCTGAGACAGCGGATTCTTGTAGCTATTCGGATAACGAGGCGGGTTCTCATCCGATTCCAAAAGCGTCCAACTCAGAATGCTTCTGTCGTCTAAATAAGCGCTCTGCAAATGGGAAACCCAAGAAAAAAACGCGCAGTTTCTTTCTATCAGCACGCCGAGGCGCTCTTGCGCGTCCGCGGCGTAACAGGGGATTACAGGCAAGAACTGAGGTGTCAGCCGTGAATGGTTGAATTTCTCTTCCTTGCGAACCTGCAGGTCGGCCTTGGGGCTGCTCATCCACAGCACATTGCACTGAACCATCACTTTGCGCTTCCGCAAGGCGCCTCCGTAGGAACGAATGAGGCCTTCCATCGCGAGGGGAAAAAGGCCGTTGACTCCACCATTGATAAACCTCTCCCGTTCACCCGCTTCGCGGTTCAAAAAGTGGGACAACGATCCGTCGGGAAGCACGTATTCACCCCAAACCACGGAGTCTCCCAGCAGCACGACTTTCGAGGGGTCCGCAACGCCTTCCAGGCGCCGTTCGTAAAGCCAATAATCCTTGCTTAGCGGGTAGGGGATTCGGTAGTCAGGCCCCGTTTCAAACCGCTCGAGGCGCGTCCAAATCCTCGGAGCCAGGACGAATGCCGAAACAACGAGGCACGAAACGACGATCCATTGCCTGGCGTTGAGCCGCAATTCGTTCACGAAGAGGACCTGAGAAACCGGCGGCCGGGGTTCGGCGTGGTGAGAGGGCTCTTTCATGGCCTTAGGGTCCGTGCAAAAATAACTTCGGATTTTGGCGGGAGCGCTGCCAGGCCAGATGCAAGACGCGAGGAACCCTCCTCCGCCAAGGCTTCGGAGGACAGGGGCGCACCCGCCCGCCGAAGCTTCGGCGAAGGCGGGTCCCCCAAGGTGGGGCTGTAACTGACGAGCAACGCGGCAGATGGCCTGGCACCGCCCCGCCCCGGAGGGCTGGGGCCTCATGACAGCATGACATTAGTCCTTTGTGACTCATTCGTCACAGACCGGGAGGGGATGCTTCTCATTCGTGCCTCGCCATAATGTCATGATTCCGCCAGCAAAGCCCGAA
>SYMW01000172.1 GCA_005805305.1 Verrucomicrobiales bacterium
ATCAAGCCAGCGCCAACAGTAGCGATTTGGTGATGGGCATCGCCCTTTCAGCCACGCGCTCCGTCACCAATTGCGCCCCCAGTTCCGTGTTTCCCGTGGCGATCAACGAAATTTTCGCCCGAGGCACTCCCACCGCCGAGGGATTCGATCCCGCTTCAGATTGGGTTGAACTGCATAACCAGGGCGCCACGACGGTTGACTTGTCGGACCTCAGCCTATCAGACGAAGCTTCATTCGGCAGAAAATTCGTTTTTCCAAGGGGCACAACCATCCCCGCGAACGGTTTCCACGTCGTTTTCTGTCAACCAGGCGCGCCCGTCTCTTCAACCAACACGGGGTTCGCCCTCAGAGCCACCGGCGGCGCCCTGTTCTTATTCAACACATCCTCGAGCAACACCGAACTGATAGACGCAATCAGATACGGTTTGCAAACACGCGGATATTCGATCGGCCGATTTCCCGATGGCTCTGGCGCGTGGGATCTCGGTCTCGTGACGCCAGACTCCGCGAACAAACCCGCTCCGATGGGAACAATATCGCTCCTGAGGATCAACGAATGGATGACCGATCCCACAAGCGGCAAGGATTGGTTTGAAGTGTTTAACAGCGGCCCGCTCCCAGTGGCCTTGGGCGGGCTTTTCTTGACCGACGACCTCGCCAACAAGGTGCAGTCCCCCGTGCGCCCATTGTCGTTTATCGGAGTTGGGCCGGATGCGTTCATCAAGATCATCGCCGATGGCATTCTGGAGGCTGGCGCCGATCATGTGTTGTTTTCGCTCAGTAAGTCCGGCGAGCAACTTGGCATTTTTTCCCCCTCTGGCGAATTGATCGACGGTCTTGGATTCGGCATTCAATCCACCGGCGTGTCCCAGGGCCGATTCCCGGATGGAAGCCCCAACCTCTTCAGCTTTCCGACCACGCCAACTCCGGCTCAGAACAACCGACTCGCCGGGCCTGCCTCTGGCGATGCCGACGATGACGGGCTTGCCGACTCCTGGGAACTCGCAAATTTTGGCTCAACCGACAGAGACGGCAGGCGTGACTTCGACAACGACACTGCCAGCGACAAGGAAGAGTACATCGCCGGCACCAACCCGCGCGATTCGCTTGATTCCCTAAAGATAAACGGCGCGATCGTTCTCGACGGCCAATGCATCTTGCGCTTCACCGCCGTGGAAGGCAGAAGTTACACCATCCAATTCAGCGATGACCCAATCAGCGGGATTTGGCAGCCGGTGTCTCACATTGCAGCGCCCGCGGCAACGGGTCCCGCCCAAATCATAGATTCACAATCTCTGTCTGGAATCGCCCGCTTTTATCGCCTGGTCACGCCGGCGGTTCGGTGAATCTTAAAACAAAACTTGTGATGCTGGATTATTTTTGGATTGGCCTCGGGGGCGCGATAGGAAGCATGGGGCGCTTCTGGATTTCGAGCCTAGTGGCTCACCGATTTGGCGAAGCGTTTCCCTTGGGCACATTGCTCGTGAATGTCACGGGCTCCCTGGCGATTGGATTCATCGTGTCCTATCCGATGCCGGAAGGTCGCTGGCTGGCCACTCCTGCGTTCAAGGTGTTCTTCATGACGGGAATTTGCGGGGGCTACACCACTTTTTCGTCGTTCAGTTTGCAGACCTTCAACTTGGCGCAGCGCGGAGAATGGCCTCTAGCCGCACTGAACGCCGTCCTCTCGATGACGCTCTGCATTGGCGCCGTGTGGCTGGGCCATTGGCTGGGAGGGACGATCGGTTCGCCGAAGGCCAACTGAATCCAATTTCTCGATATCATTAGTTTTCCGCCGCTTACGGGAGGGCATGGACTATGTGCTGCAACTCCTTCGCCACAGGGGCGCCATCCGCGGCTTTGATACTCCATCTCAGCCGTGAGCCTTTCAGGAGTTCGCCTCCGCGGGTCGGCGAAACACGCGCCGCCAAAACCACAGCGTGCCCACGGCTCCGCACAGCGCCGCTCCAATGAAGTTCGCGTGCGGACTCACGCTCCACAGCCAAGCGCCAAGCATCGAGCCTATCGTCACGATGCCATCACGAACAAGATAGTACGCGCCGTAAACGCGGGCTCGGAACTCCGGCTGTGCCTGCGACACGATCAATGCTTTGCGAGCGGGTTCGCCAAACTCCTTTAATCCGCGCACGACAAAGGCCAGGGCGAGCCAGGCGAAAGAGTCCGCCCAAAGCAACGAGAGCGGAAACGCGGTGAAAAAGATGAACGTGACGAGCACGAACGGGCGCTGGCCGTGCTTGTCCGCCAAATGCGCCACCGGAAGGTAACACGCCATGGCGGTGACCATTTCGATGGCGACCAGAGAGCCAAATTGCTGGGCATCCAATCCTCCGTGGTTCATCGCCCATAAAATCACATAGGCATAGGGGATTCGCTCGCAGAATCGAATGAGGATGTCGCTCACCAGGAGTTCCCGCAGCGTTGGATTGAAAGACCTCAGGACATCGAAGAAACGGACGTGACTGCTGGCCGCCTTGGCTGGAGGCGTGCCTCGAGAATCCGTCATGAACCATTGGAAAACCGCGGTGACCGCGCTGAGAACAATGCAACCCAGCAAGGCTTCCCGCACCCCCCTCTCCCACCCGTGCCGCGCGATCAACCAGCCTCCGATCAGAGGCCCCAACATCATGGGCACACGGCGCACCATCGACTGAACGCCGATTCCCATGGTGTGCTGTCGCTTGTCAAGAGACGTGGCGATGACGCTGAAAGTTGCGGGAAGAGACAGCGCGCTCCAAGCCAAGAACAAGAAGGCTCCAACCAAAACCCCCAGCCAGTGCTGCCAGACAAGAACGATCCCATATCCGGCCAGGGACAGGGAGTTGAAAAGGAGAAGCGAACGCCGCTGCCCCCACCGATCTGTCAGCCACCCTCCCGGATAGGCATACAACGCGCCGAGGAGCGTTTGCAAACCATCGAACAACCCAATGAGAAGCACTCCCGCTCCCAAAGTCTCCAGATACTTGGGCGCGAAACCGAGCCACAATCGCTCGCCCGTGCCAGCAAGAACCAAAGCGGCAAGCAGCAGCGCCGTGTCGCGGCGCAGGGCTAAAAAATCGGCGACTTTCACTTTAACACAGTGGCGTGCAAATCCCGCAGCGCATGCGGTTCCGCATCTAAGAGCGGATGATGACTTTTGGGCATCCCGGGAACACCAAAACCTTGCTTGAGCCTTAAACTGTTTAAGCCGTCCATTCCGCAACCAACGAACGCGATTTTTTCGCAAGCCTTTCGCTTAACAATTCCGCCCTTTACCTCGGTTTGATAATTTCCTTCCAAACCGACCGACCAGGGTGACGAGGCGGTTCTCCCCATCCCAAGTGTAGGTCCAACGGCCATCGGCCAGGGTGGGCCATCCAGATCATTATTTCAATTATTTGTCTGTCCCTTGGGAATTTTTCTCACCCTCCCACGCAAGGGCTTCAACAACATGGGAGGGCGAGACTCCGTCGAGCCGTCGTCCAGACCAGGGGCGTTCGGGCCCACGAAGAATGAACGCAGGCCTCGACGGAGTATCGCTTTCCCCAATGCGTCGCGTCATTCAACTGAAAACAGCCATGAACCAAAGCATGGGAGTGAGGCCGACGTGTCCTCCTTGGGAACAATTAGTGACCCACACCAAAAAACTCAGGGACAAAAACTCAGGGACAGACAGAATACCCAAGAAGTCCGGGATTGGGACAGCAATGCGAGGACACCATCGGTGGGATTTTCAGGGAATGCCCAAACTCAGTCTAGCGTTGTGGAATCAGGAGTGGAGGGGGGCGAGGAACCCCTCGGGAACGCGATTCTCCAAGATGTTTGACGCAATCTATCGGCAGTCCTGCCAGCATGACCACAGCGGTGAATCCTTCAGACTGATGGAAATCCATTCATGAGATCAAATGGACGCCAGTCGAGGCGAATCTGAAGCACCCTCTCAAATGCCTCGGAGTATCCGAACGTTCCTTTCACGAGAGTTCGCGGCTGACATCAACCACCACCAGCCATGCTACCCGAAGCCGGATTTCCTCAGGTCTCTCAGAACGAACATCGACGGACCGTCCAAGCCCCGCACGGATCGAGCTCCGCTTTCTCGATTTGCTCCGAAACGGTCCCGATAGGTGTGGAAAATCTCTTCCACAAACTCGCGCGTGCCGAAAACCGCACCGTCCACGAAGTAACGCACTCGACATCGCGCATAATCGTGAATCTGCAGCTTGCCTTTGGCGGCGATGACGGCCTTCACGCGCTCGGGATCAATCCCCCGTCGCAGGGGCTGTCCCTGCTCATCGAGGCCCTCATTCTGCTCTCCCTGCCCAAACAACCAGACTCGATAGGTCGCCAGCGCGGCCGTCAGCGATCCATCGACTCCGTCCCGTGCATCCATCAATGATTTGAATCCTTCCTTGGCGACTCGAATGCCAGCCACCGCTTCGCCGTAGCCGCACCAACGATAATCTTTCGGGTCCTGGGTCACTCCCGCTCGCACCGGGTTCAAGTCGATGTAGGCGGCCATGGTCAGCAGGGCTTCCCCACACCCATCAACTAAAACACTTTTGAATCGTTCTTCCCACAGCGTTCCTTTGCGGCCCGTGCGATGATTGTACCAAGCGCTGAACCGCTGCTTGAGCAGTCGGTTGAACCAACTCACATCCCACATCTGCCGAAAGAATTGCTCCAGCAGCGCTTTTTCTCCTTCCACATCCTTGGCCGCGCAGAAAAGTTCGATCCGCGCTTTGGTCCGTGTGTAATCCTCTTCGAACTCCAATCCCTTCAACAATTCCAGCACTTGCTCGGCGGTGGGCATCACATCTGGCCGTTTGGGCACCTCCAACAGAATATGGTAGTGATTGGACATCACGCAGAACGTCAGCACTCGCACCTGACAGAACGTTTCGCATTCCCGCATCAACCGCGTGAATTGCTCCTTCTCCGCGATCTCGAAAATGAACCGTCGATCCACGATTCGAGAAATGCAGTGGTAATGCCCAACGGGCCGATCCGTAGGAAACTTCAACCTCCCTTGCCTCACGTACCTCTTTAACCATACCCGCCCGCCCTGCTCAAGTCCTTTCTCTAATAATTTGTCTGTCCCTGAGAATTCTATATAATTTGTCTGTCCCTGAGAATTCTATCGCAACCCCGCATGAGCGCCAGCCGCTCCAGGTCCAGCGGCAACTGCAATCCAAGCCGCCGGGTCTTGTCCAACAAGTCTGAGGCCGGCTCGCCGCGTGTCGGATTGGCCTTGAGTGTCGTGCTCACAGCAGCAGGTTGCCTGAAGTCGTGTCCTCAGTAAAGGTTTCACCCTAGTATTGAAGCGGCAACAACTCCTCGGCGGCATTGGAATCGCCTTGCTGAACGCGGTCGAGAATGCATGTGACGTTACTCATGGAAGGAGAAGTAGCGGCTTGCGATTATCACTTTCGGAGACGGTCCAGCTTCAGAAGCTTGATTTCCTTCACGGAGTGATTCGCCCAATAGACCACCTTGAATTTGCCGACAAGTTTTACCTGGACCGTGCGCCCGATGGAATCCCGCTCGGTGGTTTCGCCTGCAAGGGCAGGATAACGTTCCAACACATCAAAGAACCGGGCCAGTGAATCCTTCTCTGCCCGGCGGAGGGAAAGTAGAACTCGACGGCTTCCGAGCGCATGAACAGGACATATTCCACACTCATGCGCGTGGCGATTCAGCCGTTGGACCCTTGTTTCACATCGCTCCAGCGTTGCCAATGCTTTAGGTCGCGGTCGTCACTGAGGCGCGTCAGTTCTTTCCGGTAGGCGGGATCGTCCCGGCGCAATCGTTCCGCCACAAACGCGGCCAATTCCGCCTGTTCTTCCGGTTGCAGAATCGCAGCCTGCTCTTTCAGTTCAGCCAGACTCCTGTCTCTTCTTAGCCCGCCCTCGTCCGATTGCCAACTTGGAATTCCGGACCAAGCAGCGCCGCAGCGCCGATCACCGCATCGGCGGGCTTATTGAAGAAGCTCCAGCCATGCCGGGTCGGAGACCGGCGCTCCGGGGCGGCAGGCGGATGCGCTTCGTCAGAGATGGGACCCTTGGGATGCATGTGACCGTCCCTCCTACGGACCAGCCTTGCGCAGCCGCAGGAAGCGAGTGCGAGTTTCCGTGGCCATCGTGACGCTTGAACCTTCTTTCCCGATCACGGGTTTCTCAGGCCATGGAGTCCAGGCTGCGTCCTGAACCTGTTCGCTCGATTAGAGCAGGAACTCCGGGCTGGTGCCCGCCCAACTCACGACGAGTTGGCTGGCAGAACCGGAGGTGATCCGCAGCGGCGGTGGGAGAACTTGGAACGAAGCGGTGCTGGTCACGTTGCCATGCGGCGTCACGATGGTGACGGGGCCGGAGGTGGCTTGCGGCGGGACGTTGGCGGTGATTCGGAGATCGAGGTTGTTGGTGAGGGCGTTGGAAAAAGCGGAGCTGGCACCGTTGAAGAGCACGGCGGTGGCTCCGGTGAAGTTGGCTCCGGTGAACGTAACCCTGGCGCCGGGCACACCACTCATCGGCGAGAATTGGGCACCAGTGAAGCCGGGCGGCGGCGTGGGATACCACGCGAGGGTGAAATTGCCTGCTCGGGTTGCATCGACCGGATCTTTGCCTGACAGAGCAAGCGCGTAGGTTTCTCCGGCGAGCGCAGTAAACGTCACTCGACTGCCGGATTTAGTCCCATTATTATCGTTCCCGACCACAGCCACGAGTTGGCCCAGTTGCTCTCCTATGTAAACGGCTAGCAAGGTGTCAAAAGCCGTACTACCGGTCAGATCAAAGGTGAACCAACCGCCAGATACAGGTGCGGTCCAACGGTACCAAAGCGAATTCCAGGAGGTGCCGAATTCGCCAACGACGTGAAAAGGCTCATGCGGTTCAACAGAAGCGTAACGATTACTCCCCATCGCTGTGCCGGAAGGGCCGGAAAGGGATTGAGCGTTTAGGAAGTCGTCATTTGCGAGAGGAAACCCAAATGTCCAAACAAAATCGTCCGCCGGAGAGCCGTCGCGAGAACGGTTAAAGTTTCCGTCCAGCATTTCACCAGCGTCGTCCAGCGCGGTGCCCAGGATGCGGACGGTGTAATCGGTTGTTTTATCGAATGGCACGTCATGCCTGAAGAAGAAGGAACGGCCATCATCCGCCCAATCGAACCTTCCCCGAACATCTGGAGTGATCAGGAAAGCGCTTTCGACTGTCGCGCGGTTCATCTTGCGATTGAAGATGACCTGGACAGGTGCGCTGGGATCGGTGCGCTGGCCGCCGGGGAGAGCGGAGATGACAATGGGCGGGTTGGTCGTGGAACTAATGAATTCCATCGCGCGAGCGACGTTCAACCGACCGTTTGTCACGACCTTACCTTTGAGCGCGGGTGTTTGATCAACGGAACCTAATAACGCGCCTTTCAATTCACTGACGGTGGCGTTCGGTTCGGCCGCGAGGAGCAGAGCTGCCGCACCTGCGACCATGGGAGCGGCAGCGGATGTACCGCTAAAACTCGAGTAGTAATTGTTGGCATCGGAGGTCGTCGTGATACCCACTCCAGGAGCGGCCAGATCAACTCCTGTTCGACCGTAGTTGGAGGATGGACGGAGCTGGTCGTTGGCATCTGAGTTTGCGATTGAAATGATGCTTGGGCAGTCGTAGGCAGCAGGATAAGAGGGATAGCGGTCGAGATCGCTGCCGAAATTGTTCGCTGCGACGATGGTTAGAATCCCCTCCGTCCCGGCAAGGTCTATAGAATCTTTGAGGGCCTGACTGTAGCCGCCTAGCGGATCGGTGAAATAACTATTGCTGGTTACGCGCACGTTAACACCGCTCCTCTTCATTGCCACGATGCAATTGAATGCCTCCACGAATTGGGAAATGTACGCAACGTTGTTTGGGCCGCCAGTCCGAATGGCCATCAGTTGAACCGTCCAGTTAATTCCGGCGACGCCTTTCGCGTTGTTGCCTACCGCACCGATAACGCCAGCGCAGGCGGTCCCGTGGTAGATACGAACACCTGGGCTGGCCTCGACGCCCTCGTCGAATGGATCTGAATCGCCATGCAAACCGTCGCCAGTAATATCGATTCCGTAAATGTCGTCCCCATAGCCGTTGGCGTCGTCGTCAATGCCATTTGTCGCTTTGTCCATGCCGTTCGCGTCGAGCCCTGTTTCGCCCGGATTTCGCCACATATTCGCGGCTAAGTCCTCATGATTATAGTTGATCCCAGAGTCGATTATTGCCACCACCACCTTTGTGCTCCCCGTCGTGCGAGCCCATGCGTTGGTGGCACCGATTCTGTTCAGATACCATTGCTGGCCGAACATGGCGTCACTCGGAATGACTGGAGGAGGAGGGCCGTGCAAGCCAACGGCAGGGCGCGGCGTTCTCCCAGGGCCGTCCACGGGAATTGCGGCATCACCCTCGTCCGGCGCGCTGCGTCCGGCGCGTTCCATCGGCGTCGGCGTCGGCTTGATGATTCCATTCGCCTCGACGGTCAGGACGGTGCCGAGCGCTTGATACGCCGCCAGGCCGTCCCGCACGCTCATGCCGCGGGGCAGCTCCACAAGCTGCCAACCAACTGCGGGGAAATTGCGGATCACGGTACTTCCGAGTTGTGCATTGCCGAACGCTGCCGGCTCGCCCTGCGGACCGCCTTGCCACTTGATGAGGAGCTCGATTGTCGCGGATTTCTCTGAAGCGCGGACGGGTAGTTCGATGAGCAGTGTGGTGAGAAGTAAAATGGCGATGCGTTGTAGATTCATAGATCAGATGTTTTTGGTTACTGTTTGTTGGTGCTGCGTCCCAAATGGGCATGGAAACGGCGCGCCGGGTTTAGACTCGGAAGTTTTGGTTACCTCGATGCGTGATTGGTTAGTTCGACCGAAGTGCAGGCGGGCCGTGTTCTTGCGGGAGCGCGTCCTGAAGCTTCGACTCAGCCGCGGAAAGGAAAGCGCGAGCGCTCTGAAGATCGATCCCCAGCCATTTGCGTTGAGCTTCTGAAACCAGATGGTTCAGTTGCTCGCCAGCATCAGCGATGTATTGTCGTGCCCTTATTAAACGGGCACGTCTCTCGTCCGGTATTGTGTCAGGTGCGCCGACCCAGTGTGTGAAACCACGCGCTGAGAGACGAAGCACTTCAATTCGGGTCTCGGCAAATCCGGCATTGCGGTTGTCCTGAGCGACAAGCGCTTCGGCCTTTTCATTCGCCTGCTGAAGACGGCCCAACCCTTCGGGATCATGGCAGGCCAAGAGCGATTCTCCGAGTTCCGCCATGATGACTGGAAGGCTTGAGATGAATTCGGCGGCATTTGGCTCCGCCTTGAGAACCCCTTCCATGAGCCGGAGCGCTTCGCGCCGGTGCTGCAAAGCCTCTTGATGGAGTTCGAGTGCGGAATAGGCGCGTCCCAGGCATCCATGAGCTCCATGAAGGTGGGCAAGGTCGAAAACATTCGGCCTTTCTTCCGAAAGATGCCGAGCCTCCATCGCGCGGAGGAAGGGTTGGAAATGATTGGTCAGCGCTTCATTGACGCGCCCCATGCGGATAAGCACATCACCAACGCAGCCTCCCGGAGCGGCTGCCATGAGTGTCTGCCCCGCGGAAGCGAATGCCGGGTAATTTGTCAGGAGCCTGGCCCAGTGTTCCGCCTGGCGAAAATGCTGTATGGCGTCCTCAAAGCGGAACAGACGCTTAGAAGCGGTTCCTGCGATGAGATGCACCCGGGCGAGTTGGCGGATCGAATCAGGGGAGAGGCTCGCCCTGTTCAATGTCTGAAAAAGTCCGATCGCTTGTTCTGCCCGCTGTAACCCGGACTCGTAATCAGCAGCCGTATTTCCCTGGTCCCATGCCTGCGATTGAGCCAGCCGCACGTAGAGATTGGCGACACTGGTTCGAAATTCTGGCGTTATTTCTGCGCCATCGCGAAGCTGCTCAAGAAACGCCACACCATTGGTCGCAAGCATCTCGCTCACCTCACGGGTTCCGGCGATTTGCCAAAGCTTGTTGCCGATATCGCGAAATAACCTGTCAACAAAGGAAAGCGTGATTCTGAGGCGCTGTTCCGCCAGTGTCTTCCCCACGGCTTGAGCTTGCTCAGCCTTTCTGGCGAGGATCGCTTGCTCACGAGATATCTCCTCGGCTTCCTTCGCGCGCCACGCCTGGACGGTGCTGATGACAGCCGCCACGAGCAGAGCGTTTGTGACGATCGCGCCGGCGGCAAAATGAAGTTTGTTCCGACCCACGAATTTCCCCAATCGGTAAATTCTGCTCGGAGGTCGTGCCAGGACCGGCTCGTGGCCCAAGTGCCGCTCAATGTCCGCCGCGAGCGCACTGGCCGTTTCGTAGCGGCGGTTGCGGTCCTTCTCCAGGCACTTCATCACGATCCAGTCGAGGTCGGTTGAGAGGGACTTGAGTTGAGAGTTGAGAGGGTTGGTGTCCTGCCTGTCGCGGCGGCTCGTCAGAGCGCCGCAGTTCTCGTGATTGCTCGGGCCCTGCTCCGGGTCACTGGACTTCAATCCTGTTGAGTTCGCGGCACTCTCACGAGGTGCCGCTACAAGCTCTCGTGTCAAGCGTCGGCTCGGGCGCTCCGGCTCTTCCTCGCGGATGATCCGGTGCATCTCCGCGTAGCCTGCGGTTCGCAGGCGTTCTTCGGAAAAGGGTGGCGAACCGGCGAGCAGTTCGTAAAGCAACACGCCCAAGCTGTAGATGTCCGAGCGGGTGTCGATGTCGGAACTCGTCATCTCCGCTTGCTCGGGACTCATGTAAGCGGGCGTGCCGATCAGCGTGGAGATCTGAGTGTGGATGGTCTTGTCGGTGAGTTTCCCGTGCAACGCCTTGGCCACGCCGAAGTCGATCACCTTGGGAACCGGCTTCCCGTCCACTTCGGTGACGAGAATGTTCGAGGGCTTGAGATCGCGGTGAATGATGCCCTTCTGGTGGGCGTGCTGAACGGCGGAGCAGACTTGGAGAAAGAGTTCCAACCGCGCCGCGAGCGGCAGAGCGTGTTCGCGGACGTAATCCGTGATGCGTGCGCCGCGCACCAGTTCCATCACGAAGTAGGGGAGGGCGGAAGTGGTCGTAGCAGCCGAAGTGAGTCGGCTCGGATTCTCACTCGGAGAAGTTTGAGCGGACTCACGTCCGCTGCTACCAGAATCGGCAGTTCCCGTCACTCCGCCGTCCAAGACCTTGGCAATGTTCGGATGATCCATCAGCGCGAGTGCTTGGCGCTCGGCCTCGAAGCGGACGACCACCTGGCGAGTGTCCATGCCGGCCTTGATCAGCTTGAGGGCGACTTGCCGCCGCACCGGTTCCTCCTGCTCGGCCAGATACACCACGCCCATCCCCCCCTCGCCGAGTTTCTCCAAAAGCTTGTAGCGGCCGATGAATTGGCCGGGTTCTTCGGTGAGAGGCGCCAACACTCGAACGGTCTGATGGGTGAAAAGCGTGTCGGGCTCATCGTGGGCGGTGAGCAAAGCTTCCACCTCCTTCCGCAGCTCGGGATCGGAGCATTCGCCGTCAAGAAAGCGCGCCCGCTCCCCGGCGTTGGCCAGTTCCACCGCCGCTTCAAACAGCGACACCACTCTGGACGGACTTTGACTCGCGGTTCGGTTCATCGTTCCATCCTATCTGGCGATTTTCCTCGTCCGAAAAGGACATCGAGTTGGAGAAAAACTACTCTCCTGACTTAAGTTCGCGACTCAACCAGGCCCGGGCAAACAGCCAATCACGCTGCACGGTCTTCTCTGAAGCTCCGAGCACGGTGGCGATTTCCTTCAAATCGAAACCCGAAGACAGGTGCAGTTTCACCACTTGAGCTTTTCTTTCGTCGAGCTGGGCCAGCCCGTCGAGCGCATCGCTGACCCGGATACACTTCTCGCCATCCGCTGCAATAGGCAGGTCTATGAGTTCGATGTCCACACGTTCGAGCTCGCCGCCGTGGCAGGGGCGCAACTTGCGCCGGGCGTTGTCCACGAGAATGCGCCGCATGGCTTCTGCGGCGGCGCTGAAGAAGTGTTCACGGTCACGCCATTCCTGGCGGTCAGATTGGCCGAGTCGCAGCCAGGCTTCATGGACCAAGGCCGTGGCCTGCAGCGTCTGCCCGGGCCTTTCTTGCGCCATCTTGTGCGCGGCGAGCCGGCGCAGTTCATCATAGACGAGCGGCAGCAATTCCTCGGCGGCATTGGGGTCGCCTTGTTGAACACGGACCAGGATGCGGGTCACGTCTGACACGACGCCATGTTCGCGTCTCCCTTGAAAAAGACGAGACAGGAATGACAGTGTTGCGACACCGGGCGGGGGGTTCTCCTCGATTTTCTGTCCACTGGTCAGTGTTGATCCATCATGATAGACAAAGATCATGAAGTCTGACGCGATTCTTGCCCCCGTTTCCTGGTGGCGTATGATTCGCGCTGTGGAAAAAGTTCGCGAACGATTGCTGCGCGCGGTGAAGGCGCTGGAGGATGCGCATCTTCCTTACGCGGTGATCGGCGGAAATGCTGTCGCCGCCTGGGTGTCGCGCGTGGACGAAGCGGCTGTTCGCAACACTCGTGACGTGGACATCCTCCTTCGTCGCGCAGACCTGGATGCAGCCGCGCACGCCCTCGAGAATGCGGGGTTCGTTTATCGCCGGGTGGCCAGCCTGGGCCAGCCCGGCGGCCTGGATTTGTTTCTCGATGGTCCCAAGGCAAGCGCGCGCGATGCCATTCACGTGGTCTTTGCTTCGGAAAGGGTCCGATCCGATAGTCCCGCCCCCGCCCCGGACGTGACCGATTCGGAACAGGCGGAACATTTCCGACTGGTCACACTTGATGGATTGGTGCGGATGAAACTGTCGGCGTTTCGGGATAAGGACCGCACGCATCTGCGGGATTTGATCGAGGTCGGCCTCATTGATGCCTCGACACTGGACGGGCTGCCGCCGGAACTTCGCCAACGGTTGCAACTGCTGCTCGACACGCCCGAAGGCTGACACGCTTGGAGACATTTTCCTGGCCGCTTTGGCGTCGCCATACAAAAAAAAGGGGTCAGTCCTCACTTTTGATATTCCTTCGATTCGCCTGCTTTGCTCGTCGCTCTCGCCTTTTTGCCAGCAGGTTCGACACATGCGTGCACACTCCCATGTGCAACCGCGCGGCAATCCATTTTTAATGTCACGGTCGTCTCCCGGTGCATCCGCAAGTTGTCGGTAGATGTCAGTTCCACAAGTGGTGATCATCCTGATTTTTGAGGAGCACTACAACCTTGAGCAACCGTGTGAAGCCCGGTCGGCCCCATATTTGGCCACAGCCCCTCAAACGATGCTGTAATTGCTTGCCGAGCGATTCGACGGCGCCACTACCCCGTGGAGCGCCTGCCTTCTCCATGGCCTGAAAGTGCAGGTGGTCACGATGTTTCACAAAGAACTTCACCTCCCGTTCGATCAGTTCCTGCTGTGCGGGTGTTCGTTCCGGTTGGCGCTCAAGAAGCTCCTCCAATTGGCGCACGACTTGGTTTTCCCGGCCCTTGCGCAGGGATCGCAACAACGGCTCCACCCAAGCGCCGGCTTCGGGCGTATCCTGCCCGTGCAGGCTGTTGGCGACCGCCCAAAGGTGGTCGCGTGCATGGTGGAAATCCAAAGTCTTGATGGCTTGAGCGAAGCGGTCTTGGGCCAAATCCCATAACCAGATGGCGCCGTCCATCACCAGATAGACATACTTTGCTCGTCCCAACCCGCGACGCCTGGCTTCGCTTTGGACGGCCGCTCCGAAATCCACGGGCGAGGTTTCCGGTGGAGTCGCCACCACAAATTTCTCGATCAGCATCCCCCGTCCGCTGTCGTTGACGGCCCGACGTTCAAGCCGGTAAATGACCGCCGACTTCACCTCATGCCAGAGGACCCGTTGCGGCTCTTTCTTTCGAGGTCCAGCTCCCCAATCCGGACCGCGCTCTCGAGCCATCCACCCATCCAGCATGAGCACCATGCTAAACTCCGGTTCTTGTGGCGGGATCACCGGGTGGGGTAATTCAATCCGCGCTGCGATCTTGCCCAAGCTCTGCAAGTGCTGATGAATACACTCGTCGCTGACAGGACAGCCCCAGCGCGTCGCCATTTGCGCCGCCGCCTCATACGAAGTGGTCTCGCTGGCCGTGTAGGCCAGGCGGCTCTCCAGTTCCGGACTAAGCCGCTGGTAAGGTTGGAGACCCCACGCCTGGCGAACCGGACAAACCCACTGCCCCAGAGCCGGACTGTAACCATGGCGAACCTTCAGTTTGACTCCACCCGAAATGCTCATTAGTTGCAGATCGCGCCAGCGAACGTCTTTCAAGCCCTCTCCGGTCTTTGGGCACACTGCAGGCATGGCGTCGGACTGTTCCTGCAAGCGCTTCTCCAAGCGTTGACGCGTCCATTCCCGGCCCTCGGCCAGGACGTCCTGTTCCAGTTGACGCAGCTTGTTCACGATCCTCGCCCTCCCAGCCGATACAGATAAACACTTTTGACGGGCACCCGCCGAGTGTGGTCACGATCCTGACGAGAACGACCCGTGGTTTGTCCAACCCATTGCCAATTGGCCGCACGATAACAAGTCCCGCTAAAACGCTCCTGTTGGACAAACGTCTCCAGCCAGTCCAAACCATGGCCATACTTCTGTTGCCAGTCGGCGCTGATCCGACGGGCCACGGCGCCGAGCACGTGACTGGCCAAGTGCGGCACCCGCGTCCACGGGAAAATGGCCCCATAAGACAAGAGTTTTGGAAACGGCGCGCGTGCACTACCCCCACCACCCCCACGCGGGATCAGAAGTTGGGGTGTTGGGTCGGCGTCGCTCTTCGGGATCCCTCCACGTTTTGCTGCCGGACGACACGACAGCCACGTTACCGGAGTGGATGTTCGATGTGTCGTACTGCAAAACCGTGGTTTCGCAGGAATCGGCCTTCCTGAGCCTCTCGGCCTTG
>SYMW01000173.1 GCA_005805305.1 Verrucomicrobiales bacterium
CCTCTGGCTACTTTACCTATAACAATATCCGTCCGCCGCAGCCGCTTCGTCCAACCACGAGGTAGACAGCGCGCCCTTCAGCTCAACCCACATTCGTCGCGGCCTTCAACTGGGCGCGCTGTCTACCTCGCATCTTGGTTCGACACCACGCTGGCAGACGATGTGAAGAGGTTTCAATTCCTCCGCTCTCTTCCAGGGGCTTACGTGTTTGTGCAACATTACCGGCCGGTTCTGGGCGGGCCCGAGGCTGATTTAAGCCACTTTTTTGACGAGGACGCCGAAGTGCAGATCGACGCTTTGCTGCGGATCAATTTCACGCAAAACATGAAAAGCATGGAGGTGTACTATCGTTGGCTGTGCCTCTTGTACGCCGAGCAGCGCGGACGAGTGCATCGCGCCTTGGTGGAGACCCTCTTTCGCTACAACAAGCGCCACCTCATGGGCGGGTTCCTTGTCCGGTTGGAGAGGATCTGCCGAGAAAGAGAGTGTTGCTTCCGCAAGCGTGCGTGAAGGGCCTTTCGGCGGTCAGCATGCTGAGGGGCGTCATGAGCACACCTGAATTGGATTCCGCCGATCTCTGCCGGCTCCAATCCCAACTCACCGCCTGGCGGAATCGCCAGCCGGGACGCCCTCGGCTTCCCGCCCGGCACGAGCAAGTGGAACAACATTGAGCACCGCCTGTTCAGCTTTATCACGAACAACTGGCGCGGGCGGCCTCTGACTAGTTATCAGATGACTGTGAGCTTGATTGCCCGCACGACGACGGAAACAGGCTGGCATTTGACTTGGCACGAATCATTCCCAATGGCAAGATGCGAAGAACCATGGCGGAGAAACACCCGATGGAACTTAACATCCCAAGACAAGGAAGCAATCGCGGCACAGCAAGAGCAGCGAAAGGAATTTGCCATCACAGTTCTGGAAATCACAGGCTGCGGCCGCCTCTGGCGATGGCGTCTGCAGTTGTGATGGTGCTAATGGAGCTTGGCAGAACATCGCTCTGCATGGCTGCCGGCGGCAACCCCGCCGCGGATTGGACGAACCTCCCCAAGGCGGCGCCACCGGTCACTGGCTCCATCGTTGCGTGGGGCCGCGGCATCGAAGGCCAAACCAGCGTTCCCAGCGGCCTATCAAGCGTCGTGAGCGTCGCCGCGGGACACCAGCACACCATCGCTCTGAACGCGGATGGCACGATCGTCGGATGGGGCAATAATAACTCAGGTCAAACCGGCGTGCCGCCGGGTCTTTCTGGCGTCGTGAAGATCGCCGCCGGAGAATTCTTTAACTTGGCCCTCAAATCCGACGGAAAGGTCGTGGCCTGGGGAAACAACGTTTACGAGCAATCAAACGTCCCCGCCAGTTTGTCCGGCGTCGTCGCCATCGATGGTTCTCACCATGCTCTCGCGCTCAAATCAAATGGCACCGTCGTGGGTTGGGGCAACAACAGTTTTGGCCAAGCCACCGTCCCCGAGGGTTTGTCTGGTGTGATCGCCATCGCGGCGGGCGGCGTCCACAGCCTGGCGCTTAAATCAGACCGCACCGTGGTCAGTTGGGGCGCCAACACCTTCGGTCAATCGACCATTCCTCAGGGCCTCTCAGACGTCATCGCCATCGCCGCCGGCAGAGATCACAGCCTGGCTTTGAAAGCAAACGGAACCGTCGTCGCCTGGGGAAACAACGACTCCGGCAAAGTCTCCGTTCCGGCCGGGTTGTCTGGCGTGATCGCGATCGACGCCGGCGGAACCCACAGCCTCGCCCTGAAATCCAACGGCACCGTCGTGGCCTGGGGCGAGAACGGCTACGGCCAAGCCAGCGTCCAGCCAACTCTCACTCGAGTCATAGCTATCGCGGCAGGCTTTGAACATAGCGCCGCCCTCGTGCGACCCGAAGCCCCCAAACCCCTCATCACCGTCACTGCCTCTCCTGCCGCAGGCGGGGGCGTGACCGGCGGCGGTCTCTACGAGAGCGGCGCGAGCGTCACGGTGTCGGCATTCGAGGCCTTGGGATACAAATTCCTCAACTGGTCCGAGGGAGGCGCTGTCGTGAGCCCCGAGGCGTCCTTCGCGTTCACGGCGCAATCGAGCAGAACATTCATCGCCAACTTCGCCGCCTATTCTTCGGAGATCCTTATCCAAACCGCGGATGGCAGCCTGGGAAGCTGGTTCATGAAAGGAGCCAACCAGGTGGCGGCCAAGCTTCTGACGCCCGAACGGCTCGACTCCCCGACCACCGAATTGGTCGGAGCTGGAAAATTCAACCTCGACTCCTGGCAAGATCTCCTGTTTCAGGCCGCCGATGGTACAATGACGGTTTGGTTCATGCAGGGAACCACCCGAACCTCAGCGACCCTCCTGAATCCAAGCGAACCGGGGGGAGATCCCTTATGGCGCGTCGTCGGCACGGGAGATTACAATCGAGATGGGAAAACCGATCTCCTCTTCCAACACAAAGACGGCTCGGTGGCGTTCTGGATGATGGACGGAACACAACGAGTCACCAGCTTGCTCGCCACTCCCAACAAACCTGACGACGGCTGGATTGTCTGTGGATCCGGAGATTTCAACAAGGACGGGAATGATGACCTCCTGCTGATCGGACCTGGCCGAAAAATCGTAGTGTGGCTCATGGAGGGCGCCACGCGCGTTGGAATGGCGACATTCAACCCAGACCTTCCAGCGGAAAGGAATTGGAAGCGCATTCAGGCGCTGGACCTCGATGGAGACAACAGATTGGATCTATTGATTCAGCGGATCGACGGATCCCTGTTCACTCGGACGCTCGACGGAACCAATGTGATCGCCATCAAAGAGCTGAATCCATCCATTCCCGGAGGCACTTGGAGAATCGCTGGAAGGGATCTGGAGCGCGATTTGCCTGTGTTCGTCATCAGCGTCAACCCTTCTCCCGCGGTCGGAGGCACCGTCGCGGGCGGTGGGAATCACGACAATGGCTCGACGGCGACGGTCGTGGCCAGCGCGGCTGAAGGTTACCGTTTCTTGAACTGGACAGAAGGCGGCGAGATCGTCAGCACCACGCCCACGAACTCGTTCAAAGTTTTTGCCCACAGGACCTTGGTGGCTAATTTTGCGCCCTATTCGTCGGTCGTTCATTTTCAGGCCAAAGAAGGATGGCTGGCCGCGTGGTACATGAACGGCGCGGTCCGGGTCGCGGATACCCTCTTAACCCCTCAAAAAATCGCGGACCCCACCGATGTCGTCGCCGGAACGGGGCGCTTCAACCCCGACAAGCACGACGATCTCTTGTTTCAGTCCACGGATGGAACCATGGCGGTCTGGTTTATGGAGGGCACGGCTCAAGCTTCCACCAAACTTCTCAATCCTAACAATCCGAAGGACATCCTGTGGCGGGTGGTGGGCGCCGGGGATTTCAATCGGGACGCCAAGACCGACGTGCTGTTTCAACATCACGACGGCACCCTGGCGATCTGGCTGATGGACGGCATCCAGCGCCTCTCGGCGACCTTGGTTAATCCGAACAAACCTGACCCCGGCTTGATCGCGTGCGGCGCCGCCGATTTCAATGCGGACGGCAAAGATGATTTGCTTTTTGTGGGTCCAGATCGGCGGCTGCAGGTTTGGTTGATGGATGGCGTAAACCGAACCGACGTGCGCGCGTTTAGTCCCGAGGACCGCGCTGGCAACGATTGGCGGATCATTCACCCACAAGACGTCGATGGAAACCACAAACCGGACCTCTTGATCCAACGCGCCAGCGGCTCGGTCTTCGTTCGATTCCTCGACGGAATGAAGACGATTGAAGACCGCCCTTTCACCCCCTCTAATCCGGGGGAGGATTGGAAGATTATCGGGAGAGATCTGCCGCCGCAAGGCAAGGAGCAGCAGATCACATTTGAGGCGCTTCCCGACCGATTGCTGACCGAGTCGCCCCTCACGCTCACGGCCACTGCCAGTTCGGGATTGCCGGTGAATTTCACGCGTGTGTCGGGCCCGGCTCGTTTGATCAACAGTGTGCTCTTTTTGACCGGAACGGGCATTGTCGAAGTGCAAGCCAGCCAGCCCGGGAACGGCGAATTCGCTCCTGCGGAGAACAAAGCTCGACAATTCAGCGTGGGCTTGCCGCCGGCGCCCACGGAAAGAATGAATCAGGGCGTGTCCAAAGTGATCGTTCCCTACGCGTCCACGATCACTGGATTGCAATACGTCATCGCTAAGCAACCGTCGAACGGAACGGTGGTGGTGGAAGGAAATCTGTTCAGATACAAGCCCGAACCGAGTTTCTTTGGCGCGGCGGATTTCATCTATAGGATAATCGATCCAGTCGCTGGAACACAAACCCCTCTAGTGGTCGTGAACCTGCAAGTGGATCGAGTGGATCCGATCTTTTCACTCGAAAAGTCCACCTACGTCGTCGGTGAAAACGCTGGAAGCGTGACAATCATTATTCGCAAGAACATCAGCGCGGCAGGCCGAGTACAACTGATCACACGTGACGGGTCCGCGACGAGAACTGTGGGGGATTCCGGAGATTACGACCTTCAAAATCCGTTCTTGGATTTCGCCAGCGGCGAGGAATCAAAGCCAGTTTCCATCAGCATTATCAACGATCCATTCTTTGAGGGAAACGAGTCATTTCAATTCGAGATCGCCGCCACGAACCCCTCGTCAGTCGCTGAGCCGTCAAAATCCACGATCACAATCGTGGATGACGACTCGGTAGGGGTCAGCACCGGAACGGTCGTGCCAAATCCGGTGCTTCTTGACGAAGCCAGGCTACAAGTATTGCTGGAGCCGAAAGGAGTCCCAGGCTATTGGCGACTGCAGGGCCACCTACAGTGGAACCTGAGCGGCGCCGTTCTGGATCATTTGTCAGCAGCGGAATACGAGCTGGAATTCAAGCCCGTCAATGGCTACGCGCATCCGTTGCCCAGCCGCGTCAAGCTGGCCCGCCAGTTGACGCAGGCATACACCAATTATTACGTCCCAACCCAGTCTCCAAAGCGCGGCAACCTGATCGTCACCACCATCGGGCCGACTGCGGGCCGCTGGAAGTTTCAAGAAGAGAGCGAATCTGCGTATCGACCCAACGGCGCCGTAGAGACCGACCTCAACGCGGGATCGTACACCGTCCAATTCCAACCAGTGCCAGGCTGGCTAACCCCCGGCAACCTCAACGTGGAAGTGAAGAATCAGGCCACGGCCATTTACTCGGCACAGTATCGACCGTCGCCCTTGGAGAGTCCGGATCGAGCCAAACCCACCAGGGTCATCTTCGAGCAGTTGACGTATCCCTACATAGGCCAAATCAGTCGCGGCGATGGGGAACTCGGCACCGGATTCGTCGTCAAGGAACGCGTGGTCATGACCGCGGCACACGTGTTGTTTGACCAGCGAACCTTAAACGACGCCAGGCGCGTCCGATGGCATTTCCAGAGGCACCGGGGAAAGCACGAGCCCCGGCCGCAGACCCCTCGTGGCTGGAGCCTGCACGCCGGCTACGCGGCGCAACGCAAGACCGAAGGCGCGAATTCCCAAACCAGTGTGTTCTCGCAGAATCTGGATGTGGCCACCATGTTCTTTACAGAAGCCGCCGGCCGGGGCGGCTACGGAGGATTTCTGACCTCGACCAACAATCCAAACGAATGGCTGACGGGCCCAGAGAATAAGTTCATTTCCGGCTATCCGATCGCGAATATCGACCCGGGCAATCAAGGAACCATCCACGAAACGCATCCTTTCCTCGCGGGAAGCTTGGACAAAGTCGAGGTGCTGACCGGAGGCTTTCTGTACAGTTCCTCCAAACTGCTGTCGTATCCCGGGAATAGCGGAGGACCGTTGTGCGTCCAATTTTCGAACGGCAAGTACTATCCTGCCGCCATCTTCATCGCGCTCGACGAGAAGCGCGTCTACTTGCGGGCGCTGGATTCCAAGGTGGTGAACATGATCGCCGACGCGGAACTCTCCGGCCAGACCGGAACCAATGCGAGTTCCGGTGGTGTGACAATCTTATCTTCAGAATTTGCCGAATCGGACGATGAAACAGGCTTCCTTAAAGTGAACTTGGAACCTAAGGAGGCCGTCGACGCGGGCGCGGGATGGCGGTTCGCGGGTGGAGATCCAACTTATAACACTTCCGCCAGCACGCTGGCTCAGGTGCTGACATTTGGCTATTCATTGGAGTTCAAAC
>SYMW01000174.1 GCA_005805305.1 Verrucomicrobiales bacterium
CGAGGAAATGGATTATCAGAAATGCCTCTAAAACCCGATCCCAATTCCACTGGAACATACCGGCCCCGGCGAAGTTATTCACGGGTGGCTGCGGCGAGAGTTTCGCTTCGCTCTCCTCGCCACCCATTAATAACTTCGGATTACCTATATGGGGTCGTTCGGCCAGTGGAGTCAGCGATCATTCGTCGGCTTTGACTCGCGCACTCGGACGGCATAGGGTCTTGCAATGAAGTCATTCACGGCAGTTGTTGAGAAGTGTCCGGACACGGGGCTGTATGTCGGGTACGTTCCGGGATTTTCAGGCGCGCACACGCAGGGAGCGTCATTGGATGAGTTGAAGCGGAATTTGGAGGAGGTGGTCGGCATGCTGCTTGAAGAGCCTTTTGGAGAGCCGCCGCGGCCTACGGCTCCCGCGCCGTTCCCAGCAATTGATCTATCATCGCTACCCGCTCACTGATTTGCCCGGAGGTCATTGGCGTCGGGTCCGGGTAATTGAAGAAATTCTGACCGGTGGACGGAAGATGATAGGTCCATGATAGGTCGAACTTGGGAAAGCGGTGCCATCACATCAACCGACCGAGGGTCGTCGGGGGGGATGATGGCCATCCCCACGCGCGCCGAAGGTCGATTTTGGATGTCCTTCGGCACCCCGGGCTGCGGCGCTTTCCGCCCCTACACTTCGAGCTTGGTCCAGGCGGCGTTGGCCTTGGACGACTTCACCACCGCTTCGATGAAGGCCATGCCGCGGACGCCGTCTTCGATCTTTGGATAGTCATTCGCGAAGTCGTCTTTGGCGAGTTTGCGGCCTTCGACGCGGGCTCTTATGGCGAGTGCGAAGTGTTTGTAAATGTTGGCGAATGCTTCGAGATAACCTTCCGGATGAGCGGGGGGGGTACGGCCGGCGGCCTTGGCGGCGGCACAAAGGTAGCCGTTGGCCGTACGATACACTTGCATCGGCTGGTCCATCCATTTCACCAGTAGTGTATTAGGTTCCTTTTGGTGCCACTCGAGGCCGCCCTTTTCCCCATAGACGCGGATGTTCAGGTTGTTTTCCTCACCGACGCTGATTTGCGAGCAGTGGAGCAGACCCTTGGCGCCGCCCTTGAACCGGAGCAACACGTTGCCGTCGTCATCGAGCTGGCGGCCTTTGACGAAGGACGTGAGGTCCGCCGCGAGTTCGGAAATCTGCAAACCGGAGATGTATTCGGCGAGGTTTTCGGCGTGGGTGCCGATGTCGCCAATACTGCCCGCTGCGCCGGAGCGTTTGGGATCGGTGCGCCAGGCGGCTTGTTTCTGGCCGGATTCCTCCAACCGGGTGGCCAGCCAGCCTTGGGGGTATTCGACGACCACTTTACGGATCTTGCCGAGCTTGCCGGTGGCGACGAGCTCGCGGGCTTCCTTCACCAACGGGTAGCCGGTGTAGTTATGGGTCAGTCCGTAGAGCAGGCCGGTTTTCTTGACCAGCTTCTGAAGTTCCTTGGCTTCGGCGAGGTCGAAGGTGGCGGGTTTGTCGCTCAAAACGTGGAAGCCGTTCTCCAAGGCCAGCTTGGCCGGCGGGAAATGCACGTGATTCGGGGTCACGATGGCCACAAAATCCATTCGTTGATCGGCGGGCAGTCCGGCCTCGGCGGTGATCATCTCGGCGTAACTGCCGTAGCAACGACTGGCCGGAAGGAAGAGGTCGGCGCCCGAAGCCTTGGATTTCTCCGGGTCGGACGAAAAAGCGCCGCAGACGAGTTCCACCTGCTGGTCCAGGGCCGCCGCGATGCGGTGTACCGCACCGATGAATGCGCCCCGTCCGCCGCCGATCATGCCGTAACGAATTTTTGTGCTCATGAGAGTGACTGTTGTTCTAGCCGCAGATGGGAGAAGCGTCAACTGGGGACCCGCAGAATCCAGTCTCATTTTGATCGGAGCGCGACTGTGTCCACAGGACCAGTCGCAGGGTTTGAGGCGGGTGAACGCGCTGCGGCTGATGCTTCGCACACAGCCGCGCTCATAATGAGACTTCCCCGAATTTTTGTACGCGCATTGCGCCCATGAACCTGACAGGTTCATGGGCAGAATTGCTGCTCTCCAAGGCCGGCACGTATCATCCGTTCAGCGTTTTGATTTACAACCAGAAGAACAACGTCCGCGTGCTCATTTTTGGCACGGCGGCGACAAAAGGTTTTCCCGTGATGTTCGACGGGCGGAATGAAAGGGGTGACTGAGGTCTGGAGGGCGGCATGTTGTTGGGCGCCGGGAAGGCCTCCGATATGTTCTGGCTCGCGGACTCCCGCAAAGTCCAGGTGCCGATCCTGACACTCAAACCCGCAGGCGGCTCGGCCATTTCCATGGAGGGATGTGAGGAGCGCCACCTGGGAATGATCGCAAATCTGGCTGCTGAGCCGGGCGGGATGACGGAGGAGACGGTCGATCTCAACTCACGCTGTTCCAGCATTACCATCGAGCGTCTTGTGGGGGAGCGAGGCAAGGAAATCATCGACTGCAATGAGATCCACGTGGTGGTGCAGGAGTGGGTGGCCGTCGGCGAGCCGCGGAAACATCCCATTACTGGGGTGCTCCAATTCACGGGCGGCGCGAACTTCTTTGGTGCCATCGGTGACAGTGGGAAACTGCAGGGCGTGGGCTTTGGCCAGAAGCCCGTCAACGGCGTTGCGGTCTCCGGCCCCCGATTCACGAGCCGCAAGCCACTCAACACTCGCTCCCTGGTAGTCGGGACCACCAAACTCCTGAAAGACGCGGTGAGTTCCCGCCTCATCCATGAGCTCCCAAAACTACCCGGTGGCCTCCCAAAATTCACGGTAAAGACCACCATCGAAGTCGCCCTTGAAGGGGGCGGGAAAAAGCACTTCGAGAAGGAAGTGGCGATTGACCTCCGGGAGAACTGAGCGAGGGGCATTACCTGTGGTGTTTGTTGTCAACCGCAACTCACAAACAACAAAACCGGTCTTTTCCACGGTTTGCTAGAGCGTTGCCAGCATCATTTCGCGGTCCCAGCCATCACAGGAGTCTCTCCAACCATCCCTTCTTTCCCAGAGCCTCGCGGAGGTTGCAGTCTTTTGTGGGCTGAGTTCTCGGCCAATTTCTCGACCGGATTCCATACCCTCGAGCTCTAGCCTTTCGAAAGCATTCCCTTAATCACTTCTGGGTCAACAACTCCTGTCAATTTCTGGTCCAACCCCCCATAGAAATACGTTAGCTTGTGGCAATCCAATCCCATCAAATGAAGGATCGTGGCGTGAAGGTCTCGGATGTGATGTTTGTCCACAGCTGCCTCGTGCCCTAGTTCATCGGTTTCTCCATAGCTGGCCCCTGCTTTCACTCCGCCGCCGGCCAACCAATAGGTGAATCCCTTTGGGTTGTGATCGCGCCCGTCTGAATTGCCTTGGACCAAGGCTTGTCTTCCAAACTCGCCTCCCCAAACGACGAGCGTTTCATCCAGCATCCCGCGTTGGTCCAAATCAGCGAGCAGTGCGGAGATGGGTTTATCAATTTCGGGGCAATGGATGGTGAGGTTTTCCTCCACACCGTTGTGAGCATCCCAGTTTTGCTGTTGATGACCGCCGCCGTGATAAATCTGGATAAAGCGAACACCGCGTTCGACGAGGCGTCTAGCGACGAGGCATTGGCGTCCGAAGGGTGCGGGACCTAGAGCGATGGGGTGAGTGCCCTTGGGGTCGTTGATTCCGTATTGTTCACGTGTGGACTCGGATTCTGAAGATAGATCGAGGGCTTCCGGGGCAGTGGCTTGGAGTTGGAAAGCGAGTTCGTAACTGGTGATGCGAGCCTGGAGTTCGGAGTAGCCTGGGCGTTGAGCGAGGTGTTCTGCGTTGAGCGCGTTGGCGGTGCTGATGAGGTCGCGCTGCATGGGGCCTGTCAGCCCGGATGCGGAGTCCAAATGCAGGATGGGCTGACCGCTGGCACGGAAGACCGTGCCTTGGTAAGCGGCGGGCATAAACCCGCTCGACCAATTGGCCGCGCCGCTGATCGGCCCACCGCGTGGGTCGAGCATCACGACATAGCCTGGCAAATTCTGGTTCATGGAACCTAAGCCGTAACTGAGCCAAGATCCAATCGACGGATATCCTTGGATGATTCTCCCGCTGTTCATTTGGAGCATCGCAGACCCGTGGGCGAAACTATCGGAGTAGAGGGACTTGATGACCGCCAATTTGTCCATGTGTTTGGCGAGGTGGGGGAGGGCATCGGAGCACCACTGGCCTGACTGGCCATGCTGTTTAAAGATACGTTTGGTGCCCAGAAGCTTTCCGGCGCCTACGCTGCGGCGTCTTTGCTCCAAATTAGCGGTTTGTCCGGAGCGTTTTTGCAGTTCGGGCTTGTAGTCGAAGAGATCCATCTGAGATGGGCCTCCATACATAAAGAGGAAGATACAACACTTTGCGCGTTTGGGCAGGTGAGCCACACGCGGGAGCATGGGGTTGGGGCTTGAGGAGGACGCAGTCGCTTTGGGGGCGAAGAAGCCATCCTGGTCCAACAACCCGGTGAGAGCGAGGCCGGTGAACCCAGCCCCCATTTGCCATAGGAATTCTCGCCGAGTTCCTGAGCAGAGTTTTCTATGGGTGAATGGGTGATTCACAATTAGTCGACGTAGGCTACTTCGTTCAAATTCAGAAGAAGCAAGCAAAACGCCTGGAAAGCGCGTTCAGTTGAATTGGGCAAGGTCGAATCCTGGAGAGTCGCGGCTTGTGCTCCAAGAGGTTCGATCGTCAGATGATCGATGCTGACAGCGGCTCCGGAGGTAGTCGCTCCGATTTGGCCTGGATTCAGGAGGGGATCGGCGTCTGTGAGGTTGAAAATTGGGGTTGGGTGGTGGTTAAGCCAGACTCGAATATTTTGGGCATTGAGCTGGGCTTTGATGTGAATGGGTTGGGCAGTGGGCAGCGTTGTTGTAATCTCCGCGAGCGTTACGAGATCGCGGTGGTGACGGCGAAGAATGAGTTTTTGAGCTCTTGGATCCAGAGCCAGTTCGTAACCTTTGAGGACATGGTTGGCGGCGGTGGATCGAAGGAGGAGCGAGGCTGACTCATTTGCGTGATGAAGTGTCAGGGATGCTTGGACGAGTCCATCGACGAACGGCTGGATGGGGGCAAGTGCGAAAGGGCCTTGGTGATTCTCGACGCTTCGGATGCCTTCGTAGGCCGAAGACCAGCGTCCCATGTGATAGGTCCAACCGGAGGGAGGACCGGACAAATAGTCGTTTGGCTTGAGCTTTCCCATGTAATTCTCGGACAAGGAAGTGGGGACGGAGGGGCGAAAGATCAATCGGGAGGTGAGTTGTTTGAAGCTTTCGTTCTGGCGTCGAATGAACTGTTGTGAGGTTTGGAGTTCCGTGAGCGTGGGTGAACGCCCTAACGCGAGAAGAAAACCTTGTTGAATGAAACGATCGGCGGCTGTGCCTGTTTCACGTTGGATCCGGTGGGACAGGGCGATCGCTTGTTGCTGGACAAAATCGTCGTTGAGCAGGAGGAGGGCTTGTGGAGCAACCGTTGTGATCGAACGTTCCGAGAGTGGCGAGGTCGTATTGCTGTAGTCGAAGACTTCGAGCATTGGAACCGCCATCGTTCGGCGCACGTAAGCGTAGACACTGCGTCGTGTGAGTTCGTTGGTATTGGACAAGTCCCAATCCTGTCCTGGGCGCGACTGTCCGGCGAGAACCTCGCCGCTGAGCCGCGGGAAGTAGCCACGGCCACCGCTCTGGAGATTGAGTTGACCGCTGATTGCAAGGAGGTTGTCGCGGATGGCTTCGGATTCGAGTCTCCGCAAATTCTGGCGCCAGAGCCATTGGTTTCCCGGATCGATCTGATTGGCGCTCGGGTGATCGTTTCGCGAAGACATCTGGTAGGCTTGGGAAAGCATGATGGTCCTATGCATTTTCTTGATAGACCAGCCGTGTTCGACAAACTCAGCCGCCAGCCAGTCCAGCAGCTCCGGATGGGTTGGGGGAGATCCTGCCTTACCGAAATCGGAAGTGGTTGTTGCGAGACCTCGCCCGAAGTGATGTTGCCAGATGCGATTGACGATGACGCGAGCGGTGAGCGGATTGGTCGGAGACGCAATCCACTCAGCGAGAGCGAGCCGTCGTCCGGAGCTGACGTTCAAATTCGTTCGAGTTGTCCAACTCGGTTTGGACGAGTTCAGAACTGATAGAAAAGCGGGTTGAACCTCCGGGCCGGGACTTCCGGCGTTACCTCGAATGAGCAGATGAGTAGGGGGAGGAGTAGCGCCACGTTCGCGAACTGCCAATGCGAATTCGAATGGGGGTCTTTGCTTCTTGGTTGAATCGAGTTGTTGCGAGATTGTTTTTCTGGTCGCCTCATCTTTTTCAGCGTCGAGTTGGTCCTTAAGCGCTTTGAGCTTGATCTCGTGCTGTTGTCGCCAGGCCGCAACCTGGTCCAGATTTGCGATTGGGACATAGTTTGGGGATTCGAGGTTTTGATTGGCCCCTTCGCTGAGAGTGACATTGCGGAAGAAACTAAGCAGGGAGTAGTAATCGGCTTGGGGGATAGGATCGAACTTGTGGTCGTGGCAGCGGGCGCATCCAATCGTGAGACCTAGAAAGGCGGATCCGGTCGTGGACAGGACGTCATCGAGTTCATCGAACTCGGCCATTCGCTTATCGTCGGGCTCATCATCGCGAACCATTAATCGCTGGAAGCCGGTGGCGATCAGAGCATCAGGGCTGAAGGGAGCGAGTTCGTCGCCAGCCAGCTGTTCCTTAATAAATTGATCGTAAGGTTTGTCCTGGTTGAAGGCTTTGATGACGTAGTCGCGGTAGCGCCAGATCTCGGGCTTTTCACCATCGCGCTCGTAACCATTGCTTTGAGCGAAGCGGGCGACGTCAAGCCAGTGTCGTCCCCATCGTTCGCCATATTGGGGTAAGGAGAGGAGATGATCGATGAGTTTCGGCCAAGCGTTGGGTGAGATGTTTTGTTCGAAGGCGGCGACTTCTGCTGGGGAAGGCGGGAGACCGATGAGGTTGAAATAGGCACGCCGGATGAGTTCACGTCGAGTGGCCTGAGGATTTGGCTGGAGTCCCTGGGAGGTTCGTTTCGCCTGGAGAAGGACGTCGATGGGATGAAAGGTTTGATTTGAGGATGAGGAGGAAATGGGCGGGCGTTGGAAGGGCTGGAAGGACCACCACAAACGATCTTGATCGGAGATTGACTGCGCAGATCGCTGGGCGCGAGTAGCAGAAGCGTCTGTGCGGGGCCATGGAGCGCCCGTTTCGATCCATTGAGACAGGTCAGCGATTTGGCGGTCAGACAGTTTCTTGCCTTTGGGTGGCATTTGGAGGTCGGGATCGCGATAAAGTATGGCCTTGATGATTAAGCTTTTCTCCGGGTCGCCGGGGACCAGAGCTGGGCCTGAATCTCCGCCTTGAAGGAGGCTCTCGAGGGAGTCGACCTGGAGGTGTCCCTTCACCTTCTCCGCCTTTGCGCTGTGGCAGGAGTAACAGTGATCCGCGAGGAGGGGACGGATCTTGGTTTCGAAGAACTGGATCGGATCAGACTGAGCGCGAGAGGAACTGATCGTGCCTGCCAGAGCGAGCGATTGGATCAAAGCCAGAAAGTAAAACCTAGACCGATGAAGGAGGAGTCTTTGTTTCTCAGAGCAGCCGGTCTTGATGGGGCTCCAGTCGCCGCGCGCCGTGAGTTGAGCACGCGGGTCAGCGATCCATACCTTTGTGAGTGAGTCGGACATTTCTGGGATTTCAGCGGAATCGCCTCGGCAATCCTTCAGTGTTTGAACGTCAACACCATTTGGACGGTCATGGAGGTCCCGAAATTCTTCAACCTTTGATCGTCCAGACGACTTCTTTCTTGGGAGCGGCTTCAAAGAGGTGCGTCGAACCCTGTTCGCAGAGGATGTTAACATTCGGCAGAACCCAGGCGTCATGGATGGCCGTGACCTTGGTTTCCCACTGCACACTTCCATCCTTGGGGACGATGGCGAGTTTGCCTATGGAATCGTCAGCTCCCAGAACGCGTTGAGCCGGGCCGGGTTGTTGAGCTTCCGCGTGGAAAATGAGACCGATAGACAACGCAAGCGCCACAAGGCGGTAACGTGAGTGAATCATGGTGGTAGCTTGAAGGATCTCCCCAAGCGTGGCGAGACCGAATTCTCCGCAGATCGGATCTTCGGGAAAAACCTGCTGCGCGTCTGGTCCTGGTCTTGAACCTTAAAACGGCAGTTGCTCAGAGCGAATCTTCGCAAGATCCTGGCGATAAAATTTTCCGAATCGCTCACCAGATCCGCCAGGAATATGCCTCCCGCTCCGGGAAGCCTGTCTTATCCAGGTTTTTCCAAATCTCCACGATGTTCAACTGCCGTTTTAAGGCTCGGCCTCAGACCTAAGAAAAGAAGGGGGGATGCGCTGCCAACAAATCGTCTTCCATTTCCTGGAAATCCTCACGGCAACCCGCTCCCGCGCCCCATCCGATAGGGCTAGGGGTTGTCTTGCGGGAAACGAACACTCAATTCTTTTTCACAAATTGCCTCAGAAATTCTGAGGTCTGAACCTTGGCCGGTTTCATCGCCGTTGCGATCGGACAGAAGCATTGAGCCTGAAGGAGTGAAGAGGTTAGCCCATGGGAGCCGTTTGCAACCTCTTCGATCAGCGCACCTTGGCCAGACGCCGCCTCGTCGCATCGTGGCGCAGTCCGATTTGCTCGAAGGGGATGGGACGGAAACCGAGTTTCCAGGCAGGGGAATCTTTCGGCAGCTTGAATCGGCCTGCGGTGGAGACAACCACGCTGGGGTCTTGGGCGGTGAAGTTATCCCGCACCTCAAAGTCCTCCTGTTTCGCGTGCCAGCCTGTGTCGAGCCACTTTCCATAGCAGACATTCCGCACGATGGAATTGCCCCCGGGCGGCACTCCGGCGAAAGCGTCGCCGGTGATCGCGGGGCCGCCCGGGGGACCGTAGAAAGCATCGAGCGATTTCATTGCCGGATAACGTTCGCGATAGAGCGCGGCTGGCACGGCCGCGAGCTGCTGGCGCATGTAATCGTTGACCATGTTGCGCCAGACCGGGGATCGATCCAGCCCTCGGCCGTCCGCCCTCACGGCTGGATCGCAATCGACGAACAGATTGTTCTCCACGCGATGGTCCCGGCCGCCGCCGATGAACATCGCCCAATGGACCTTGTAGAAAACGTTCCCGTAAATCTCCGTGCCACTCACGCAGTCGTCCATATACACACCCATCGAGCCCATGCCGACGCCGCCCGTCTCGTGAATGTAGTTGTGACGAATGCGGTTTCCCCGGAAGGAATAGTCTCGGCCTGTGTAGATCGCGCCGACGTCTCCGGTTTCCAGCGCGATGTGGTGGATGTCGTTGAATTCGATGAGATGATCGTTGCCGTTGAAGAGAATCGCGCAGTGGGGATGCTCCTGAATCAAGTTATGCGACGCGCGCTGGCCCACGCCGCTCATCATCACCCCCGGCACGTAGCACTTGGACCAGCGGCCCTGTCGCTGGAAGTGGCAGTTCTCGACGAAGTGTCCACCCGGCGCCAGCGTTTGCCGATCGCCGCCACTGAGCGACACGCCGCCGTCGCCCGTTTCAAAAATGTCGCAACCGGCCACGCCGTGGTTGGTCCCGCCGCTGATGCTGACGCCTCCGTTGCCCAAGTTCCGCAGCAGACAGCCTTCGACGCGGTTGCCATGGCCTCCGCTGATCTCGATGCCGTTCCCGCGGGTGGCTTCAATGATGAGGCCGCGCAGCGTGACGAAAGCGGCACCGGTCATCCGAACCATTGGTTGATCGAGCAACGAAAGAAGCGCCTCGCCGGAACCGATGGGCGCGGGCGGCCAGAAGTAGAGCCGTCCTGTCGCGCGATCCAGAAACCATTCCCCGGGCTGATCGAGTTCCTCCAGCACATTTAGAAAATGGAATCGCTGCCCTGCCCGGAAACCATAGAGCCCGTGCGGGGGCGCGGTCTGGATGAAGCGCCGATCCAGATCAAGCTTCGCGACGCGCTCGTAGGAATTCGCCCAATCGTAGGCCCAGTAGCCGTGCACCCACAGATCACTCGTGTCGCGCCAGCGCCGCGGGCGATCGCCTGAAAAGAGAAATCCGCCGGGAAGGTCCCCGATGCTGCCCCCGTGATCGTCGTCCCTGCCAAGGCCTTTCGGAAAGCCCGAGATCTTCTCCGACGCGCCTTCGTTCGGCCACCGGGCCAGCGTCATCGGCCGGTGGTTGAAGAACAGTTCGCAATGCGAAGGCGTGGTCGGACGCGCAAAGCCGCGCGATTTCATTTCCCCGAAGCCGTTGATCCCAAGGCGCCGGAGATCCACCTGCAGGACGCGACCGTGGGTTGACTCGTCGAGCCGGGACAGGACACCCCCATCCGTCAGCGCCTCGAATCCGGTCAGGACCTGTCCTCCGAGCAATCGAACCCGTTCGTTTCGATACGCGCTCCAGACCACCGGCGCACCGGCGCTGCCAGAATCTGCCGCGGATAACTCGAGCGCATGGGTTCGCAGATAATCGCCCCCGCGAAGCCAGACTGTGACTTCTCCGCTGGCCTCCTCGCGCGCCCGCACGGCCTCGCGGGCCCGCTCCAATGTGGCGAAGGGTTTGCCCTTCGTTCCGGGATTGGAGTCCGATCCTTTCGGCGACACATAGAAATCCCCGCGAGCAGAAACAGCCGCTGTCGAGGCCGCAATCATCCAAATGATTCGTCGGATCCTCATCCTTAAAACGGCAGTTGTACCTCGTGGAGATTTGCAAAAACCTGGATGAGAAAAGTTTGACGAAGAGCGAGGCATATCCTTTACCGATCTTGCGACGATTCAACAGGGGCGACTGCCGTTTTATGGTTCATAGCTTGTCGATTGAAAGGGGCAGGGCATGACCCTCCCGGCGGCGGCCAGAAAGTGCCGGCGCGAAGCGGACGACGAACCTCGGTGAAACATGCTCGGACCCTACGAACACCCGAACCCCATGCCCAGCCAAATTTCGTGGCGATGGGTGTTCAGCGCCCCTCACGAATGGCGTCGTCGATGGCCCGGGCCAGGGCGGGGATGCGTTGCGTGTAGCTGATCGGACTGACCGGATCGGCGTAGGGTCCCTTCGTCCGATCCGCAAAAGCCTCGTCCACGTAGCGATAGCCGAGGTTGCTGAGAAACGCGATGATGTAGCGCCGAAACGGTTTGCCCGGCAGCGACGTCACGATTCCCGCGTCCGACGCGTAGTTGTAGGTGAGGCCGGCCTTGTGCGCGAACGTGACTTCCGCCGCGGCATTGCCAGGCCGGACATCGACTCCGAAATTCACGCCGGCCACCAAAACAATGCCATTTGTGGGATTGATCCAACGCGCCGCAACCTGCGAGGGAATGCCCGGTCGCACATGACGCACTCCAGCCAAGTTGGCGGTGGACAACGCTTCGTTCAGCCCTTGCTCGGCCAGCAGCTTCTTGAGAAGCGCCCGGCTTGGTTCGCTGAGAAATCCCGCTGTGACGGCTCGACCGTCGGGAGCGCGCCAAATTTCACCGGGCGGACCTTCGATCAACAGCAACAGCCGCGCCGTATCGAAGGCGGTCATGTGAATCCGATCCGTTTGCCAGTTTCGGCCATCCTCGGCCCGTGTGCCATTGATCTGCAACGTCTGCAACCCCAGTTCCCGATACTCCCTATTCATCGTTTCGATGCGGGAGTGCCGGTGCAAAAGTTGGAGCAGCGCCTGCGTGGCGCGATTGTCGGATTCCGTAATCATCGGATCCAACCAGGCCCGAAGCGGACGAGTCTCGTCCTTCTTGGTCGGAACGGTGAAGGTGAGCGGCGTATCCAAC
>SYMW01000175.1 GCA_005805305.1 Verrucomicrobiales bacterium
CTTGCCTCACATCCCTCTTTAATCAAACTCTCCCGCTCCGCTCAAGTTCTTTCTTCAACTAATTGTCTGTCCCCGGGGACGTTTTTTTTCGAATCATTCACCGGATCCACAAGGGATATGCCCCCTCTTCGTTAAACCTCTATCATCCAGGATTTTGGAAAACTTCAGGAGGCTCCACTCCCGTTTAAGGTCCATTCTTTATCACGAATTACCCAAGAAATCCTCAGGTGTGACCATTTTCATGATTCGATTCATTTTCCTTCCATCGGTCGCACTCATCAGGGATCTCGATTTAGCTCGTCAGCGGCTTGAGGCCACCTCAAGAATCGCTCATGCGGATCATCGGCGGCATGGCGGCGAGGCGAAGTCTCAAAGCACCCAAAGGATTCGCCGTGCGGCCCACGCCCGATCTTGTCCGCCAAGCAGTTTTCAATAGCTTGGGGCCGAAGGTCCACGGAGCCGGCGTTTTGGAATTGTTCGGAGGGACCGGGGCGCTGTGCCTCGAGAGTCTCAGCCGTGGCGCCAGGCACGCGGTTTGCGTGGAGCTTTCCAGGAGGCATGCGCACGGGATTCGCGAGAATTTCGAAGCTCTGGAGTTGCCTGGCCATTCATTGTCGGTTTGGGTTAAAGACGTCTTCAGCGCGCTCCCCGCGCTCGTTGCAAGAGGCGACCGCTTCGACCTGATCTTCGCCGATCCGCCTTTTGGCGATAAGAACGTGGGCCAACGTTCGCGTTCGGACTCGCAGAAATTACTCGATGACTCCAACCTCCCCAAATTGTTGAATCCCGATGGATTGTTCGTTCTCGGGCATGCGAAAAGGGATCGACTCGAGTTCCCCTCCGCTTGGGAGGAAGTGAAGTGCCTGAGGCATGGGGATTCCATCATGACATTCTTGTCCGCGCAGCCGTTGCAACTGATTGGGCAGCCCAACTCCGGTAAACCTTAAAACGGCAGCTGCCCCAGGCGAATCATCGCAAGATCCTGGCGATAAAGTTTTTCCGAATCACTCGCCAGATCCACAAGGGATAGGCCTCCCTCGGTTCCTCACTGTTTATAGTGGGATACGGAGATATGCGTAGGAAAACGTCACTCTGTGGACTTTCAATTGGGAGGGTCGTCTCGAACCTCGAAATTTCCTCGGAAGCGAACGGGCGGAGGCGATTGATAACGTGGTGGAAAGCAAGCCCGGCTCTACGGAGTCAAATCTCTCCCATCCAGGCTTTTGCAAATCTGCACCATGGGCAGCCGCCGTTTCAAGGTTTAAGGTTCAAGATTTATGTGCTCCATGAACCCAGATCACTCGCCTCATCGGATGCGAGAGGCGAGGGGAGAGGGCCTGTTTTGCGGGAAACGAACACTCCATTCCTTCGCGCAATTGGCCTCAGAGATTCTGAGGACTGAACTTGTTTTTTTCCAAGGCTTGACATCCAAAAGCGGCAGGACGATTCTAAACTTAAATCAACATCTCCAAAAAGCTCGCGCGAGCCAGCCAGAAATCAGCCCGAAGCTCATTGGAGTCGGTCCCTTGTCGCCGCTTATGCTGACTATTCATGGTAATTCAAGCCGATTTTGCGATGGCCTCTCCAGACGCAATTTTTTGAGGATTGGAGCGCTCGGGTTGGGTGGTTTGACACTCCCCCAACTTCTGCGTGCCGAAAGCATCTCGGGTCAGCGCCAGCGCCATAAGTCAGTGATCATGATATTCTTGCCGGGCGGCCCATCGCACCAAGATATGGTGGATCTGAAGATGGACGCTCCCTCGGAGATTCGTGGCGAATTCAAGCCCATCAGCACCAGCGTTCCGGGAGTGCAGATTTGCGAGCACCTTCCCAAGATCGCCCGGTTGATGGACAAAATGACCGTGATCCGGTCGATGGTGGGGGCCGAGGACAACCACTACGCGTTCCAGTGCCTCAGCGGCCGCCATCAGAAAAACGCCCCTCAAGGCGGCTGGCCTTGCCTTGGTTCTGTGCTTTCCAAGCTGGGGGGATCCGTCGACCGTTCTGTGCCACCATTTGTCGGACTCTCGCCAGCGATGGGGCATGTGCCTTGGTCCGACGCCGGCACGCCCGGATTTTTGGGCGTGGGGCACGCTCCCTTCAAGCCAAATGGCGCCGGAATGGGCGATCTGACTTTGAATGGGTCGTCGCTGGATCGGCTTTCCGATCGCAAGCAACTGTTGGCCAGCTTCGATCGCTTCCGACGGGACGTTGACGGCAGCGGGCTCATGGAAGGCCTGGATGTCTTCAACGAGCAGGCCTTTGGCATGCTGACATCGAGCAAATTGTTGGAGGCGCTTGACATTGGACGGGAGGATCCACGCGTTCGGGAGATGTATGGGAAAGGCGACCCCAAGAATCGGGACGACGGCGGTCCCAAACTGATGGAACAATTCTTGATGGCGCGACGGTTGGTCGAAGCCGGGACTCGGTGCGTGACGCTGGCCTTCAGCCGATGGGACCATCATGGCGACAACTTTGGCGCGCTCCGCCAGGACTTGCCGCTGTTCGACCAGGGGCTCAGCGCGTTGGTCACGGATCTTCACGAGCGCGGTCTTGATAAGGACGTGTCAGTCGTGGTTTGGGGCGAATTTGGGCGCACGCCCAAAATCAACAAAGACGGCGGGCGGGATCATTGGCCCCGGGTTTCCTGCGCGCTGCTGGCGGGTGGCGGGATGAGACACGGACAGGTCATCGGCGCCACCGATCGCCTCGGGGGCGAAGCCGTCGAGCGTCCAGTTCAGTTCGGCGAGGTGTTTGCGACGCTTTACCACAATTTAGGGATCGATGTCTCCAAGGTCACACTCCCGGATTTGTCGGGTCGGCCGCAATTTCTCGTGGATGGGTGGCAGCCAATGAAGGAACTGGTAGGTTGATCGTCGAATACCCTTTTGCATGCTGACGATCCACGGACAACGCCACCGATTCTGCGACGGAGTGTCGCGGCGCAATTTTCTCAAAGTAGGCGCGTTGGGTCTGGGCGGTTTGAATCTGGCCCAATTGCTTCAGGCGGAAAGCGGGTCCGGGATTCGCCGGTCGCATAAATCGGTGATCATGATTTATCTTCCTGGCGGGCCGCCACACCAGGACACGTTCGATTTGAAGATGGATGCGCCTCTGGAGATCCGAGGCGAATTCAAGCCCATCCCCACCAGGGTGCCCGGAATCCAGGTTTGCGAGTTGCTGCCTCGCATCGCTGCCATCACGGACAAGTTGACCCTGATTCGATCCATATCGGACGCCGTGGATGACCACTCGGATTTTATGTGCATGACGGGGCGCACCAAGCGCAACCAGCCTCCGGGCGGGTGGCCCGCGTTTGGTTCTGTTGTTTCGCGGGTCTTAGGCGCTCAGGATCCCAGCATACCACCTTTCGTTGGTTTGGAGCCAACGATGCAACACCGTCCTTACAACGCGTCCGGACCGGGCTATTTGGGGGTTTCAAATCGTTCGTTTCGACCCGCAGGCGACGGAAAATCCGACATGGTGTTGAATGGTGTGACCGCCGAGCGTTTGGCGGATCGCCGATCGCTGCTGACGAGTTTTGACACCCTGCGGCGCGAATTGGATTCGAGCGGGCTGATGGAAGGCTTGGATTCCTTCAATCAACAAGCGTTTGGCATGCTCACCTCCAGCAAGCTTCTCGAGGCGCTCGATTTTCAAAAGGAGGACAAAAGGGTGATCGAACGGTTCGGCAAGGGAGATCCCCGCGTGCATGGGGATGCGGCGCCGATGCTGACAGAGCAATTTCTCGTGGCTCGCCGGCTCGTCGAAGCGGGCGCCCGCTGCGTGACCGTTGCTTTCGGGTTTTGGGATTACCATGGGAACAACTATCAGAACGCGCGAGCTGATCTGCCCTTGTTGGATCAGGGGGTCAGCGCGCTGGTTGAAGATTTGCACGATCGAGGCTTGGATAAAGAGGTCTCCGTGATCGTTTGGGGTGAGTTCGGCCGTTCGCCCAAGATCAACAAGGACGCGGGGCGCGATCCTTGGCCTCGTGTCTCGGCTGCGCTTCTGGCTTGTGGCGGCATGAAACACGGCCAGGTGATTGGCTCCACCGACCGCATGGGCGGCGAGCCGGCGGATCGCCCGGTGCAATTTGGGGAAGTCTTTGCCACGCTCTACCACAATCTCGGCATCGATGTTAGCAAAGTGACGCTGCCGGATCATTCAGGCAGGCCTCAATTTCTCGTGGACGGCCAACTACCGATGAAAGAACTCATTTAAAGAACTCCTCTCTTCAATGGCATACCATTCTTCAAATTCCTTCCGCCTAATCCGGGCGATCGCGCCCACAGGCCTCCGTAGGGTGGTCTTCGCCGTGCTTCTCGTGTTGTCAACTCCGCACTTGGCGCGGGGCGAGTCTCCATCGGCGGAAAGTCTCAAGAGTCTTGAGATTTATGCCGGCGTCCCCTCCTCCACCGGTTCAATGTTACAGCTTCGCGGAGCCGACAGCCAGCGCCAGTTGATCGTGACCGGACATTACGCGTCCGGAAAGGCCAAGGACTTGACGAGGACCGTGGTTTTCACGACTCCCGAAGGGGGGCTCTTGAAAATCGGGCCAAACGGCTTGGTGACTCCATTGAAAGATGGCGTGGGAACGCTGACAGCCAGCGTGCCCAGTTCCGGCGCCGGACCTGGCCCAGAGGCCGTCTCCGCGACGATCCCGGTCCAAGTGGTGGGGGCGGACAAGGCATTGCCGGTCAATTTCCCAAATCAGATCGCACCCATTTTTACAAAGGCGGGATGCAACAGCGGGGGCTGCCACGGAAAATCTGGCGGTCAGAATGGATTCCGGCTTTCGTTGCTGGGGTTTGAGCCCGCGGAGGACTACGAACATTTGGTGAGTGAGTCTCGTGGAAGGCGATTGTTTCCCGCCGCGCCCGATCACAGCTTGCTCCTCGAAAAGGCGATCTCTTCGGTGCCACATGGAGGCGGAAAGCGGCTGGAAGCGGATTCGGCGGATTATAGAATGCTTCGGCGATGGATCGCGCAAGGCATGCCGTATGGAAACTCGACCGATCCAGTTGTCACGCGCATCGAAGTATTCCCCAAAGAACGCGTGGCGGCGCTCGGCGCCGAGCAGCAACTGGCGGTGATAGCTCATTACTCGGACGGAAGTTCCGAGGACGCGACGCAGAGCTCTCTCTATGAGCCGAACGACAAGGAAATGGCCAAGGTGGACGCCTCAGGCCTGGTAAAGCTGTATCAGCAGCCGGGAGATGTGGGGATCATGGTGCGGTATCAGGGCAAAGTCGCTGTTTTCAGGGCAACGATCCCCTTGGGCGCTGAAGTGAACGATCTGCCGCCCGCCCGGAATTTTATCGATTCGCTTGTGTTCAAGAAACTGAAACAACTCGGAATGCCGCCTTCCTCGGTTTGCGATGATCCGACCTTTCTGCGCCGGGTGACCATCGACATCGCGGGCCGCTTGCCAACGATTGAGGAGTCGACTCTTTTTGCGTCAGACACGTCGGCGGAAAAACGTGATCGAGTGATTCAGCGGCTCCTCGATTCGTCGGAATATGCGGAGTATTTCGCGAACAAATGGGCTGCTCTGCTGCGGAACAAGCGCAACGAAGCGACTCACAAGCACGGGACCTACTTGTTTCATGATTGGATTCGCGAGAGCTTGCTGGCGAACAAGCCTTACGACGTTTTCGTCCGCGAAGTGCTGGCGGCTTCGGGAGATATCGGTCGGAACCCACCGGTGGCCTGGTATCGGCAAGTCAAGAATTCCACATCGCAGTTGGAAGACACCGCGCAGTTATTTCTCGGCGTGCGTCTCCAGTGCGCCCAATGCCATCATCATCCCTACGAACGGTGGAGCCAGCAGGATTATTACAGTTTCTCCGCGTTTTTTTCGCAGGTCGGTCGCAAGCCCGGATCTCAGCCGGGCGAGGAGATGGTGTTCCATAAGCGCGGCGTGGCCAAGGCCACTAACAAGAAGAACAAGGAGGAACTGCGCCCCGCCGGTCTTGGGAACGCGCCCTTGGAGCTCCCTCCGGAACAGGACCCAAGGAATTCGCTGGTCGATTGGATGGCCGCTTCTGACAATCCGTTTTTCGCGAAATCCTTGGTGAATCGTTACTGGAAACACTTCTTCAACCGTGGATTAGTGGATCCCGAGGACGACATCCGCGAAACCAACCCTCCCAGCAATCCGGAGCTTCTGGACGCGCTCGCTTCCCATTTCGTGGCCTCCAAATACGACCTGAAGGAGCTGATTCGCAAGCTCTGCGGTTCCACCGTGTACCAGCTCAGCTCCGAGCCCAACGAGTTCAACACAAACGACAAGCAGAACTTTTCGCGCTATTATCCTAAGCGCATCAACGCGGAGGTGCTTTACGACGCGATCCACCTCATCACGGGTGCCGAAACAAAATTCGACGGCCTCCCTGAAGGGACTCGCGCGGTGCAGTTGCCAGACAACAGTTTCAACGCCAGCGTTTATTTTCTGAATGTCTTTGGCCGTCCCGACTCTTCCAGTTCGTGCGAATGCGAACGTTCCCAAGACGCAAGCCTCGCGCAGAGCCTCCACCTTTTGAATGCCAAGGATCTCCAGGAAAAGATCGCGGCGGACAAGGGCCGGGCCGCTAGCCTCGCAGGCGACTTCAAACGCGATGACGAAACCAAGATCCGGGAGCTTTATTTGGCCGCGTTTTCAAGGCAGCCTGACCCATTGGAAATGAAGGTGGCCATCGGCCACTTGGAGAAAAAGCTCCCATCGAAAGAGGGCAAGCCTGAAGAAACGATTCCAAAGCGCCGCGCTTACGAAGATGTGATCTGGGCTCTCTTGAACACGAAGGAGTTCCTTTTCAATCACTGAATGATCAGGCGCTCCGACCCCATCGATCTTGGCGGCTTGATCGACCTGCGACCGTGTTCGGTTTTGGAGAGGAATCGGCGTTTTTCCCTGGTATCCACTCATGGATTCTCGATGAATCATTCCTCACATGCGGCGCAGACTCCTCGGGACGTCCGGGGCGGTTGGGATTTGGATGGATCGACCGGCGGTGACGGAACGCCGCGCCGCGGTCACGAGGTTGATGTTCTCATTCATGCCCCAGGCTCGTCGGTCATCCGTGGCCGGAATTTGAGATCGACTCAACTCGCCATGGTCTTGACCCTGGTGGCCGGGATAACTCTACCTCTGGCGCAGTTGCCTTTGGCTCGGCTCGCGAACTTATATCCTCCCGGAGGTCAGGCAGGATCGACTTTCGAACTGACCATCACGGGTCAGGACCTCGACACAGCCACCAACCTCATCTTCTCGACCGGCGGCATCCAGGCAATTCCAAAACGCGACGCGACGACCCAGGCCGTCGTCCCCAACCAATTCCTTGTGTCCGTTTCCACAAACTCGATCCAAGGGGTTCACGAGGCGCGCGCAGTCGGCCGGTTTGGCATCTCCAATCCTCGGGCGTTCGCGGTCGGCCCTTTGCCGGAGACCTTGGAATCCTCGACCAACCGCACCGTGGCGTCGGCTCAAACGATCGGTATAAACACAGTTGTGGTGGGTCGAAGCGACGTCAACGCGCGGGATTTTTTCAGGATTGCCCTCTCGAAAGGGGTGGCGGCTTGCGTGATGGCGCAAACACGCGCGATTGATTCGAAACTGGAGCCCATCGTGATCCTGCGCGATGCCAAAGGGCGCGAATTGAAGAGGCGCCGGTTCAACGACCCGCTGGAGATCACAGCGAATGAGGACACCACGTTTGTGATTGAAATTCACGATGTCACGTTTCGCGGCGGAGAGGATTTCTTCTACAGGCTTGAGATTGCGACGACGCCCGTCGTGTTCTCGGTGTTCCCTCCGAGTGCTCGCGCGGGCGGCAAGGCGTCGTTCACTTTGTTGGGGCGGAGCCTTCCAGGCAGCAGGCCGTGGCCTAGCCCTCAGCATTCGGGCGCGATTGAAGCGGTCACGGTGGAGTTGGATGTTCCAGACACCGATCAGACAACCCATTCCATCTCCACTTTGGGATCCATCGCCGACGCGCCAGTGGATTCAGCCACGCTTCAATGGCTTTCATCCAAAGGACATTCCAATCCGTTCAAAGTGATTCTTGCCTCCGCTCCTGTCGTGGTGGAATCGGATCAAAACGAGACCGCATCCCAAGCGCAACGGTTAGATCCACCTTGCGAATGGGTGGGCCGATTTTATCCAAACGGAGATGAGGACTGGGCTTGGTTTGAAGCGAAGAAGGGCGATGTGTATTGGATTGAGGTCTGGTCCCAAAGGCTCGGGAATCCGACAGATCCGTTTCTTCTGATTGAGCGGCTTAAGAGGGATGGCCAAGGTGGAGACACGGTGGCGGAAACTCTCGACTCCAACGATCAGGACACAAATGTGGGCGGCCGGGAATTCAAGACGAGTTCCCCTGATCCTGCATTGAGGGTAGAAGCCAAGGAGGACTGCCGCTATAGGATTCGGGTCGAAGATCTCTTCAACGTTTCCAGAGCCGACGCTAGCCTCACGTACAGAGTCACGATCTCGAAGGAATCCCCCGATTACAGCCTCGTTGTGACGCCGCTCGCGCCGCCACCCTCGAAGCCGGATTCTCGCGAGGCCTACCAATGGTCAAACCTGATCCGGCGCAGTGGAACGATGCCGCTGAGGGTTCTCGCGCTCCGCCGCCACGGGTTCGCGAACGAAATCGAGCTCAGCGTGGAAGGGCTGCCCCCTGGTGTTTCGGTTGCGCCAACAAAGATGGAAGCGGGCAAATCCTCCTCTGTCTTGCTCCTGACGGCGGCTGCGACCGCCGCCGCCTGGACTGGACCTGTTCGCGTCCTGGGCGTCGCCAAGATTGGGGATCGTGAGATCCGGAGGGAGGCTAAGGCCGGCACCTTGACCTGGGCTGTGCCCGATTTCAACACTGAGCCGGTGGTGTCGAGACTCGCGAGCCGCGTTTTTTTGGGAGTCAGCGGCGCCGAGACACAGCCCGTCCGCGTGGTTTGCGCCACCAACAGCGTGCTAGAGGCACCCGAGGGAGCGAAGTTATCCATTCCCCTCCAAGTGGTGAGGGCACCGGATTGGGCGTCCGGACTCAAACTGAAAGCGGCGGGAATCTCGGCTTTGGACAACTTGAAGGAACTCGAGCTGGATGGGAAGGCCACCAACGCGACTTTGGAGATCGACCTCGCGGCGCAGAAATTGACGGCCGGCACCTATCAGTTCCATCTCCAAGGCTCCACGCAGGGCAAATACCGCAACGACCCTGAGAGCGCCAAGGAAATCGAGCAGAAGTCAAAGGAGTTGGAACAAACAGCGGTGGAAGCCGCCAAACTCGCGAAAGAAGCGCGCGAGGCGGTCGCCAAGACGCCCGAGGACCAGAAGGAAGCGCGGCTCAAACTGGAACAAGCCGCCCAAGAAGCCGAGTCACGGCAGAAGGACTCGGAGGCGCGCCGCGATGCCGCCAAAAAAGTGGCGAAAGAAGCGTCAGAAAAGGCGCAACCGAAGGATGTCACAATGATGGTCTACTCGGAACCAATCATTATCAAGGTGACCGCGAAGGCTAAATGACATGATTACAGTTAAAGGGTGGAAAGCAGCCCTTGATTCGGGGGAGGGTGCGTTCACTCAGGAGCCAATCAGAGCCCATGCCGGAGCGAACGAGACCAGTGAACCTTGAGCCTTAAACCTTAAAACGGCAGTTGGCGTAAGTGAATCTTCTCGAGGTCTCCGCGATGAAGCGACTTGTTGGCGCCGAATCCCCGCTTTCTTTCCGAGGTCTGAACTTCATCACAAAAAGCAAATTGGAATGAAAATAAAGCCCACGAACCTTGTCCCACGGCGCGAGTTTGTTCGCCAATTTGTGGCGGCGGCGGCCACGTCGGTCCTTGGCTCCAGGATGAATTTGAGCACGGTGGTCGCTCAAATCGCGGAGTCGGATCTGCCCTCAGGAGTTTTCCACATCCGCCTCTCGGATTTTCCGGCGCTGCAGAAGAATTCGGGATCGGTACGCCTGGGCATCAACCGGGTGTCCGGGGGGCAGCCTGCGGGCGGTAATTATCCGATTCTCATCAACCGCGAATCGGCTTCGGTCTTTCATGCGTTGGATTCCGAATGCACGCACGCAAGCTGCGTTGTGGGAGTTTACAACGCGGGGCTTTCCGCCTCTGTGTGCCCATGCCATGCGTCCCGCTTTGCGATCGACGGACGCCGCATTTCAGGACCGGCGTCGGATCCGCTGAGAAAATTCCAGATCATGTTTGACGGACAGGATGTGCTGAGCATCGAAATCCCCAATTTGGGTTTCAGCGTCACCGGCTCCAGCGTGATTGCGGGAGCTAAATCGAGGTTGATGTTGTCGTTTCCATCCACTTCCGGGGCGGAACACGAAGTCCTGTTCCGGGAGCGCTTTGACTTGCCCTGGGCGGTGGCTAAATTCGCCACCACTTTGGAAGGTGTGGCGGACAAGTCTTTTGTCGCTGGGAACGACAGAGTGCTGAAAGTCTATGTGGATCGCGCTTCGGAATCCGGGTTCTACGCGGTGACGATCAAGGTAAAGGCCGTTTAGCCGCGACTATTCCACATCAGAACGGCAGTTGCCCGCAGCGAATCTTCGCAAGATCCTGGCGATAAAGTTTTTCCGAAACACTCACCAGATCCACAAGGGATATGCCTCCCTCTTCGTCAAGCCTTTCTCATCCAGGCTTCTGCAAATCTTCATGATGTCCAACTGCCGTTTTAAGATTTAACTGTATCGTCACGGTTTAGGCAGGGGATGATTGGCCCGGTATTCGTCGACGCGCTTCCTGGCTTCGGCTCGCTGCTGCGCGTTCAATTGTTTTTCCAAGGTTTTCCTTTCGGCGGCGCCTTCCGTGAAGCCGGCGTCGGCGGCCAGGGTGTGCCATTTGTAAGCCTCCACCAGGTCCTGCGGGACGTCCTTGGCTCGTTCATAACGCTCAGCCAGGTTATAACGAGACAACGCGTCGCCTTGCGCCGCGGCGAGGTTGTAATAACGAAGTGCCTCCTTAGGATTGCGGGCCACGCCTCGTCCAAGGCCATACATGCCCGCGATGTTGTATTGGGCGTCGGCGAGACCTTGCTCCGCCGCTTTAAGATACCACCTGGCCGCCTCGGCTTCGTCAAGCGGCACGCTTTGGCCGATTTCATACAAGACTCCAAGATTATATTGAGCCTTTGCAAATCCCTTCTCAGCCGCCTTTCGGTACCACTTCACCGCTTCGGCGTAATCTCCTCGAACCTGTTTGCCTTCCGCGTAGATTTCCCCGAGAGCATTCTCCGCCTCGGAATCCCCGGCCTCGGCCTTGACTTTGGTGGGGGCGAGATCGGGGAGAGCCGATCGCGCCGGAGTTTGCGCGGTGTCGCTCGGTTGGTTGCACGCCGTCATTCCAAGGAGCACGAGCCCGCAGAAAGCCGCCGCCAAGCCCTTCCAAAAGTTGCTTCGGGAATCGCCGCCTAAAGCAAGTTTCGGAGTCGTGGCCACTCGCTGAACTTGATGGAAGTCCGGCCGCGCATCATCGCTCGTCCTCCGCCTTCGTTTCCGATCATGGGGAATCAGTACTCGAGAAATCATATGTTTGAGTTCGTCTTTTCACCTAAAGGAGCAGCCAGGCAAAGTCCACGCATTTTCCGCGGTCCAAGTCGAAAACTGATGGGCGCGCCGAAAGTGGCGCGTTGTTCGGAATGCGGGGGGCGGTGAGAGAAGCTAATGTTCCTGCCCTTCGGATGCCGGCAGCAGTGTCAAGTGAGGCTTGGATTTCGCTTTCCGGCACGTTATAAGACGGCCGTGAAAGAGCGGACCACACGTTCAGGAAGGGAACATCAGGGGCGGACAGGTCGGACGCGTTGGCCTTTCGGTTTCGGTGGCGGGAGGACGGAAGTCTGCGGGCTTTCTTTGTCGAGCCTGATTTGGGGGCGATATGCCTGATCTGGCAGATAAGAGCGGGTTCTCTTCCGAGCAGACAGCCGGCCCCTTTGGTTCTTGGAGTTCGAGATCCCCTGCGCGCTATCACTTGAGGCTTGCGTTCTTGGGCTTGATATTCGGCTTCGTGGCGGGCGGTTGGTGGTTCCAAGAAGAAGCGCTTTTCTCCGAGCCGGCATTTGACGGCAAACCTCTCCGCTATTGGCTCCAAGCGATGGCGAACCCAGACATGAAAGAAGCCCGTATTCGCGAAGCCTTTCGCGAAATGGGTCCGCGGGCTGTTCCCGCGCTCCTCTGGCATGCAAAAAGGCCTGATCCGCTTTGGAAGTCGATTTATTTGAGATTCTACGAACTGGCCCCCGAGGCATTGCGCGGTGTCATGCCACTGCCCGAAACGGCGGGAATGAGAAGCCAATACTGTCAGTGGGGCCTGCATCTGAGCGTGGCAGGTCCGCGCGCGGCCCGCGACGCGCACTTTTTGATAGAGGGCTTGGGGTCGCCTTTTGCGCGTGACCGGGTTGTGATCGTCAACCTCCTGGGAAGCATTGGAACCGCCTCCGGGCGCGCCATAAACGGATTGAAGCAAGCGCTGAAAGATCCTGATCCGAGGGTTCGCCGGCAGGCCGCTCTGATGTTGTTCCACGCCGACCCTTCAATTTCGGAGGCCGTGCCGCAGCTGATCGAGGCGCTTTCCGCGGCCAGCCCTTTGCTGAGGTCGGATGCGGTGCTGGCGTTGGGCCGGGTTGGGCGCCGCTCGGACACGCGTGTCATGGCGGCCATCGAGACCGCGATGCACGACCCGAGCGAGTATGTGAGGGCGGAAGCCGCGGAAGCGCTGGCGCGGCTGAGGCCGCGGGAGAACGAGGCGGTCGCGGCGCCGACTCCCTAAACGACATTCTGACCGAGCATGGCGGGGATTCCACTGTGGATCGGAATGAGGTCGCTAGAAGTGGCTCGCCAAACAGCTCTGCGAGATTTAGTATGCCGCCATGGTGCACGTAGGAACTGGTTATGACGTCCATGCCCTGGTTGAGGGCCGCAAGCTCATCCTTGGGGGAGTTGAGATCCCGCACCCGAAAGGATTGTCGGGGCACTCCGACGCGGATGTGCTCATGCACGCGATCTGTGATGCGGTTTTTGGAGCCATGGGCCTGGGGGACATCGGCCATTTTTTTCCAAACACCGATCCACGATGGCGGGGGGTCGCCAGCAAGATTTTCTTGCAGGAAGCCGCGCGGCAAGTGGCGTTTCAAGAGGGGCGCATTGTCAATGTCGACGCGACCCTCATCGCGGAGCGTCCGAAAATCTTGCCATATGTCGACGCCATGAAGACCAATGTGGCGCAGGCGTTGGGAATCAGCATCAAGCGGGTTGGGATCAAAGCCACCACGAACGAGAAGATGGGCTTTCTAGGCCGCGAGGAAGGGATCGCCGCGATGGCCGTCGCCAGCGTCGACTTGCCCATTTGACAGGGCTGAAGTTGCGGATCACCTCGTCAGGCATGGCAAACAAGGCTGAGATTAGCTGGAAGGGAAGGACGGCTGAGGGCGGCCGTCGTGAGGTGTATGCGCGGCATTTCGGGGGGCGGTGGAATTTCTATGAGCGGGAACGGCGGTATGACCAATGGCGGACCGTGCCGCACCCGCCGTTGGAGGATTGGCTCGAGCTCCTCGACGCCGTGCGGAGGCGGGTTGCGCGGCGTCTGTTGAGACCGGAGGAAAGCCGGCGCGTTCTCGAAGCGCTTCTGGAGCAGTATCCCGAGACCGTGATCGCCCCGGAATGACTTGGATTGCAATGAAAACGCGCCGCGCAAAACTTCCAGTGATTCTTGTCACGCCTTGCGTTCAAAAGCATGGCGCGGAGTTTTCGGATTGCTCGAGTAATTTGTCCGATCAGTACCCGGGCGCGCTGCTGTCGGCAGGGGGAATTCCGTGGATCCTGCCCTGCATTCCCAACCGGGACATGGTTCGCGAAGCGGTCGCGCATTGCGACGGCGTGCTGCTTACAGGAGGAGAAGACATCAACCCCGGGCTGTATCGCGCGCGCTTGCCCGGGAGCCTCCGAAAAACGGTGGTGCCGACTGAGCCGCAGCGAGATTTGGTTGAGATCATGCTGATTGAGGAAACCTGTCTTCAGAAGAAACCTCTATTGGGCATTTGCCGCGGGCATCAGCTCTTGAATGTGGCTTTTGGCGGCACTTTGCTCGTGGACATTCCCTCGCAATGTCCAGGCGCGCTCAACCATAGCCGGCTCGACTTGAAGAACCAGATTGTGCATGACACCCGGCTCAGCCCGGATTCTCAAATGCGCCGCATTTTCGGAAGCGACGCCCTCGGCGTGAACAGTTCGCATCACCAGGCCATCGATCGCCTCGCCAAGCCCTTTCGGGCGACCGCGAGCAGCCCTGACGGGATCGTGGAGGCGATCGAGTTGAAGCCCGGAGAACGAGGTCTGTTTCCCTATCTCAGCTCCGTGCAGTTCCACCCTGAGCGACTTTACGCCAGGCATCCCGAGTTCCTGGTTTTCTTCAGGCATTTCGTCGAGGCCTGCCGGAGGTGACCCGCCGCTGGGCGGATTGGCCGAGGCTTGATTCCTCTCCCGAGCTTTCTAAACTGGCGGCATGTCACCTTATGTTCCATGGAACGTGGCGCGAACCCTCTTCCTCGCGGTCGGTTTAATCTCGGGCGCGGCGGCGGCTGCTGAAGTGGGTCCCAATTCCTTGCAACCGGACGTCCGTGCGTCGCGGCCCGAGGTGGCGGCCGCCTCCAACGAGGGCGAACAAGCCATCCGCCGATTTCGAGTCCCTCCCGGCTACAAGGTGGAGCTTTTCGCAGCGGAACCGATGCTGGCCAACCCCGTGGCTTTCACGATTGACGCCCAGGGGCGAATTTACACTTCCGAAACGTATCGATACCGCTCAAGCGTGCTCGACATTCGCCACTACATGGCCTGGTTGGAAGACGATCTCGCATCGCGCAACAACGAGGACCGCCTCGGGATGTTGAAGAAATTTCTCGGTCCCAAGATTGCCGACCTCGGGGTGGAAACGGAAGTGATCCGTTTGATCGAGGATACCAACGGCGACGGGAGAGCGGACAAATCAACCGTTTTCGCGGACGGGTTCACCAACATCCTCGACGGCATTGCCTCGGGGGTTCTGGCGCGCAAGGGAGAAGTGTTTTTCGCAAACATTCCTA
>SYMW01000176.1 GCA_005805305.1 Verrucomicrobiales bacterium
AAATTCGGGCTTTGCTGGCGGAATCATGACATTATGGCGAGGCACGAATGAGGAGCATACCCTCCCGGTCTGTGACGAATGAGTAACAAAGCCACAATGTCATGAGGCCCCAGCCCTCCGGGGCGGGGCGGTGCCAGGCCAACTGCCGCGTTGCTCGTCAGTTACAGCCCCACCGTGGGGGACCTGCCTTCGCCGAGGCTTCGGCGGGCGGGTGCGCTCCTGTCCTCCGAAGCCTTGGCGGAGGAGGGTTCCTCGCGTCTTGCATCTGGCCTGGCAGCGCTCCCGCCAAAATCCGAAGTTATTTTTGCACGGACCCTTAGCGCGTCCGTCCCGGTGCATGGCCCCTTTCGAGGCGACATGAAGAATTCGGGAGGGGGCCTCACCCTGTTCAGACCAACTCCCGCCGACACAGAAGCCGGGGACTTTTCTTTTGTGAGGGTCGACCACGTCACTTATAGCGACTCCGCCCCGTGGCCGGCTGCCGCAGACGGCGGAGGCGCTTCCCTCCAAAGGAAGGAACGTTTGCTCTTCGGCGATGACGCGGCCAATTGGGTGGCCGCCCTTCCGTCACCAACCCAGAATTTGGGTTCAAACGCAGTGCCTTCAATCGCCTCTCAGCCGACGGGCCAAACCGTCGTGGGCGGAGCCCGGGTTGTCCTCAGCATTGACCCTAGCCCTGGGGGCGGATCGGCGTTGTATCAGTGGCGGCGTGATGGATTGAACGTTCCTTCAGGCACCAACATCCAGTTGGTTTTGGACCCTGTCGACGTTCGGGATGCGGGATAATACTCGGTGGTGGCAGTCAACGAAAATGGGTCGGTGGAGAGCGAGCCCGCGACTTTGAAAGTGCTCCGCCCGGCCACTATTTTGCGCCACACCGAGAGCCAGAATCTCAAACTTGGCGCTGAAGCGAAGTTCGCGGTGGCCGCGGTTGGCCGTGGGAATTTGACCTACCAATGGACCTTCAACGGTTCCCCCATCCCATTGGAAACGGCACATTCGCTTGTCCTGCCAAACATTCAGGGAGCAAATACTGGTCTTTACGCTGTACGGGTGAGTGATTCGATAGGCGCTGCCTTCATCCAGCCCGTGCAGTTGAACGCCCTCGTGCGGCCCACGTTCATCGTGCAACCTCAGTCGCGGGTCTTGATCGCCGGCGATTCACTGGAGCTTAGAGTCGAGGTGGATGGCCTGAAGCCACTCGCCTATCGGTGGCGCAAAGGGGCCGCGCCCATATCTGCTGCGCAACGAACGCCGTTCTAAATCTAAATTCTGTCTCGCTGAGCGATGCGGGCGCCTATTTGGTGACGGTTACGAATTTCGCCACGGGCCTCCTTGGAACCAAGAGCCAGACGGCAACCGTGATCGTGATGAGCGATACCGATCGAGATCGCATCGGCGACGAGTGGGAAATCCAATTGGGTTGCTCACCCAATGCGGCCTCCGACTCCGTCTTCGACGATGACGGTGATGGCCAGACCACCTGGCAGGAGTTCATGGCGGGCACCAATCCCCGCGATGCCCGGAGCGCGCTTAGGTTCGAATCAATCCGGTCTTCCGCTCAAGCCACGGACCTGTCATTCGCGGCGCAAGCCAATCGAGGTTACACGGTTCAGTTTAGGGAATCCCTGGATCACGGGCGCTGGCAAACGCTGAGGCAGGTGGGCAGCCGCGGAGTCGCTCGGCAAGAAACTGTTGTCGACCCTTCATTCCAGGGCAACGCACGTTGGCATCGATTGGCGACTCCCCAGATGTTTGAGCCTCAGGGTTCCAGCAAGAATGGATTCCGGGATTGCCGGTGGCCCGATTTCTGATCGTGCATTGGCGGCGTCACGCGATTACTTTTCGGGCCATGCCGAGCAGTGACGCCAACGACTTGTGCCGCCAGGAATACTTTGCCACCACGCACTGGAGTGTCGTGCTCGCGGCGGCGGACAACCGGAAACCAGAAGCCCAGTCCGCACTTGAAACCTTGTGCCGCTGCTATTGGTATCCCCTTTACGCCTTCATCCGGCGCGATGGCCATGGGATGCACGACGCGCAGGACCTCACTCAAGAATTCTTAACACGGTTGATTACAAAACATCAATTAGCCCAGATTGAATCCGGGCGGGGGAAATTCCGCTCCTTCCTCCTCGTGACCTTGAAACATTTTCTTTCCGACGAACGCAAACGCGCGGGCGCCCAGAAGCGCGGCGGCGGACAGACGATCATTTCCATCGACGAGCATAGCGCGGAGTCGCGTTACCAGTACGAGCCGGTGGAAACCATGGCTCCGGACGCATTGTTCGAACGCGAATGGGCTGTCACGGTCCTCGACCAAGTGACGGAACGTTTGCGCCAGCGTTACACCGCGCGGGGACGGGCGAGTTTATTCGACGAACTAGAACCGTGCCTTGGCGGTTCGCGCAAACCCGTTTCCTACTCCGTAATCGCCGCGCGCCTCGGAGAAAGCGAGGCCGCGATCAAAGTGGCGGTGCATCGCTTGCGCAAAGAATTTGGCACGGAACTGCGCGGCGCTATCTCCCAGACTGTTGGCGATCCGAGCGAGATTGACGCGGAAATCCGACAACTAATCGCCTCGACCAGCCGCTAAAGGGAATCCATGTAACCTCCCGCCGAAAAACTCCCTGTACGAGAGGACAGGAATGCCATGCCCACGTTGAGTCTTTGTCCAGAATGCGGAGCCGCAATCCCGGCCGCCACGCGGCGGGGTCTCTGCCCGAATTGTTTGTTTCACCTCGGCCTGGCGGCATTGGCGGAAAGCGGTTTCACCTCGACGATCCGTGACTCCAACGACTCCCTCCCGGCGAGTGGCACCACAGCGAATTCCGCGATGGGCGCGACCTCTCCAGCCACGCGCCGTCTTGGTGATTACGAATTGCTTGAGGAAATCGCCCGCGGCGGCATGGGGGTGGTTTATCGCGCGCGACAGGTCAGGTTGGACCGGATCGTGGCGGTGAAAGTGATCGTCTCGGGCCAGTTCGCCAGCCGCGAGCAGGCGCTGCGCTTTAGGATGGAAGCCGAGGTCGCGGCCCGGCTCCAACATCCGAACATCGTGCGCATTTACGAAACCGGCGAGCACGAGGGCCAGCCTTATTTTTCGATGGACCACGTTGGCGGCGGAAATCTCGCGTCCCTCGTCCGATCTGGCCCCGTCCCCATCCAGCAGGCGGCGATCCTGGTGCAAACTCTTGCCGAGGCCATCCACTACGCGCACGAGCAGGGCGTGCTGCACCGTGACCTAAAACCCTCAAACGTACTCCTTGATGAGGCGGGCCAGCCGCGCATCACCGACTTTGGCCTGGCGCGTCGGGTGGAGAAAGACTCGTTCCTCACGGTCACAGGCCAAGTCCTGGGCTCGCCGAACTTCATGCCACCGGAACAGGCGGGAGCCAAGCTCAAAGCCGGCCGTCCAAGCGATGTTTACGCGTTGGGCGGAATCCTATTTTACTTGCTCACCGGTCGTCCGCCCTTCGTGGCCGGCACGGTGACGGAAACCCTCCAGCAAGTGCTTACAACGGACCCCGTGTCGCCACAACTGCTCAACGCCAGCGTGCCCTTGGACCTTGCCACGATTTGCCTGAAGTGCCTGGAAAAAGAGCTGTCCCGCCGTTACCAGACCGCGAAGGAACTCGCCGAAGAACTCGACCGTTTCCTGAAACACGAACCGATCCATGCCCGCCCGATTCGCGTGCCTGAAAAACTCTGGCGCTGGTGCCGCCGCAAACCGGCGCTCGCCGCGCTCATGGTGTTGCTGAACCTGGTCGGAGCGGTCGGTGTGGTGGGGATTGTTTGGCAATGGCAACGCGCGGAGCGCAACGCGGGGCGGTTCGAAGCTCAATCCTACGCGTCGGATATGAAACTCGCGCAACAGGCTGTGGGCGAAAACAATCTGGACCGTGCCCTCAATCTTCTCAACCGCCATCGGCCCACGAACGGTCTGCCCGATCCGCGAGGCTGGGAATGGCGCTACCTGTGGGCACGATGCCGCGGCGATGAGCTGATTACGATGGGCCGCCATGATACCGATGTTCGCAGCATCGCCTTTTCCGGTGATGGCCGATGGCTGGCCAGTGGCGATTACCGCGGCAAGATCAAGCTCTGGGACGTATCAAACCGAGTGGAAGCTGCTTCCTGCGTCAGCCCAGGGATCGCATTCTTCCTGCGGTTCTCCCACGATGATCGAGGCCTCGTCAGCGCAGGGTACGATCATGGTCTCCGGGTGTGGAATCTCGCGAATTTGCACGGCATCGGTTCTCCGCTTCAGACAGGCGATATTCGTGGCGTCACCATCCATGGCCAGACGATCGCCGCCATTGACCTGAGTCAGCAGCGGTTGGGGCAATGGGATCTGTGGAGCGGGCGGGAGGCGGACTCCTATCCGATCCAACAGGAGCGCGACCATCCTGCGGTCTTTTCTCCCGATGGCCGATACTGGGCCGGGACCTCCAATGCAACGGTGACTTTATGGGGTCTGAATGCCAAAGCACAGCTTGCTGCGCTGAGGGGGCACGAATCGCCGCCGAACGTGCTGGCGTTCTCCCCGGACAGCCGTCTGCTCGCTTCCGGCGAGGGAAATGGAACGGTGAAGTTGTGGGACGTGGCTGAAAGGCAAGAGATCGCTCATTTCCCAGGACACCAAAACGAAATCGGCGGCGGCTCGTTCTCTCCGGACGGTAGAATCCTGGCCACGGCCAGCTTCGACCACACCATCAAGCTTTGGGACCTCGCCACTCGGCGGGAACTGAACACGCTTCGGGGCCATTTGGGCGAGGTTTATTCGGTCGCCTTCGCTCCCGATGGCGCGACCCTGGCCAGTTCGAGTGCCGATGGAACCATCAAGTTCTGGAAACCAGTTCCGAAATCCACCGAGAACTCATTCAGGAGTTTGCCGGCCGATCTTAAGCTTTGGTCGCTTTCACCGGACGGCCAATGGCTTTTTCTGATCTTCACCGATCACAGTGCCAGCCTCGTGGATCTCGTCCGGTGGCACGAATCTCCACGCCGCCCGCTTGGCTCGACAAACATTGTCGCCGTATCGCTTCGGCCCGATGGCGGTGCCGCTGCTTTGGGCGCCGGTGACGGTACGATTCGGCTGGTTGAAACGGCCACTCTGCACGAACTCGGGGCGCTCGGTGGATTTGAGCAGGTGGTCGTCAAAGTTGCCTGGTCGGCTAACGACCGGGTGTTGGCCGCCGAATGCTCCGATCATCGGATCAAAGCGTGGAATCTTGAGACGAAACGAGAGATTTCCAACTTCCAGCTTCGCGACAAAATCTTGTGCGAACGGCTGCTACTGTCTGCCGACGGCGGGACCTTGGTCGCACCGTTCCTCGATAGCACGACCGAGGTTTGGGACCTGGTTCACACTCGCAAGCGGGCCACACTGAGGAACGAGAGACTGAGTGTCACCGGCTCGGCTTTCTTCCGGGACGGCAAACGAATGGCCACGAGCGGCACGGACCGAACATCCAGAATCTGGAGCCTCGTCACTGAGCGTCCGCTGGTGACGATGTTCTCCGACCAAACTGGCCTTCGTTCCGTCGCCCTCTCGCCGGATGAACGGCGCTTGGCCGCTGGCGACCACCTGGGCAAGGTCCGGAAGGTCAAACTGTGGGACCTGGCGCTCGGACAAGAGGTGGTGTCGCTCGCCGGTCACAAGGAGGCGATCACGGACATTGCCTTTTGGCCGGACGGCAATGCCATTACCTCGGTTAGCAAGGACTCAGTCTATGTGTGGCGCGCGCCGTCGTTTGCGGCAATCCGCGCCGCGGAATAGGAGACTGGCCATGCCGCGACCCGGGAGTCCAACCAAGAATTGACCCAGCTTGGCGGGGCCGCAATCAAAGGAGCTCGGCTCTGTGAGCCGCGGCAAGGCCTGGGAAATTTCCCTGTAACCTTCGACAAGATTTTTCCCTGTAACGAGTGAGCGGACGGGCGTCTTCGATTGCGGAGTTTATCCGAGTTGAAGCGCCCTATTTCGGTTTTGTCAGTGACAGCACGTATCGCATCACGATGGAGTAGCCTGCGAGGTTCCATGAATGTCCAACACTCGAAAACTTATTCCCACCGCGTGGCACGGCCCAAGCACGCCTTCACTCTCATCGAACTGCTTGTCGTCATCGCCATCATCGCGATCCTCGCGGGGATGCTGCTGCCCGCCTTGAGCAAGGCGAAGTCGAAGGCCCAGGCGATAGCGTGCCTGAACAACACCAAGCAGCTCGGCCTGGCCTGGGCTCTTTACACCGATGAGCACGACGACCGCATGCCAATGAACTGGCTCAACGACGCGCCCGCGGCGGGCGGTTACTACAATAACCGCGCCGGTTCCTGGGTGCTCGGCAATGCGGGAGTCAGCGCCGATGTGACGAACCTCACCTCGGGCACTCTCTATCCTTACGTCAATGCCACCAAGGCTTACCGGTGTCCGAGCGATCGCGCAACGACCATGTGGGGGAAGGACAAGAAGCAGCCTGTGACCCGTAGTTATGGCATCCAATGGGCACTCGGTCCGGAGGGTGGCTACTACCGAACCACGCTCGATAGGGTGCAGGGCAAGCTGCCCAAAAACCGGATCGCCGCCTACAAGCTTGGAAACATCCCGGAGCCAGGTCCGTCAAGAATGTGGGTGTTCGGCGAACCTGGAGCCACCTCGCACGACGTGGGTGGTTGCGATTTCGTCGTCTTATGGGATGGAAATGACAACCGGTACGGCCACGGTCCGGGGGATTTGCACGGACAGGGAGTCAACTTCAGTTTTGCTGACGGCCATGCCGTGTACAAGCACTGGAAAGCTCCCAAGGAAAACCGTTCGCAGAATGGATCCGGTGGGATGCAGGTTCTGCCCGGTGGGGATCGCGATGACTACAACTGGATCGCCGAGGGGCATCCTCGAAGGGAATGACTCTGCCGCTTTCAAGCGCGGAAAACTCGGCGTCCTGATGAATGTATTCCCCGCCGACTGCCGGCCGCACGCCACAGCGCGCAGGGGAACAGACAACACATGTTGGAGCTCGCGCTCTCCGTCGTGTTTGCCGGTGCTGCCTTGGCCGGGATATGGGTATGCGTCGTCACAGGCCGAAACTCTCAATTGAGACGAAACCACAACTCCGTTCCATGACTATCTCCCACCCAGTCAGACTCTGGACCGCTACGTTCCTGGTTCTCGCCGCAGGCCACGCCGGCGCGGCCGACGCGCGGGTGCAATTCAGAACTGCCTCCTCGGTGGCCACGGAAGGGTATTCAGATCGGCATGAGATCCAAATCAAGTGGGATGCGCCTCTCAGTCAGCGAATCACCATGCCGGTTAGGATTTCGGCGGGCAACGCCCGGCTGCGTGAGGACTTCGAATTGGATCATGGGGAGTTGCAGCCGGATGGAACCTTTTTGTTTTATATCTATCCGGGACAGTCTTTGACCGGCCTCTGGTTGCGAATCATTGATGATGGTCTGCCCGAGCAAGACGAGTCGGTGACGCTGGAGTTTGGCCCGCTTCCAGCCGGAGTTACGGTTGGAGCGAACTCCCGGCACACCGTCACCATCAAGAATCAACCGGCTTCGGTGCGGTTCGCGGGTGCGTTCAAACCTCTGTACGTGCGCGAGTGCCAGTGTGGAGTTCAACTCCCCATTCAAAGGGTTGGGGACACCAATCTGCCGCTCACGGTCCGCTTTGCCACTCACACGAATCTGTACACCACCGCCTTGGCTGGCTTGGATTTCGTCCCGCGGGACAGCCTCATCACTTTCGGACCCGGGGAAAGGCACAAGACTGTGGAGATTCAATTGTTGAATGACGGCCGAGTGGAGGAGCCAGCGTGGAAGGGACTCGTTTTACAGCTTTTCGGGTCGGCGGGAGGTCGTGAGTCCTCAGATGAGGTTTATCTCAACATCCAGGATGCCCAGAAGGCGGTGGGCGATTTGGAGTTTTTTGCCGAGGTCAGCACCGAATTCTACACCAACTGGGCCAATGGATATTTTGACGGCCGACAGCACCTTGTGGCTGCGGCGGCGCTGGGAACGGATGGCAGGCTCCTGATCGCCGAGTATGATCGCAATGCGATCGGCGTGAGCCACTCCAAACTAATCATTCTGGGCCGTGGCGGCTTGCGAGAGCGCCGGCTTCCCACAGCCGTTGCGACCGGCATCGCCAAACTCGCCTGGCTGTCGGACGGCAAAATTCTGCTCAGTGCCGGCTGGGATGATGCGGCCACTGGAGGGTTCGTGATCAATGGCCAGCGGCGCCATGGCCTGGCCCGTCTTCACGCTGATGGTTCGCTCGACGAGACGTTTCGCCCGCCCCCATCCATGGGACAGCTCGACATCAGTGAAATAAAACCATTGCCCGATGGCCGCCTCGTGGTCTCCGCGCGTGGCTTATCCGACAGCAATGGAAGCCAACTTTACCGGTTGCTGGCCGACGGAACCCTGGATCCGGGTTTCAATCCGATCGCAAGGATTGAGTCCTTTGTCGTCGATTCCCTGGAACGAATCACGGCGCTTTCGCCCAGCGGGGATGCGTTCAGGCTTTTTCGCATGAACCCGGATGGTTCTCTCGACACCTCGTTCCATTCCACGACGAATATGTTCAAGCTGCTGGGGAATCATTTCGGTGCGAAGCTGGTGTTGGCTACTGATGGATCAATCCTTGTCCCTCGCGTGAACGAAACGCCAGAGGGAGTCCAGGTCTGCAACCTCGTGCGTTTTCGCGAGGATGGGACGGTGGAACGTTCGTTCCCTTTGCCCATGGACCACGGAGACGCTCCGTTTCTCTTTGTCGAGCCATCGGGGAATGTGATCGTGGGACACGAGCGAATGCTGTGGCGAGTCGATGCAAACGGCGCACCGCTAATTCAGTTTCCTTTGGGACCCGTTATTGAACACGCCTCAATGGAGTTTCTTGGGGTGTGGGAGCAGCATGCGCTGATCATTCGTCAAGCCGGCCCGGGCTTCGATCTTTTTCGCCGTCTTATCGGAGTTCCGCTGGTATCGCCTCCTCCCACCGCCTTCGTTTTTGATCCCTATGACATCCCTGATTGGCGCGAATGGATTCCGTCGGCTCCATTGCCGACGGAAGTGCTCGAAGGACGGCGGAAACGGATTCGCGTGCAACGGCTCGGCGACGTTCTTCAGCCGGCGTCGGTCATCATCTCGACTCGGAACGTCACGGCCAAGGCCGGGGAGGACTACGTTGCGATCCGTGAGCGGATTGAATTCGCTCCTTTGGAAACTGAAAAGATGGTGGACATTCCGGTCCTTGAAGATGGCCTCGTTGAACCCGAAGAACGATTTGAACTCGTCCTTTCGGAAGCGACCGGCGTGGATGCCGTCGCGGAGGCGTTGCCGATCCGCATCGTGGATCACCGCCCGGGTTTACGCATCGACAGCGTGCGCCCGCTGGCTGGTGGCGGCATGGAGATTGCCTACAACTGGCAGCGGTGGATGGGGCCGGTTGAAAACCAACGGTATTCAGAACTGCAATTCTCGGATGACCTTCGCATCTGGAAACAGGTGGAAAGCCAATTCGATAGCGCCACCGTGGACGATTTCTACCGAGTGCGCGTCGTCGATGACCGCGCTATTGGAAGGTCGCAGAGATTCTATCGGCTCTGGAGTAATTAGACAGATCGTCACTCCCGGGCTTCAGATCTGCCGCACGGCCGCACCTTGAAGGGCGGCAGCCGCGGGATTTCCCCGAACGTCCATCTTCGAGGAGCCGCGGCCAGCGGTTTCAAAACTCCCCGTAACCTGTTCCAAGTTTTTTCCCTGTAAGGAGTGAACACCCGGCTCATGGAAGCGGATCGTCCGATTGAAAGCTGAATGATTCGCGAACTTACAGCCGTGGAGAAAACTTATGTGGACACGGTATCATCAGCCTCGGCCTTTCAGTTTGCGCATCTTCTGTCTCCGTTGCGGACACCGGGATTAGGGTCGATCGACCACCCATGAAGCTGTCGAACCAACTGAAACCATGACCCCGAATCTGAAAGGAAACTGAAATCTTGATTTGTGTCGCTGCGATTCGCTCGACAATGCGGGCGAGGGCTGGCAAAACAATGCCTTCTCTGGATCAGCTACTTGGTGCTATGGTTTGGGTTGGTCTGATCTGAGCTGAACCAGGTCGGTGAGGATCCAAGCGCGTGTCATGATTAAAGGTCCTGGATTTGGCGGCTGCCATGCGAAGTGGATGGCGCTTTTGGGGCTGCTTTTGACAAACGTTGGTGAAGCGAGTGTCGAGTACCTCAAAGACATCAAGCCGCTTTTCAGCGCGCGTTGCACTTCCTGTCACGGCGCGCTCAAGCAAAATGCGAAACTCCGCCTCGACACGGTGGAATTCATGCTTCGGGGAGGGAAATCGGGCCCGGCACTGGAGCCGGGAAAACCTGAGTCGAGTCTTTTCTTCAAACGTGTCACCGAAGCGAACCCTGATGAGCGGATGCCTCCACCCCATGAGGGACACCCTCTGACGGTGGCAGAAGCCGCCCTGCTGAGGCAGTGGATCACGGGCGGAGCTTCGGCTCCGGCAGACGAGAAGCCGGAGGCCAACCCGGCGGAGCACTGGTCTTTTCGGCCCAGAACGCGCCCTTCCGTGCCCAAAGTGGCGCGTTCGGCTTGGGTGCGGAATCCCATCGATGCTTTCTTGTCCGAGCAACACGAGGCGACCGGTCTGGCGCCGCAGCCGGAAGCCTCAAGAGAGATCTTGCTGCGCCGTCTTTATCTCGATTTGGTCGGCGTGCCGCCGACCGTGGACGAGATCACCGCCTTCGAAGCAGACGTAGCCACTGGTTGGTACGAGCGTGCCGTGCGGCGGCTCCTTGGCGACCCGCGCCATGGCGAGCGTTGGGCGCGGCATTGGATGGACATCTGGCGCTACAGCGACTGGTGGGGCCTGGGAGAAGAACTTCGCAACAGCCAGAAACACATCTGGCATTGGAGGGATTGGATCGTTGAGTCACTCAATGCCGACACACCTTACGATCAAATGGTGAGGCAAATGCTGGCCGCGGACGAGTTGTATCCGAAGGATCTTCAGAAATTGCGGGCGACGGGCTTCCTTGCGCGCAACTGGATCTTGTTCTCGCGCCTTCAATGGATGGACGAAACGGTGGAGCACGTGAGCAAGGGCTTCCTCGGCCTCACGATGAATTGCGCTAAGTGCCACGACCACAAGTACGACCCCATCACCCAGACCGATTACTACAAGATGCGAGCGTTTTTCGAGCCTTATCATGTTCGCTTGGACATGCTCCCGAACGAGCCCGACTTTTCCCGGGACGGGCTTCCACGCGTGTTCGATGGCCTGCTTGACGCTCCCACCTATCGCTATTTTCGTGGTGATGAGACAAAGCCTGACAAAACTTCACTCATAGCCCCGGGTGTTCCCGACGTGTTCTCTTTCAAGAAGCTGGAAATCCGGCCCGTTCTCTTGCCGCTGGAGGCCTCACAGCCAGAGCGCCGCCCCTGGGTCCTGGAGGCTTACATCTCGGCTGCGCGGAGAAAGGTGGAAGCCGCAAGCAACGCTCACGCGCTGTTGAAACAATCCGTGATGCGCGAAATGGAGAGCGTCACCAAAGCCTCTGTTTCCTCCCCAACTCCAAGGGGCGACGATCCAAACTCCCGGCCCTCCGCTTCGCCGGGCGAGGCGCTCCAACCCAGCGCCAACACCGACCAGAAGGCGTCTTCCAGTGTTGGAGCCGGCGCTCGATTGAGCACGGCGCCATTGGAGTTGCGAGTTGGAGAATTGGCCTTGGCTTTGGCGAGGGCCGAGCTCCGGACTGTCGAGCATCGCTCCGAGGCGATGCGATCGGCTTGGGCTCGGGAGGATGCCGGCTCTGATGTCTCAAAAGCGGACCTTGCCGCCGTGGAACGTCGCGATGCTTCGGCCGCCATAAGGGCGCACCAGGAAGTGATGGCCGCCAAAGCCCGGCACCACGCCGCGGACGCCGAGCTTCGCCTCGCCCGGGCGGCGCCCGATAAGAAAGGCGCCATTGAGAAAGAATTGGCGGCCGCCCGCGATGCCCTCGAGAAAGCCATGAAAAACTTGGTCTCCGAGATCAATGAGACCAACCGATTCACCCCGCTCGACGGAGCCAAATGGACGACCACTCGCTTCAAGCACCCCAACCATGACGATCCCCAGATCGTGTTTCCTGCGTCCAGTTCGGGCAGGCGCTCCGCTCTCGCCGATTGGATCACCGATGCTCGAAATCCTCTGCCAGCCCGGGTGGCCATCAATCATATTTGGATGCGGCATTTCGGGTCGCCGCTGGCTCCGAATTCTTTTGAGTTTGGGCGCAGGAATCCGGCGCCGGCGCATGCGGAGTTAATCGATTGGCTGGCCACGGAATTCATTGAGAGTGGTTGGAGCATGAAGCACATCCACCATCTCATGGTCACGTCCGCGGCTTATCGAATGAGTTCGTCCGCCTCGGGCGGCGAGGCCTGCCAGGCGAAAGATCCGGACAACCGGCTCTGGTGGCGGCGCACCCCTTTTCGGATCGAGTCTGAAGTGATGCGGGATTCCATATTGGCGCTCGCCGGCCGGCTGGAGCGGGGCATGGGGGGCCCGCCTGTCCCCGCCGCCGAACAAGGCCAGTCTGGGCGGCGCAGCCTTTATTTCGTTCACTCCAACAATGAGCGAAACGCCTTCTTGACCACGTTTGACGCGGCGGATGTGAGGGAATGTTACCGGCGCGAACAGAGCGTCGTGCCACAGCAAGCACTGGCGTTTTCCAACAGCCGCTTGGTCCTGGACGCCATCGGTCTGATCGCGACCCGGCTGGGCGCCGGCATTTCCGACGATGATGACGCCGCGTTCGTGAGGCGGGCGTTCCTCGGAGTTCTCGGTGCCCCACCCACTGGAGACGAGATCGCCGCCTGCGTGGCGGCCTTGCGAAATTTACGCGCTTTGAAGGATATTAGCCCGGCGCAGCCGCGTGCGCATCTGATTTGGGTTTTGCTTAACCACAACGATTTTGTCACCCTCAGATAACGTGTCAGCCAGCGTGAGAACTCCATTGCATGCGAAGCCCCTTTCTTGGGACGGGCGGACTCGACGCGCTTTTCTTGGGGATATCGGCATGGGATTCACCGGCTTGGCGCTCGGGGCCATGCTGCAACGAGATGGGATCGTCCGCGCCGAAGAAGGAGGTTCATCGGTCGGTTATCCGCATTTCCTTCCAAAGGCCAAGAGCGTGATTTGGCTCTTCATGAACGGAGGCGTGAGCCACATGGAGAGCTTCGATCCGAAGCCGATGATCACCCGGTATGGCGGCAAGACCATCGCGGAGACTCCCTTTGCCGGGGTTCAAAAGAATCTCGAGATTGAGCGATCCGTGGCCATGAATGCCGAGCAGCGCAACACCCTGTACCCGTTGCAAGTGGGCTTTAGAAAGCACGGCCAAAGCGGCATTGAAATCAGCGATTGGTTTCCAGAGATCGCACGTCACGTGGACAAACTGGCGATTGTCCGGTCGATGTGGACGACCGATAGCAACCACGGTGCGCAGACTCAGTTTCATTCGGGGCGCAACCAGCTCGATGGCGATTTTCCAACCTTGGGCGCGTGGGTTCATTATGGCCTTGGAAGCCTCAACGAGAACCTGCCGCAGTTCATCTCGATGGGGCATAGGGAATACTGGAACAAACGGGATGGCCATTATCTGGGTCCCGCTCATGACGCGGTGCCGCTTCGGATCGATCCGGCCAATCCCCTGGATTATGCGAAGCCGGAGATCCCCTTTTCGGAGGAAGCCAGGCGCCTAGACATGGATCTGGCCAGAAATCTGCACGCCTTGCGCGGCGTCGAATACCCGAGCGACCCCGTGATGGCGGCTCGGGTTTCTTCCTATGAAATGGCTTTCCAGATGCAGCGGTCGATTCCCAGGGTGCTTGACTTTTCGGGGGAGAGCCCGGAGACGAAGGCTCTCTACGGGATCGACAAGCCGCATTGCCGGGATTTTGGGATGCAGCTCCTGGCTTCACGGCGGCTTGTGGAGCGCGGTGTTCGTTTCATCCAAATCCAGCACGGCGCCGGGGGCGCTGGCTCTTGGGATGCCCATGGCGGCTTGAAGGCTAATCATGAGTCGAACGCGCGCGCGGTTGACCAACCCATAGGCGCCCTGATCACGGATCTAGATCGTCGCGGTCTCCTCGATGAAACCCTCGTGGTTTTCGCCACCGAGTTTGGGCGCACCCCGGGTTCCCAGGGTTCTGATGGGCGCGATCATCATATTTTCGGGTTCAGCGTCTGGATGGCGGGAGGCGGCCTCAAACGAGGCGTGGTTCATGGCGCCACAGACGAGATCGGGTTCCACGCGGTTGAGAACCGGCATTATGTGACCGACATCCACGCGACCATCCTGCGGCAGCTCGGCCTCGACTCGCGCCGGCTGGAGGTCCCGGGCCGCGTTCGACTCGAGATCGACCACGGCCGGCCCATCTTCGAGATCATCGCGTGAACCTTAGGCCAATATCTCCTTCACCACTTGCCCGTGCACATCGGTCAGCCGAAAATTCCGCCCATCATGCCGATAAGTCAGACTCTCGTGGTCTAGCCCCAGCAGATGCAGAATCGTCGCGTGCAGGTCGTGCATGTGAACCTTGTCTTGGACGGCGAAATGGCCAAATTCGTCGGTTTCACCGTAGCTGAACCCCGGCTTCACGCCCCCGCCTGCGAGCCAAACGGTGAATCCGTTCGCGTTGTGGTCCCGGCCGGTGCCGTTTTTCTCCGCGTATGGCGTGCGGCCGAATTCACCACCCCACCAGACAATGGTGTCCTCCAGCAAGCCGCGCTGGGTCAAGTCTCGCATGAGACCGGCGATGGGTTTGTCCACGGCACGGGCATGCTGCTCGTGTTTGGGCAGGTTGGAATGTTGGTCCCAAGCGGGGTTCGCGGTGTTGTCGCCGTAGGTGACTTGAATGTAGCGCACCCCCGCCTCCGCCATGCGCCTGGCCAACAAACATTGCCGGCCGAAATTATCGGTTTCCTTCTCACCGATCCCATACATGGCCAGCGTGGAAGGAGGTTCATTCGAGGTGTCGATCACGCTCGGCGCCGCCCCCTGCATGCGCCAAGCGAGCTCGTAAGAGTTGATGACGGCCTCGAGTTCGTTGTCGCCTGGGCGCCTCCTTAATTGTTCGGCGTTCATGGACTGCATCAATTCGAATTGCCTCCGCTGCCCGGCTCTGTCCAGAGCTGGATTGCGGAGATTGTTGAAGGTGGCCTCCGCCGCCGGGGAGCCCGCCTTGCCGAGAGCCGTGCCCTGATAGACCGGCGGCAAGAACGCCGTGCCATAGTTGCGCGGGCCCCCGTTGCCACTCGAGGGGCTAATCGTCACGAAGCCCGGCATGTTGTCATTCTCAGTGCCCAACCCGTAAGTGATCCATGAACCCATGGAAGGGCGAATGAAGTTGGTCGCGCCGCAATGGAGAAAAAGCGTCGCAGGTCCGTGCGCGATGCCTTCGGTCTGCATGGATTTGATGAAACACAACGAATCCGCGAGCTTGGCCGTTTCGGGGAAGAGGTCGGAGGCCCATCGGCCGCACTGCCCGTGCCTTCTGAAATTCCACAACGGTTTTAGGATTCGCTGGGGCGTTGCCGCTTTTGAGCCCGAGTTGGCGATGGTGCGAGAATCCAAGAATTCGCGCATTTCCCCGTCGCGTGCGATGAGAGCGGGCTTGTAGTCGAACGTATCGACGTGGCTGGGCCCTCCCTGCATGAAGATAAAGATGACGCGCTTGGCCTTCGCTTTGAAAGCGGGCTTTTTCGCGGCGAGTGGATTGCGCGCCGATCCTTCCTGGGCGGCATTGGCCATGGCCGCCAGGGCGAGAGAGCCAAATCCGCACCCAATGGTTCTCAAGGCGTCCCGCCGGGACCGCATTTGATGTGTCGTCATCGTTAAGGTGTTCTAGTCCAAATACCGAAAATCCAAGCTCGCGAACAAGGCTTGGCAGAATTGCTGCCACGCTTTGTCGCGCTGGTCCATCGTGCCCGTCGGCGACAAAAAGCGCAAGGCGAGCGCCTTCTCGCTGACGGAGGGCAGCCGGCCGACCGCCCTGAGATACGCGAGATCCACTGTGGCTGCGATGCCGCCATTTTCCGCGAGCAACCGAGTCGCCGCCCACCGCGCCTGTTCGACGACGAAAGGGTGGTTCATCATGAAGAGTGATTGGGGCGCCACGGTGCTCGTGTTTCGCCTCCCAACCACCATGCTCGGGTCGGCGAAATCGAATGCCTCAAAAATCTCCGGGAGGGAGTTTCGCAGCACCGGCATGTAAACGCTCCTGCGCGTTTCATTATGGCGGTAATGGTAATCCTCGCTTGTGCTCGGCTTCAGCGTCGGGCCGCCGATGTCGTGGTTTAGCTTGCCACTCACCGTCAAGATGGCGTCCCGGATCTGTTCCGCCTCCAACCGGCGCCGGTTCGCGTGGGACAGCAATCGGTTGTCAGGATCCACTTCCCGGGCTTTGTGGATTGCCGTCGAGGACATTCGATAGGCCCGTGACAGAACGATTTCGCGCACCAGCTTTTTGGTGGACCAGCCTTCCTCCATGAATTTCACGGCGAGATAGTCGAGGAGTTCCGGATGGGACGGTCTTTCCCCGGTTGTTCCGAAGTTATCCATCGTCCGCACCAGGCCTTCCCCAAGAAGCCAGTGCCATGCGCGGTTCACATAGACTCTCGCCGTCAGAGGATTGTCCCTGCTGCCGAGCCATTCGCCCAGCTGAAGGCGCCCGCTTTGATGGCTTGGGATTGCGGTTGCCGCTCCGCGTGTCGCGACCTGAAGAAATCCGCGCGGGACTTTCTCGCCGAGTGTATGCACGCTGCCTCGGATGTGAACGAAAGTGTCCCCCGGCTCCGGGCTTTCCAACACGGACATCACCCTGGGCCGCACCGGGCCGGTTCGAGTCAACCTCTTGATCTCGGCCTCCATGCGTTTTGCTTCCGCGGCCATGGCCGCCGCTTCGACCTCACTCTCCGGCTTGCCTGTCTCCGGCTTCGACAAGGAGCTGGGCGAGGGCGTCTCCAAATTCTCGACGGGGATAAACTGAACCGCATCCACGACCACATGTCCGTCCGTGCCTTCATTCGACACCAGGACGAACCCCGCGCCGTTCTGTTCGAACCGATGCCTGCCCAACGAGACGAATCGGCCGTTAATCGGCGGCGCTTCTTTCTGGCTGATCGTCAACGTCGCTTCGCCACCCGCCGTGAAGAGCGTCACCGGCACGTTCGACGCCCTGTTTTCGTGATGAGTATAAGCCAGCCGCACTTCATAGGTGCCCGTCGAGGGAATATCCGGCGCGAAGGTCAAGGTCTTATTTCCCTTGCCGGTGTTCTGGTCGTGGTGATAGCCCTTACCGATGAAGGCCTTCGAATACTCCGAGCGCTTCCACTCACCGACCTGCTTTGCCTGTTCATCATCCACGACGATTCCTGGCAGATCCCTGGGCGAGAGGATTGCCGGCATTTTCGCCGCGCCTTTGTCTGGCTTCGATCCGGCCTGTTTGCTTTGCCTGGCCTTCAGTGCCTTCAATTCCTTTTCCAAGGCGGCCACGGCTCGTTCGTGGGCGGCCATCATCGCTTCCTCTTCCGGGGGGAGGGGCATGTTGGCCTCGACCCAACGAGACACGTTCGCGGTCTCGAGGGATCGCGTGCTGCTGAGAATGCCGGCCATCGCGTAATAATCTTTCGTCGGGATGGGATCGAACTTGTGGTCATGACAGCGAGCGCATCCCAGCGTCTGCCCCAGGAAAGCTTTGCCAAGAGTGTCGAGCTGCTCGTCCACCACGTCCATGGCGAGCTGCTTTTTGTCCTGCTCTTCCAGAGTGCTATTGCCCATGGCGAGAAAGGCAGTGCCCACGATCTGCCGCCGGCGTTGCTGCACGGTGCCCGGCATCAGATCTCCCGCCACATGTTCCATGACGAGCCGGTTGAAAGGCACGTCGCGGTTGAAGGAATCGATGATGTAATCACGGTAACGCCAAGCTTCCTGGTAAATCATGCCCCGCAGCGTCACGGATTCCGCATAGCGGACCACGTCCAGCCAATGGCGCGCCCATCGTTCGCCGAAATGCGGTGACGCCAGAAGGGCATCGACCAGCTTTGTGTACGCGGCGGGGTGTTGATCTGTCGCGAACGCCTCGAGCTGGGCCGGCGAAGGCGGCAATCCGATGAGGTCGAAATGAACGCGCCGAGCCAATGTCACACGATCCGCCTCGTGGTTGGGTCGAAGATTCTTCGCCTCGAGTTTGGCGAGGAGGAAACGGTCCGGAGCGGTCGATGGCCATTCCGAGAATTTCACTGAGGGCACGGCTGGTCTTTGAGGCGGACGGTAGGCCCAAAAATGGCGGCCATCCTCAACGGACATGGCGGTTTTGGGCGTTTTACGCATTTCATGACGCGGATCGGGGGCGCCTCGGCTGATCCATTGTTCCAACGCCGCGATCTCCGCCTCTGGCAGCTTGTTCTTTGGGGGCATCTGAAGAGCGATGTCGTGGTAGCGCACCGCCTGGATCAGAGGCGATCGCTCCACGTCGCCAGGAATGACTGCCGGTCCCGTATCTCCGCCCTTTCTCCAGCCTTCGGCCGTGTCCAGCAGCAATCCGCCTTTCACCTTGTTGCCGGCCGCGTGGCACTCGTAACATCGCTGGATGAGGATTGGACGAATCTTCTTTTCGAAGAACGCCAATCCTTCTGCTTCGTCCGCGAACAACGAGGGCGCGAACTGAGCCACGGCCAGAACGCCCGCGATGGCAAGGCGTGCGCAGAGTTCGTTTGTTGAACGAACGATGGATCGGGTCGCGAAAATGAATGCGCGCGCTTTCGTACCATGAAAGGATGCTTCATGCCCGCGGCCGAGACAATCTAGAAACGTCCCCAATGCCTGCTTCCCTCCCCAGCCGAAGCTGAAATCTCTCACCGAGGAATCCATTGGAATTTCCAGACAGGCTCTCAATTGCTCACCCAGTAGAGGTAGAGAGTCTTGGATTCGAGGTCGTAAAACAGCTCTAACCGGGGGTGCTCCTGGCGCGTCCACACCCAGCCGCGTTGTATGGTTTGGGGACGATGCCAATGAGGCCAATGGGGATTTGGGTGGATGTGGAACTCGTGATTCTTGAAAGAAGTGGGGTCGACTTTTTCCCCGCGGGTTAGCAACTCTTCATCCAGGCTGGGCCGTTGGGTAGGATCTGAGATCCAGACCTCGTTTGTTGTTAATCCGTTTTTCAACGCGGCAAGATTCGTTTCCTGCTGGAATCGCGGCCGCGCGATGATCTGTTTCCATTCTTGGGCGGGGCCGGCATCGAGAAAGAACTGGCGAGCGGCGTCTTCCTGGACGCGAAAGCTGACGTAGACATTCCTGGAGCCGAGAGCTTCGACCTGCGTGGCGGTTCCCGGGATCGAGGGCAACTTGCATTGGTTCAGGATCCAGTTGGCATAGGCTGTCTTTGCTCCTGACGGAGCCCAACCGGGCAGGGGGGGGTTGGTCAGGAGCAGGACGGGAACCATCAGGACCATCAAAGCCATGTTCACCAGCAGGCTCAGCGTGGCGAGCAGGATGTGTTGCTTTTTCCAAATCGACCGGACGGAGATCGCCAATCCCAGCAGGCTCGTCACTCCCCACGTGAAAAGGCCGGCCAGCGCGAGGAGCATTGCCACCGCCACGGGGATAATTGAGGGTTTCTTTTCAGACGGCATGGAACGTGGTCTCAGCGGATATTCATGCCGCCGGGGCGATCAGCCACACGGGCGGCTTCTCGAGAACTTTCATGGGAATGCTCCACCCCCAAACTTTGGACGGGCAATGTGACCATGAACCAGGTGGAGCCTCTCCCGCCCTTCGGGCACCTTCTCCTCCGCCCCAAAGCGGAAGAGAAGGACGGGGAGAGGAGGTGCTCCTCCGGTTTATGAAAGGCCATATTGGCACTCGTTCGGTCCTTCAAGAACAAACCCGATCATCGCGGCATCATCCGCAGGCACCCGCTCGCGCTTGGAGTTCGCCAGAAGCCGGTCGCATGTCACCACCCGACCGGACGGCCCTTGTTCTGCTCCTCGAGCCAGGCCATCAGCGGTTGGAAATAGCTGATCATGGCCGATCCATCCATCACGCGGCTCCCCGTGAACGCTTCGAGAGCTTCCGGCCAGGGCCTGGAGGCTCCCATGGCGAGCATTCGATTCAACCGGACTCCCACCGCTTTGCTGCCGTGGAACGAGCACCGATGCAATGGGCCATTCCAACCGACTTGCTCGGCGGCCGCTTTGAAGAACTGAAATTGCAGGATGCTCGCCAGGAAATAACGAGCGTAAGGGGTGTTTCCCGGGATGTGGTACTTGGCTCCGGGATCGAAGGCAGTCGAGGGGCGCTCCACCGGCGGCACGATCCCCTGGTATTGGCGGCGCAGTTCGTCCCACCGTGATTGGTAGGCCTCCGGCTTGGTGGCGCCGCTGAAAACGCCCCAGCGCCATTTGTCCATCAGCAGTCCGAACGGCAGAAAGGCCACCTTGTCGAGCGCCTTCCTCAGGAGCAGGCCGATGTCTTTATCCGCGCTTGGAACCCGCGAGGCATCGAGCAATCCGATCTGGACCAGGTATTCAGGAGTAACCGACAGGGCAATGAAATCGCCGATGGCCTCATGGAACCCGTCATGGGCGCCGTTCAAAAAGAGGAAGGGCAATTGGTTGTAGGCGCGCTGATAATAATTGTGGCCCAGCTCATGATGAATCACGGAGAAATCGTCCCCATTCACTTTGATGCACATCTTGATTCGGAGATCGTCGAGATTATCGATATCCCAGGCCGACGCATGGCATACCACCTCGCGGTCGCGCGGCTTCACGAACTGCGACCGCTCCCAAAACGTGGCTGGCAGGGCCGGCAGGCCGAGGGACGTGTAGAATGCCTCCCCCGCCTTCACCATCTTGACGGGATCATACCCCTTCTCCAGGAGCAGTGCTGTCAGGTCGTAGCCGACATCGCCGACGCCCTTCGGCGCGACGAGGTCATAGATGTTCCCCCATTCCTGCGCCCACATGTTGCCGAGCAAATCCGCTCGGATGGGTCCGGTGGCGGGTTGCACGGCCGCTCCATAATGCTCATGGAGTTTTGCGCGCACGTAGCGGTGGAGTTGATCGTAGAGCGGCTTGACTTGAGTCCATAACCGATCCATCTCGCGCGCGAAATCGTCCGCGGGCATGTCGTAGCCGGAACGCCACATGGCCCCGAGATCTCCGTAGCCAAGTTCCTTGGCGCCGTCGTTGGCGATGGCCACCAACCGTGCGTAATCGCCCCGCATCGGTCCGCCCACGTTCTCGTGCCAGCTCGTCCACATCTCGCGCAAATGGACTGGATCCCGTTTGGCGCCCATCGTTTCCTCGATGTCCGAGCCGTTGATCGGTTTGCCGTCGAGCGTCCCCTTGCCTTTTCCATATTGAGACTGCATTCGCGTCGCGATGAGATTGAGTTCGTCGGCGGCGCCGGGTTTCGAGGGCGCCGGGAGCACGATTCCTTGCTTCAGGAAGTCGAGTTTCCGGCGGGCGTCGAAGGACAGGCCCTTGACCCCGTCAAATGTCGCCGCCCGTTTGGCCAGTTGAACGCTGAGCTCCGTCCCGCGCGCGCCTATCTCCGCGGCCATCGCGTCCGTGTCCTCGGTGATGTAGGTGCTGTTGATCCACGAGGCGCGATTTAGCATCAACGAATGAGCCGCCAGTTCCTTCTCCGCTTGAGCCACGAAAGCCAGGGCTTGGGTCGAGGCGGCCGGGGATTGGGCTAAAGCCGCCATGAATCCCGCCATCGAGATGGCGGCCACGGTGGACAGCTTCGAGTTCGAATTGACATTCCTCATCCGGCGAGCCTAACCGTGGCTTCCGACGATGGTCAAGTTGCGAGCCCGCTCCCTGGTGCATCCGCGAGTTGTCGGTGGAGCGCGACTGTGCTGAAAGCCAGTCGCAGCAGCATCTCAGGCTCGCTATCACGCCAAACCTGCTGCGGCTGGTGCTTCGCACACAACCGCGCTCCGGGCTGCCAGCCAAATTCA
>SYMW01000017.1 GCA_005805305.1 Verrucomicrobiales bacterium
CACTCCAACAACTAACCAACAACTAAGCTCTCTACATCGGCCCTGGCTCTATCGTCGCAAAAATCTGAGATGCGCACCGCTTCGCTTCTTCGAAGTCTTCGAGCTTTTCTTTTTGTCCTTGGCCATGGAGTGTCCTTAATCTTTTGTTGGCGATTCCAATAGATAACGGGGTGATTGGAGGAAGGATTTCACCGACCTGGCCAAGAGTCAACTGCTTTCCAACAGCAATTCTCCCTGTGAGGGCGATGGGGCGGGCGGAGCGGGTGGGGGCGGTGATCTTTACGGGAAACTGGGGGGGGGGGGGACGAGCGGCTTGAGTCCCTTTCCAAATTACTTGTCTGTCCCCGGTGGATCCCATTGGATTGCAATCTTGGGAATAATCCACGGCTGGGTTGATGGCATCGGAGCAGCTTTCGGCTCAGGTTCAGACCTCAGAATTTCTGAAGCCATTTGTGAAGAAAAATTGAGTGTTCGTTTCCCTCAAAACAACCCCTCTCCCCGTGCCCTCTCCCCACATGCCCGCCGATTGGCAGGCGGGTCGGATGGGGCGAGGGAGCTGGTTGCAGTGAGGATTTCAAGGAAATGGAAAGCGATTGGTTGGCAACGAATCCCCCCTTCTTTTCTGAGGTCTGAGGTTGGAAGCGCAGGAGCGGGAGTCGTCCCGCCCCGCATCAGGCTCGTTGCCAAAGCAACTGGCGGACACGGAACACAATACGAGCGGCGGGCCAGCATTTCTTGGCGCTGGACGCGATGGATGGCATACCAGCAAGGGGGCGAACCCCGAAGTTGTAGGTCACTGTCCTGAGGCACGACTCTGGGCTTCCGGTTCAAGGGGCCTCCGGCAGCAGCGCATCGACGCCTTCGGCGCAGGAGTGAACTGGGAGAGCGGAAGACCGCCCCACGGAAGTTGAAGCTGTAAACGCCTCCAACAACCTAGGGATCGTGCGCCCTGGGATGAGGCAGTTCTAAAAACGGTTGTAATCCGAGGGGTCGTGCCTATCTTTGCGCGCTATGGCAGAACGGCCTTTGGTGATTGCGGGTCGAACGTTTCGATCCCGCTTGTTCCTAGGAACTGGCAAATTCCCATCTCCTGAATCGATGCGCTCCGCACTCGAGTCGAGTGGGACGGAGATCGTGACCGTCGCCCTGCGGCGCGCCGACTTGACTGGGGCAGGGGATCCCTTCGCGACTATCCTGGATTTCATCGACCCTGGCCAATACTTGCTGCTGCCAAACACGAGCGGCGCAATGAATGCTGAGGAGGCTGTTCGATTGGCGCGACTGGCCGCGGCGGCTGGGCTACCGAAGTGGGTGAAGCTCGAGATCCACCCCGATCCGCGATATTTGTTGCCGGATCCCATCGAGACGCTGAAAGCATCCGAAATACTCGTGCGTGAAGGGTTCACGGTCTTGCCCTACATCAACGCCGATCCCGTGCTCGCGCGCCGGCTTCAGGATGTAGGGGTGGCGACCGTCATGCCGCTGGGTTCGCCGATTGGGTCCAATCGAGGCATTCAAACACGGGATCAAATACGAATAATTTTGGAGCAAGCGATGGTCCCGGTGGTCGTGGACGCGGGGTTGGGCGCGCCCAGTCACGCGGCGGAAGCGATGGAACTGGGGGCGGATGCCGTGTTGGTCAATACAGCCATCGCTGTGGCGAGCGATCCGAGTCGCATGGCGCTGGCGTTCAAGTGGGCCGTCGAGGCGGGCCGGGCGGCCTATGAGATTGGTGTGGGCGCTCCCTCCGAGACGGCTATCCCCACGAGTCCATTAACGGGTTTTCTGTCCGATATAGAACCCGTGCCCCGGGGATGAGGCGATCCCAATTCTTTATTCTTCATCAGCTTTTGCTTGTTTTAGTTTCCAACGGCTAAACTATGGTTCAAGGCAGAGTGAAGCCTGGATGTGATGGCAAGAATGTTGAATGATCTAAGGCAGGTATGAAAACGCTGACTAGCGAGCGGTTGCGGGAGCTCATGGCAAACGTCCGCCACACGAAAGTGCTGGTGGTGGGGGACGTCATGCTCGACCAATTTATTTGGGGAAGCGTGAACCGCATCTCTCCCGAGGCGCCCGTTCCCGTGGTTGAGTTCGAGAGGGAAAGCTTCATGCCGGGCGGGGCGGCCAACGTGGCTCGAAACCTCACGGCTTTGGGATGTCCGGCTGATCTTTTCAGTTATTTCGGCCGCGACGAAGCCGGCCGCAATTTGAGGGGCCTACTGATCGCGCAAGACGTGGGTTGTGAAGGGTTGATTGAAGATCCGAAGCGCACAACGAGCATCAAAACACGCGTCATCGCCCATCACCAGCAAGTCGTGAGGGTGGACCGGGAATCGCGCATGGAGCTGGAGGAAAAGGCGACGCGGCGCTTGCTCTCCTGCATCGACAAAGCGCTGCACGACGCGGAGGCAGTGATTGTGGGTGATTATGGGAAAGGCGTCATCACTCAATTCCTGCTGGATGAGCTGAAAACTCGCTGCCGCGATCGCGGCATTTGGTTGAGCATGGATCCGAAGCCCGTCCATCAATTGAACTTGTCCGGGTTGTCTCTGATCACACCCAACCGGAAAGAGGCGCATGAGTTGGCCGGCATTCCAGATCTTGGAAAACACGCCGATCCCTTGTCCGATGCCGGTCTCAGAACCGTGATGGAGCGCATCCAGGAACAGTTGAACGCGGTGATTCTGCTCGTGACCCTGGGGGAGCAAGGAATGATGTTGTGCCAGCGCGGTCATAAGCCATTTCATATTCCTACGGTGGCGCGTGAGATATACGACGTGTCGGGCGCTGGAGACACGGTCATTGCCAGTTTCACGCTGGCGATCGCCGCAGGCGCCTCACCGGAGGAAGCGGCGATTTTCTCAAACCATGCCGCAGGCGTCGTCGTGGGCAAAGTGGGCACCGCGACGGCGACGGTGGAGGAGATCAATGAAAGTTTTCAGCCCTATGCGAGAAGTTGAACCAGCAGAGGGGAGTCCGAGGGCGGTGTTCCTGGATCGGGATGGGACGGTCAACGAGGAGCGGCAGTATCTTGCCGATCCTGAAAAGGTGGTCCTTTTTCCGGGCGCCGGGGAAGCACTGCGAGCGATCCAGGATCTCGGGTTCTTGCTGGTCGTGGTGACCAATCAATCCGGGATCGGACGCGGCTATTACACGGTGGAGGCGATGCACCAAGTCAACGCGCGGATCGCCGAACTCCTCGCGGGGCAGGACGTCCGCTTCTCGCGCATTTATTTCGCGCCGGAAGCGCCCGAACTGCCCAGTCACGGCCGCAAACCGTCTCCAAATTTTCTTTTCGATGCTCGAATGGAGCTGGGGATTGATCTAGCCCGCAGTTACATGATTGGCGACAAGCTTCTCGATTTGCAGTGCGGATGGAACGCGAACGTGAGGAAATGCCTTTTGGTTCGCACTGGTTACGGGCGTGAAGTGGAGGCCAGCGGGGATGAACGCCTGAGCAAAGCCGTGGTGGTAGATGATTTGGCCGGGGCCGCCGATTGGATTCGCAGAGATGTCGGCGATTGTCTTCGGAGGCCTGAGATTGCGGAATTCAGCTCCAACTCATGAAGACTTTGGGGATCATTCCGGCTCGATACGCCTCGACGAGATTTCCCGGGAAGCCCCTGGCGCTGATCGCGGGCAAGCCCCTGATCCAGTGGGTTGTGGAAAGGTGTCGGCAAGCATCCACCCTCGCCGATGTGGTCGTGGCCACTGATGATGAGCGCATCCGAAGCGCGGTGGAAAAGTTTTGCTCCGTGGAGATGACTCGATCCGATCATCCAACCGGATCGGATCGGATAGCGGAGGTGGCACTTCGGCGATCGTGCGACGCGGTGGTGAACATCCAAGGAGACGAACCGCTGATCGATCCCGCGGTGATCGACGCGGTTGCCGGAGCTCTGGCCAGGGATCCGATGTCCACCGCGGCAACAGCGATTCGAGACGTCGCCGAGTATGCGAATCCGAACGTCGTTAAGGTCGTTGTCAACAAGCGCGGCCAGGCCCTGTATTTTTCAAGGCGGACGATTCCCTATCTTCGCGATCTCGCCGATTCCCCGGAAGGAATTCAGTTGGCGACGTTTCCATTCCTCAAGCACCTTGGCATTTACGGCTATCGCCGGGAGATACTGCTGGAGGTGGTCGGACATCCCGTCTCGGCTTTGGAGCAAGCGGAAAGATTGGAGCAACTGCGGGCTTTGGAGAACGGCATTTCGATAGGGGTGGTCGTCGTGGAAGCGGACAGCGTGGGTGTGGATATTCCGACTGACGTGGCCCGGGCGGAGTCGAGGCTGCGCCTTCTGGGGCTGGCAAGTTTATGAAATACATATTCGTGACGGGCGGCGTGGTGAGTTCCTTGGGCAAGGGCCTGACAGCGGCGGCGTTGGGCACGCTCCTTGAAAGCCGCGGGCTCAAAGTGTCGATTCAGAAGTTCGATCCCTATCTGAACGTGGATCCGGGAACGATGAGCCCCTACCAGCACGGGGAAGTGTACGTGCTGGACGATGGAGCGGAAACGGACCTGGACCTGGGTCATTACGAGCGTTTCACGAACTCGAAGCTGACTCGCTTAAACAATCTGACGAGCGGCCAGGTTTACAAAACGGTGCTGGACCAGGAGCGGCGGGGCGTCTACCTGGGCAAGACCGTTCAGGTGATCCCTCACGTCACCGATGAAATCCAAAAGAGGATTCATGACATCGCTGCACAATCGAAAGCCGACGTCGTGATCACCGAGATTGGGGGGACGACCGGAGACATTGAGGGGCTGCCTTTCTTGGAAGCCATTCGGGAGTTTGCCTTGGAGGCTGGGTACAACAACACCGTGTTTCTTCATGTGACTTATGTGCCGTTCATCAAGGCCGCGGGTGAGCTCAAGACAAAGCCGACCCAACAGTCGGTCGCGAAACTGCGCGAGATCGGCATCGTGCCGCAGATCTTGGTGTGCCGTTGCGAAAAAAATCTCACAGAGGAACTTCGAAAAAAGATCTCTCTCTTCTGCAACGTGCCCTACGAGGCAGTGATTGAGGAAAAGGACGTGGATCACAGCATCTACGAAGTTCCGCTAATGCTTCAGAGGGAGCGCATGGACGATATCGTCTGCCGCTTGCTTCACCTTGAAACAGCGCCGGCGCAGATGGCGGCTTGGCAGGAAATCATCCGCAAACTCATCGCGCCGCAGCACCGTGTGAGGATCGCCGTCGTCGGCAAGTATATCGAGCTCAACGACGCGTACAAATCGGTCTATGAAGCCATCATTCACGGCGGCATCGCCAACGATTGCGGCGTGCAGATCGAGAAAATTGAGGCGGAAAAGATAGAGAAAGACTCCTTGGGCAAACTGCTGGGAGGAATCGGCGGGATCTTAGTGCCAGGCGGGTTTGGCGAGCGGGGCACGGAGGGGAAGATTTTGGCCGCTCAGTACGCGCGCGAGAAAAAGATTCCTTACCTTGGCTTGTGCTTGGGAATGCAAATCGCGACGATTGAATTCGCGCGAAACGTCCTCGGATTGCATGGAGCCCATTCCGCGGAATTCGATTCACTGACGCCCCACCCAGTCATCGCGCTCATGGACGAGCAGAAGAATCTCACGGCGATAGGAGGAACCATGCGTTTGGGCGCTCAAACTTGCCTGCTGACACCGGGGACCAAGGCCGCGGAGCTCTATGGCAAACGCGAAGTCAGCGAACGGCATCGGCACCGCTTCGAATTCAATGCTGCCTACCGGGCCCAGTTCGAGCAGGCAGGCTTTGTTTTTAGCGGAAACACCGCCGACGGAAAACTAGTGGAGCTTGTCGAAATCCGCGATCATCCGTTTTTCCTGGCCTGCCAGTTTCATCCCGAGTTCCAAAGCAAACCAAATTCTCCGCACCCCCTGTTTCAAGGATTCATCGCCGCCTGCCACCAGAAGTCGCATCATAAGGCGATTTAAACCGAAAAGACGTTGCCGTTCCGTCAGCACACCGCGATCGAAGCCCGATCATAATCTTCGAGCTCCTTTAATCCAGACCGCGAAGCCGCAGCGCGAGCCGATCCTAATTTTCCCCTTCCGTCATCCCGTTTTCGACATCACCAGGCCCAATCCTCAGTCACATGTCCTACCAGGAAGCCATCCAGTATCTCTATGGATTGCAAGTATTCGGGTCCACGTTTGGGTTGGATAACACGCTCCGCTTGGCGGCCTGCGCAGGCCATCCCCAGGAACGCCTCAAATTCATTCATGTGGCCGGCACGAACGGAAAGGGGTCGACGTGCGCCATGCTCGAAAGCATCTTTCGCCACGCCGGATTTCGAGTGGGCCTCTACACATCGCCACACCTCATTTCGTTTTCCGAAAGGATTCAGATCAACCGCGTTCCCGTGTCCGAGCAAAGCGTTGCGGAGCTCACGAATCGGCTGCGAGGCTGGATTGCCGCGGGGTGGAAACCTTCAGCCCTGGGCGAGCCGACTCCTTCCCATCCGACGTTTTTCGAAGTCGTGACCATGATGGCGTTGGTTTATTTCGCCGAACAGAATTGTGACCTTGTCATTTGGGAAACGGGCATGGGGGGGAGGCTGGACGCGACGAATATCGTCACACCTTTGGCAAGCGTGGTGACGAACGTGCAGTGGGATCATCAACAATGGCTGGGTTCGACGTTGCGAGAGATTGCTCTGGAAAAGGCGGGGATCATCAAGCCTGGTGTCCCGGTGTTTACCTCGTGCCTCTCGGGGGAGGGCTTGGAGGAGATGGAAGCGGTTGCGCGCGAACGTGGCGCTCCCCTCCGCCATGTGACACCCGCGGATCTGGAAAACTTCGGATTTGTGGCCATGCGATCGCCGCTCCTCGGCGCCCATCAACGCATCAACGCGGCCTTGGCGGCGGCCGTCACCTACGGGCTAAACGACCAATTGCCTGTGTCCCGCGCCGCGATCTTCGAGGGGTTGAAGAGCGTGTCTTGGCCTGGTCGATTTGAAGTTTTTGCCCGCGCCAATAGGGGAACCATTGTGGTCGACGGAGCCCACAACCCGGCGGGCGCCAAAGCGCTCCGTGAAACCATCCAAGCCTGCTACCCTCAAAGGAAGTGCTGTATTCTTTTTGGCGTTCTCGCCGACAAAGACTGGCGTGCCATCATTCGGGAGCTGGCGCCGTTGGCTCATCGTATTCTCTTGCTCCCGGTCCGCAGCGAGCGTAGCGAGCGCCCTGATTCATTGAGGCCCGTTTGGAAGGAAAACAACGAGATGTGCGACGTTCAATTCGCAAGCGGCATTGAAGAGGCCCTGGCTCTGACCTCGGATGAGCCGCTCACAATCATTACAGGCTCGCTCTACCTGGCAGGCGAAGCCCTTCGAATATTATGTCCGCGAACGGGCAACCCAGAGTCGTTGGACGAATCAGGGTTGAATGATTGGGGGCCTGCAGTAAAGCGCTGATTGGTTGACTATTGACTCTTGGGTTCCGATTTTGCGGGCTTTGCGGAGGTGGCGGAGGTCTTTGCCGGCGCCGCCGTGGCCGGTGCGGCAGCGGCCGGGGTCGTGGACTTGGCGCCATCGCTGGAAGGCGTGGAGGAGGCTGGGCTGGCGGATGCCGAATCGCTTTTGGCCCCCGCTTTGTAGCTCTCGCTACGATAGTCGGTGATGTAAAAGCCGCTTCCTTTGAAAATGAGGCCTGCTCCGCCGCCAACACCACGCTTGACGCGTCCTTTTCCCCATTTCTTTTGGCCGCACTTGTCCTTCGGGCATTGGGTCAGGGTTTTTTCAGTCATCGACTGAAAGATGTCGAATTGATGGTCGCATTTTTCACAGAAATATTCGTAAGTAGGCATAGCGCAAAGCTTGTAGAATAGATCGTGATCCTCAAGTATTGCAATCTCGGCGAACACACGCACGCCAGCTGGCCCCGCGCCCTGCGGTGAGGAAGGCCGGAGGACTGCGGGCAATCGGGCTTGGCTCCTCACTTGCGATTGGCCGTCGCGGGTTTTTTCTCTGTTTAGTAGTCGCCATCAATCGCTGAATTTCGACGCCAAAACCCAAGTTCATGCTTTTTGCGCGGATCCCCAAGCCAATCGAGGTTCGCAACGGCGGCTTGAATGCGCTCGATTTTCCGAGAGCACAGGTCATCGTGAACGGATATGCCGGAGCTTTGGTGGAAGCGGGTAGGCCGCAGTGTATTGAAATGCGCGGTGGGGAGCGCGGCTTTCGTGTTATTTTTCAGGTGGTTCGAGTTGCAGCAGGTCTACCATCCCACCGGCGGGCTCAAGGTGGATGTCTCGAAGCTTGGGGTTTCATGCGAAGAGGTCTGGCTTTTGACATCGGACCAGATCCGATTGAATGCTTGGTATTTCCCGGCATCCAAAGACTCCCTTCGTCGCGACAAAGCGGTTCTATTCTGCCATGGGAACGGCGGCAACCTGAGTCACCGAATGATCACTTACGACATTCTCCTCAAGTTGGGATTGAACGTCCTGGCGTTCGATTATCGTGGTTATGGGGCGAGCGGAGGCTCTCCCTCGGAAGAGGGGACTTATTTAGATGGGACGGCAGCGTTTGCATGGCTTGAACGCCGTGGTTTCAAGCCGAGCAACATTCTGGTGATGGGAGAATCCCTGGGAGGTGGCGTGGCGGCGGAACTGGCGGTGCGGCATTCACCCGGAGGCGTGATTTTGCAGAGCACGTTCACCAGCGTGCCGGATTTGGGAAGTGAACTATTTCCATGGCTGCCTGTGAGGACTTTTGGAAGGATCTCTTACGGGGTGCGGGACAAGCTGCCCCGGATTCAGTGTCCCATGCTGATCCTCCATAGCCGCGTCGACACGCTCATCGGCTTTCAACACGCCGAAGCCAACTTCGCCGCGGCACGCGGACCCAAAAAGCTCGTGGAACTTACCGGGGATCACAACGACGCTCCTGGGGATGATCCCGAAAGTTTTCTCCGTGGGATAGAAGTCTTCCTCACCGACACCTTGCGGTGGTGAGACGGTTCATCCGCCGACCTGCGGGTGGGGAGTCCCATCCTGCTCAACAGGAGCCTTCGGGACGGTCTCCCTGTCATCACCAGCCGCCAATAATTCTCCGAGGAGCGAGCTTTTCTGAGGCAATAAGGTGATGCGGGAGTCCCCCGCGAGCATTTTCTGAGTCTCCAAAATGTCAAACATCGCGGAGGCGACTTCGGGATCTTGCGAAATTCTCTCCAACGCGGCGCCCACGATCTGGGGGCGCACGGCGCCCGCTTTGGCGAATTCGATCGCGGCCTGGCGCTCCGCGGTGCTGGAGATGATGCTGACTTGGTTGGCGCCATCCTGCTTGATGGCTGAAGTCACTTGCCGCAGTCGATTGACCACCTTGCTCTCGATTTGCCGGGTCATGGCCGCGTCCCGGAAATGAACTTTTCGAATGTAGACAGAGCCTAATTTGTAACCCCACTCGTGGGATTTGGGCGAGACTTCCTTGCGCACCGTGCTGCTCATCGAGTGCCGGTTGATGAGCATGCTGGCCAGGGGAAGGTTGCTCAGGCAGCGGACCGTCGAGTTGCTCACATTCGCGGCGAGCGACCCCCGAGGATCCGTGTTCTTAAACAAGAAAGACACCGGATCACTCACGAACATTTCATACCAAATCCCAATCCCCATGGGCGCGCCTTCCTCGGAGTTCACGGGCTGGCTGCGGAGGTACTCCTGGTCGAGACGCATGTCGAGCACGTGGCGGCTGCCAAGCCACGAGACGACGAAGGCTTTCCAACCCATCCTCATGAAGAGGAAATGCAACCCCGGCTCGTCCAGCGTGGCGATCACTTTGCCAAATAGAAGATACACGAAGCAGCGGCGTTCGGGCACAATGGCATAAAGCCCGAGCACGCGGGCCACGAATAGCGGCAACGGCACGACGACGAAGCAGGCCGCGAATGTAATCACGGCGGCGATGAATGCGTTCACGGCTTCGCCTCCATGTAAATCTTGTGGGCCTTTTCGAACAAGGCCAAGCGAACGTTGCGCAGGTAGGTGACGAGCGCGGCCGGACCGCTGCTTTTCAGAGCGGTCAACTGCCCCGCCAACTTCGCGAGTGGCTCCACTTCAGCCTGCGCTCGCAAGGTCTCGATTTCGACGGCCCGCCGGGATTGGACGATTTTTTGGTCCGCCCCCGCCTGCGCGAGACTGATGTCTGAGGACACCTGGTTGTAAGCTGTATTGATGGCGGCCAGCGCCGAGTCCACCTCGTGCGGAGGATCGATCCCCGTGATGAGCGACGCGTCCAGCAGCATGCCATAGCGAGCGGGGCTGGAGCGGCATTCATGGTCCATGTGTTCATTCAGATCCCGCAGATTCTTACGAATGTCATTGATGGATATCCCCGTGACGATAGTGGCGTCTGGCCCGCCCACTTCGGTGCCTGGATGAGGGTTGGGAGGGGCTTCAAAATTCGCGATGCGCTCCCGCAGGACCGCCACAAAATAGCCCATCACAAGCGCGATTGGATTTTTTACCCCGAAGAGGTACGCGTAGAGATTTCTCTCCGATACGCGGTAGCGAATCTGCCCGGTCAAACCCGTATTCAACTGGTCCTTGGTGACGGCATCGAGAATCGTGCCCCGGGTGTTGGCCTCGGGATCTTCTGGGTCCCAGGCCATGTTCACAGTCTCCGTGGCGATCGAAACCTTGTAAACACGTTCCCACGGCCACTTGAAATAAGGGCCTCCGGGTGGGATCACTCGCACCTGAGGATAAGTGTAACGAGACTGTTCATCCGCGTTCAGCGATTCCGAGATGGGATCGTCCGCGGTGGTGAGGTTGTCGATGCGTTGGGCTCGGCCGAAGCTCGTCTTCACAGCTCGTTCGTTCTGGTTTACGGTGTAAAGTCCCGCCGCCAGATACCGCACGAGAAACCACGCCACGAACCCAAGAATGCAACCAGTGAGGATCGACATAAAAGTGTGTTAGCACACTAGTCCTGGGAAACCAGTTCCGACAAGCCGTTTTCCAAAACCCCACGAGGTGGCAGAGCAGGCGGGAGTGCGTCGGTCATTGGCCCGTGTGCCTCTCAATCCGACCACTCCGGCCTATTCTACAACCCCTCGCCATTCGGCACGGCTTTTTCATCCAGGTTTTTGCGAATCTCCTCGAGGTTCGACTGCCGTTTCAAGGATCCATATGCTGATAATGGGTGTTGTTCGCTCCCGGAGAGCCAGCCAAGCCCGGAGCCCCAAAAAACGAGCGGAGCAGGTTGCCGCGCGTCGCTCTTTCGGGCCTTGCGTCGGTTCGTGAAATAGCGAGAATCGCAGCCCATGAAATCAAGACCGAAGCTGTGCGTGTTCTTCATCGCGCTGTCGTGCCTAGTGGGCGGGACGGCATCACGTGCGCAAGACAAGAATGCAGCGGTGGTTCCGAGCGAACGGCTTCAAATCCCTGCCGTCGACGATGGCTTGCCCGGCGCAGGACCGATTCGGCGTCAAGAATGGTTCCGGAAGCTGTGGCTGGATCGTCGTGCCAAGTGGTCAACTCGGGCCGCTACGGACCGCCATTCCATCGTCTTTCTCGGCGACTCTATCACCCAGGGTTGGGGAGAAGATTTTAGCGGGTGGTTTGGAGGGCTCAAAATCGCGAATCGCGGTATCAGCGGCGACACATCACGAGGCGTGCTCATCCGTGTTAAGGAGGACGTGCTGGCGATCCAACCGCGAGCCGTGGTGCTCCTGATCGGGACCAACGACCTCGAGGAAAAGGCCGACCCGGAGGTCATCGCGGGCAATTTGAATCTTCTTCTTGAGGAATTTGCCCGGCACGACCCTAAAATGCCCGTGATCGTCTGCCAGGTCTTTCCCAGTTCAGCGTCGAAATCGCGGCCATCGGACAAGATCAAGAGGTTGAACCAATTGTATGCCGAAGCCACGAAGGGCAACGCTCAAGTAATCATGGTCGAAACGTGGCCTCTGTTTGCCGATGCGCAGGGGGATGCGACGCCGTCGGAGTTCCCCGATCTCCTGCACCTTAACCAGGCTGGGTACGCAAAGTGGGCTGGAGCTCTGAGGCCCCTATTCGCAACCCTCGGATTCCTGGAAACCACCCCTTACGACTACGCTCCCGAACCAGGGTTCGTAAGCCTATTCAATGGGAAAGATCTCACGGGTTGGGGGTTCAGGCCCACCACCGAAGCCGAAAAAGAATCGGCTCGGAAATGGAAGGCCAGCGATCCCAATGCTCCTCCCTGGCCGATCATCACTGACGCCGTCAGTTTCGAGGGGCGAACGACTAGCCCCGATGGTCGGTTCGTCGCGAAAAACGGACGATTGATCGTCGCCACTCCCGCCGAAGGACGCAGGATCCAGCAGCTTTACACGACACGAGAGTTCCCGATGAATTTCATCCTGCGCTTGGAATTCCGGGCCACCCCCAACGCCGACAGCGGCCTCTTCCTGCGAGGGCGGCAGCTCCAATGCCGGGATTATCCTTTGGCTGGCCCTTACAAAAATCTCGCCCACTACAGGCCAGGCAACTGGAACGAAATGGAAGTGACCGTGAAGGACGGAGTCGCCTATTGCCTCGCGAACGGCGAGGTGCTGGAGACCGAATTCAAACTTCCGGCCACCGGCCCGATCGGCGTCGAGGGCGACCGCGGTCAAATGGAATATCGGCGCATCCGAATCAAAGAATTACCGTAAGCACGTGGGGCGTTGGCGCTTCGAAATTTCCGGCACCACCCGGGCCCCCGCAAGTTACTATAAAGTTCCGTTGATGGTGAAATCAAAGACATCGAAATTCCTCGGATCACCTGCCGCCTTGACTAAGTAATCCGGCCTCAAAGGCCGAGATACGACGAGGGGCACCATCTCCTCGTAACGTCCACCGTGGGAACGCAAACCACCCTCGATGGCTTTCAAATCGTGATAGTCCGGTGTGCGTCCCAAGACCACATCGCGTGCCGAAAGCACTGCTAAATCGCCGATTCGATCCTCCGGCAGTTCGAGTTTAGAGGCCGCCGATGTTCGGGAGTGAACCTCCGTGATCCCGTTTAAATCCATGAGCCATGTTCCGACATCCTGTATGCTCAGGCCCGATGGAACATGCACCGCGGCAAACGAGCCGAGCGCGCCGTGATGCACCACATAAGGGTCCGTGATGGGCAGAATAACCCTGAAGCCCGCTCCAAATCTCGCCTCCAGCATCGTTTCCAAGTAAAGCACGTTTGGGGAGCCATCCGGTCGCTGCTTGGAGTTCATGCCGTGATCCGCGGTGATGCCGATGACGGCGCCCGAATCCTCCAGTCTTCCCAAACAGGCATCCACTCCCGCGTAGAATTCCAACGCGCCGCTAGCTTCTGGGGCGAACTTGTGCTGGATGAAATCGGTCGTTGAGAGGTAGAGAAAATCGGCTCTCCTATCCCTCAATAATGCGGCGCCAGCCTCAAGCACATAAAGACTCGCTTCGGCGCTGTAAATTGGCGGGGTCGGTTTTCCCACCAATTGCTCGACGTCCCCGATCCCGTGACTTTCCGGGCGGGCCGCATTCGCCTTCTCTGAGGAGAAAGCAATGCCGTCGAGTTCGTGAGCGAAGATATCCCTGAGTTTTTCTTTAGCAGTCACGACGGCCACCCGCCTGCCGGCCTTCGCGGCGGCGGCGAGGATAGTTCCGGCTCGCAGAAACCGCGCCGAATTCATCATCACTTCCTGGCCGGTGGAGGTGTCATAGAAGAAATTACCACCGATGCCATGCACGGAGGGAGGCACGCCGGTGACGATGGATGCATTGTTGACGTTTGTGAACGAAGGAAGCGCGCCCCGGACCATGCAGCGATGCCCTTCCACCGATAGGCGAAGGAGGTTCGGCATTAATCCTCTGGAGGTCGCCGCATCCAAATACTCATCCGCCGAGCCATCCAGGCAAACGACGACCACAGGCCGTTCCGGAGCCGCATAATGGCGTCCATTCACATAGAAACTCGCCGGTTGAATTTTCATCCGTTTTTAATCTGTAATTTTGGGGAGCATCACAAGCTGACTCCCATGTCCTGAATCACGTCCGCGATGGCGTGAGTGAGGTCGAGCATGTCGGATTCGAACAGGCGCCCGATGCAACCAACTCGAAAAGTGTCCGCCTGGCTTATCTTTCCTGGGTAAATGATATACCCTCGGTCGCTGAGGCGGCGATAGAACTCGGCGAATTGAAATTTCGGATCACTGGGAAACAAGAATGAGGTGATGATATGGCTTTGCACGCCGGGCGGGAGATAGGTCTTGAAACCCATCCGCGACATTTCCCGGTGAAGAGTTTGATGATTCGCCGCGTAACGCGCGCCTCGAGCCTCAACTCCGCCTTCTTGCTCAAACTCTTTAAGTGCCTGTTCGAAGGCCAGGATGGCATGCGTGGGCGGCGTGTAACGGAATTGGCCGTTCTTTTCGAATCCCCGCCATTGCCCAAGCAAATCCAAACTCAGACTCCTGGCGCACCCCTCAGAGGCCAGCAGCGATGCCCGGCGGCATATCACGAACGAAAAACCCGGCACTCCTTCCAAGCATTTGTTCGCGGAGGAAACCAGAAAATGAATTCCGGCGCGCTCAAAGTCGATGGGGATCGAGCCGAAACTGCTGACGGCATCCACGATGTAGATCTTCCTTGCCTCCTGGACAAGAGCTCCGATCTCGTGCATCGGGTTGAGCATGCCTGTCGTGGTTTCGCAATGCACGGCGGCAACATGGGTGATGGATGCGTCGCCTTGGAGCCGCTCTCGCAACAGGCCAAGATGAGGCGTTTCGTTTTCCGGGGAACGAAAGGCTTCGGCATGCAGCTTGAAATGCCCCGCCATCTGGAGCATGCGCTCACCATACGCGCCATTGGACAGTATCAAGATTTTCCCCCCTGCCGGGACCACGGAGCCGATCACGCTTTCGACGCCGAACGTTCCCGTGCCCTGCATCAGGATGGTTTCGTATCCTCTTTCTCGCGAGAGGCCGACGATTTGCAACAGCTTCTCCCGTATCTCCAGGACCAGGGCGTTGAACTCGAAATGCCAGGAACCCGCGTCCCGCATCATGGCCTGTTTCACGCTCAAACTGGTTGTGAGCGGTCCGGGAGTGAACAAAAGCCTATCTTTGGAGGCTGGTAATCGCGATCTCATGGCCATGGAAGTCAAACCTTTCTCATCCAGGATTTCGCAAATCTCCACGAGGTTCAACTGCCGTTTTTAGGGGTCAAAAGAACAGGTTGCCCTAAGCCATCGGGGGTTCTTTTTCGGGAGCCTAAAGCTGGTTTCCTGGCTAATTTCCAACTGAAGAGGCCCGAGTTCGGGTGAAAACCCAGACTCGGGCCTCCGATGCGCCTCTTCAAGGCGGAGGATATGATGAGATCGGTGGGGTGATAAACTTTGCTTAATCGGGCTTGTGCACACTGTGACAGGCTTTGCAATTCACCGCTTCCTTGAACTGAGCGGCGGCGTTCGCATCGCCCTTTCGCAACGAAATCGTTGCCGCGAGGAGCTTGCCGGACTTTTCCTTCCAACTGGCATCGTCACCCTTGGGAGGCTTTTCCTTGGCCATGATCTTATAGGCGTCGACCAAACCCTCCAATTCTTTCTTCGTGGCGTTTCCGTCCTGCGCCTTTTTCACAACCGTATCGATCCCTTTGGGCGCCTTGTGATACTTCTGCATCGCTGCTTTGATGGGGTCTTCCTTCGCGTCTGCGGCGTTGGATCGCCAACAAACCGCACTCGCCAACAACAGACCGGCGAGGCTGGCTTGGGACCATGCTTGGATATGTTTCTTCATGCTTTCTATCGTTTCTTGAGTTTGAGGTTGATCTAACGGGAAAGAAGGTTTGAGGACCGACGTGAATCGTCACGGATCGGTTTTCAAAACTCTTTCTGAGCCACAGATAGGACCGTCTTTCAGGGCGCACACCCCGATTCAGGATCATTGATCGTTCGGAGGTTCCAAGGGTTACAAAGAAAGGCTATCAAGGAGCCGGTGTCCGGGAAATTCAGCCTTGCCACGGTCGTTTCCGCCAAAATCTCGCGCTCACCCGCGGCACGAGACCGACATGGGTTTCACTGGTTCTTGATGATGACAGTGGGATCCACGAGGCGCACGATCGTTTGGCCATCGCACAGAGCCACGATCGAGTATTTATAAACCCAGCCGATGGATGGGTTGTCACGAACTCGAAGGAATTTAATGCCTGAGACCACGCCTCCCACCCCCGGCAGGGTGCCTTTGAGATTTCCCGGGTCAGTCCCGCCGGCGGGGTCCGGGAGCAGATAAACGATTTCATCGTGCTTATGAAACGGAGAGCTCTTTTGCCGGGATCGAGGGTCGGCAGGGTTTTCACCGGTTTGCGCGATGATGACGAGATCGGCCGTTTCGATGATATTGGAATGGGGAGAAGTTGGGCATCGGATGAAATGAAAGAAGAGTCTTCCATGCTTGGCGGCAGTGCTGAACTGGGCGGGTTCGTAGAGCAGAGGCAGTTGTTCATTCTTCAATTCATCCTTTCCTTCCGGATCTCTAAAAAGCAACGGTTGATGGTTCGTGTCCAACATGACGTAGATATTTTGAACCTCAGGAGTAGCGATGGTGGGTGTCATGGGAAGAATCAAAGGTCTGAATTGCTGAAAGGGAAAGTTCTCTTGATTGTGGCCCTCAGTTCTAGGCGAGGTGTGAATTTTTGGGAAGCAAATTAAGCACTACGTCTTAAATTCTTGCCGAGGCGTTCGAGTGGTTTTTTGGGGTAACCGAGGCGGCGAGGAGATGCTTCTGACCATGGAAGGGTGAGCCGATCGTTCCGAGAAGCGGGACCCTTGAACTGCTTCAAAGGCTGATTTTGGAAAACTTCAAGGCACGGTTTTCTGTGCGCGGGCGGCTTCTTGCCGCGCCAATTCACGTGCTTGGAACTGCTCCAGTTCTTTCCTCCAAGACGTGACTTTCTCCGAATGGCCGGCAATCTGGCCAAGCTTCACGAGCCGCTCGATGGCTTCACGCACCCGGGCCAGTTCGATCGCGGGGATCTGATGCTCTCGCAACTTCAAACCCTCGAAGCCCTCAACGAGCAAACTTTCCGCCTGGGCGACTTGATTCAACTCGAGGTGGCACGCCCCGAGCTGGCTTTCGGCGACGAAGGTCCGCCAATCACGAAACGGCACGGCTTGCCGGATGTTCCGGCATTGAGTGGCGAGTGGCGCGGCTTCCTCCGGCCGGCCTTGCGCGAGGAGCACGAGCGTCAACTGCGCCAAAGTGTCGGCCAGTGCCGGATCGTTCGCAGGCAGGCTGGCGCGCCGAATCCGAAGCAAATCATTCAATAACGCTTCTGCCTCAGTTTCGCGACCTTGGATGAGGCATTGCAAGGCAAACCCGGCCATCGTTTCTTGTCTGAAGGGATCCGTCGCGGACATCGTGCGGCTTTGCGACTCCATCACTTGCTTGAATAATTCCTCGGATTCCGCGTAACGGCCTTGATTGCGAACATACTCGGCCAGATTGCTCCGCATCGCCAATGTGTTCCGATGCTCGGAGCCTTTTTGGGATTCGTGCGCGGCAAGCGCCCGCCGGCAAAGATCCTCGGCCTCTTTGTAACGTCCTTGAAATCCATAAATGATCGCCAGGTTATCCATGGATGTGAGCGTAAATAAGTGGTCGGCCCCCAACACTCGTCGCTTGATCTCTATCAATTGCACGTGGAGCCGTTCCGCATCTTCGAATCGACCCTGAGCCTGCTTCAAAATCGCTAGCAATGCCATCGCGTCGAGGGTGACGGGATGATCCGCCCCCAGTGAGCGCGCCGAGGCCTCGTAAGTCGAGATGATGAGAGGCGCCATGGACTCCAGCCGGTTTTGTTGGTAGTAGAGGGTCACCAAATCCAACGCCGCCGGGAAGATTGAAGGATGATCTTGCGGAAGATTTTTGCGGCGGATTTCCAGTGCCGTTTGCAACAGAGGTTCCGCCGCCGCGTAGTCTCCCTGTGTCGAATAGACTCCTCCCAGACGGTGAAGCGGCCCCGCGGTGGCGGGATGCTTTTCTCCAAGCTGCCGGCGAAAGATCGAGAGGGCCTGGTGGAGAACATTGGTCGCCTCTGAGAACTGGCCCCGTCGGACGAGGGTGAGGCCGAGATCCTCTAGGGCGCGCGCCGTGTTTGTGTGGGAATCTCCGTAAAGCCCGCGGGCCAGAGTCAGTGCCGTGCGCTGTGCCACTTCCGCCGGTTCGTCAGCGCCCAGCGCCTCGTAAGTCCGCCCAATAGTGCCCCGCAGTTCAAATTCCACCTCCGGTTGGTCCCGCAGGTCTCTTCCTACCCGGTCCGATGTCAAGTCCAGCAGTTCGCGCAGCATGGCTGTGTCGCGGCCTCGCGCTTTGGCGGGCCGAACAGCCTCGAGCATGTCTTGGAGAAACCTGGCGACTTGCGCGCTTTTGCGAGCCTCGCGCGCGGCCGTCTCGCGGGCTCGCGTGGCTGTGACGGCCAGCCACGTGGTGAGTGATGCCACACCAAGGAGCAGCGCCACCCCGGCCAACGCAACCACGACCGCGCCGCGGTTACGGCGCGCGAATTTCGAAAGTCTGTACGAGAAATCCGGCGCCACGGCGCTCACCGGTTCGTTGTTGAGAAACCGTCGAATATCCTCAGCCATCGCGCTGCTGGTCGCATAACGGCGCACCCGGTCCTTCTCGATGGCCTTCATGACGATCCAATCAAGGTCTCCGTGGAGCAGAGATCCAAGCCGCTTTGGGTCACTCTGTCTGGCGTGCGCCACGGAGAGCGAATCAGGGGCGGGGAGGGCGCTCAACCGGGCCGAAGGAAGGGGCGGCTCGACGTTGCAGAGTATCCTCCGCAGCTCCTCCATGCCGGCCTGGGTCAATTGATCGTGATCAAACGGAGTTCGACCTGTGAGCAGCTCGTAAAGAAGGACGCCTAAACTGTAGATGTCACTGCGCGTGTCGATGTCCAGGGAACTGCCGCCAACCTGCTCGGGGCTCATGTACGCTGGGGTTCCCATGAACTGGTGAAATTTCGTGTGAATAGTCTTCTCCGTCAGGTCTCCCGAAGTCGCTTTGGCGATGCCGAAATCAATTATCATCGGCACGGGGGCGCCGTCCTGCTCGATCACGAGGATGTTTGATGGTTTGATGTCGCGATGAATGATGCCTTTTTGATGGGCGTGCTGGATGGCTTGGCACACCTTGTTGAACAAGCTCATGCGGGAACTCAACGATAGACGATGGTCGTCGCAGTACTTCGTGATTGGGATTCCCCGAACCAGCTCCATGACGAAGTAGGGCCGGCCGAAATTGGTGGCGCCGCCGTCGAGAACCTTCGCGATGCTGGGGTGGTCCATCATCGCCAGCGCCTGCCGCTCGGCTTCAAATCGGGCAACGACTTCCGTCGTGTCCATGCCTAGTTTGATAATCTTGAACGCGACTCTCCGACGCACCGGTTCTCGCTGCTCGGCGACATAGACCACTCCGAAGCCCCCTTCGCCGAGTTTCTCGAGCAGCCTGTATCGGCCGATGATTTGGCCGACGGCATCATCCCCTGGGGAGTCCGCCGAATCAGTCTTCAGCGGCGCCTCGGGCTCTTTGGGTCCGAGCAAGGGAGCCGTTGGCTTCGTCAAGGTGCTGCGAGAAAGACAGTCGAGGATTGTCCGGGCATGAGGGTCTGCCGGCGAAACTCCGCCTGCCTGCTCGCGTGCCGCCAACAAGGCTTCGACCCGTTCGCGCAGGTCGTAGTCGTCGCGGCAAACCGCGTCCAGCAACTCTCCGCGTTCACCCGCTGGTTTGGAGAGCACGAGCGTGAACAGGATTTCTTCCCTGGATTGATTCATTGGATGAGAATGAGTAAAGGTTCCCAAGTCCGCCAATGGCAATCCGATGACCAATCCGGCATCATACCATGGCGGCGAAGAATATCTTCCCTACTTCTACCCTCGGGCAATCCAGACAGAAAGCTTGAAATTGGGTTCCGACAGCGAACGAACAAACGACCAAAAGCTTGACGGCAACTGGCGAGCCTCGTTTGATGTCGGTCAGCTTTAAGGAACTGATGAATCTAGCGATCACCCTCGGTCAATCGATACGACAAGAGAACTCCAAAACAGCGGTTTTTTGGGGTGACGATCTTTTTTCGTATGATCATTTCGGGCGCCAGGCTGGATGGCTGGCGGCGCAGTTGAAGTCGCGCTGGGGTGTGAAACCCGGTGATCGAGTCGGCATTTGGTTGAAGAACCGGCCCGAGTTCATTTCGGTGCTGTTGGGGGTGTTGGAGGCCGGTTGCGTGGCGGTCCCCATCAATAATTTCCTCAAGACCGAGGAGGTCAAACACATCCTGTGCGATGCGGGCATCAAGGTGCTTCTCAGCGACCACGCCATGCGGGAGTTGACTCTTGCGTTGGTGTCGGAATTGCCCGGTCTCCAGGAGTTTTTCGTTGAAGATTTGCCGCCTTCCAAAGATCTGGAAGGCGCGTCGATCGGCCGATGTGAACGCGGAAGCTCGGATCTCGCGGTCATTATTTACACGAGTGGAACCACTGGAAAGCCCAAGGGAGCGATGCTAAGCCACGGGAACTTGCTGCATAACGTGGAGAGTTGCCGGCAGGTTTTGGAAGCTGTGCAGTTGGACAGATTTGCCCTGATCTTGCCGATGTTTCATAGTTTCATGCTGTGCGTGGGAATTCTGCTGCCTTTGTGTGTGGGCGGCTCGATCGTGCTCATCCGGTCGGTGCATCCCCCGAAGCACATCCTGCACGAGATCCAGCGGCACGGCGCGACGATTCTACCTGCCATTCCTCAACTTTTCCGCGCTCTGAGCACTTCCTTCGAAGGCCAATCGTTGCCACTCCGGCTCTGCATTTCCGGCGCCGCGCCCCTCCCGTCGGAAATTTTGCGGGAGTTCACGCAAACTTTCCAGATCCCTCTCATCGAGGGTTACGGCCTGAGCGAAGCCAGTCCTGTCGTTTCCCTCAACCCCCTCCGTGGTCCTTGGAAAACCGGTTCCATCGGCACTCCGATCCCAGACGTGGAAGTCAGCATTCAGGATGACTCGGGGAAAATCCTGCCTGATGGAGCCGTTGGGGAAATCTGCGTTCGTGGTGGCAACGTGATGATCGGTTATTGGAACAAGCCCGAGGAAACTGCAAAAGCCATGCGTGACCAATGGCTGCTGACCGGAGACATCGGCTACCGCGATCAGGATGGCTACTTATTCATCACGGATCGCAAGAAGGACATGCTCCTCGTCAATGGCATCAATGTGTATCCGCGTGAAATTGAAGAGGTATTATATCAAATGGAGGCGGTCAAGGAAGCTGCCGTGATCGGACGGCCAGATACGCGCCGCGGCGAGCAACCCGTCGCGTTCGTGGTTTTGAACCAGGGAACCCAACGGTCCGAGCGTGAAGTCATCGACTTCTTGCGGGCAAAACTCGCGGATTACAAGGTTCCTCGCCATGTCCACTTCCTCGGCGCCCTTCCTCGAAATGCGACGGGGAAGGTGCTTAAGACGGAGTTGCGTTCACTCCCTGTCTAGACTGACCAGCCGCGGCACGGCAGTTGACCTTCCGAAAGCCGAGAAAATGACTGGATGCGAAAGACCTCACGAAGAGGGAAGCATATCCCTTGTGAATCTGGTGAGCGTTGCGAGGGGTTTGGGAAAACTTGGGCGCCAGGATCTCGCGAGGATTGGCCTTGGGCAACTGCCGTTTTAGGATTAGGGGATCGGGGTGATGGTGGAAGTTGAGAAGGATGGTCATGCTGGCCGCTGGCGCGATTGCGTCCCCTCCACCCGGCGAACCCGGCCCAATAGTTTCAAAATCCAATCGCCTTCCCGAAAAGGAATGGCAAGATTGACCGAACTGATGCAAGAGTCATCCCCAAAAACCAAGGCCAGGGAAAAGCCGTTGTCTTTCCCCGAAAAGAATTACATCACGGACCCGGATTTTGAATCTCCGATTTCCCCCATCAAGGAGTTCGTCGATCTTCCGGATTTCCCTCGCTGCGCTTTGGGAAAGCACATCAACATTGGCGGCTCGACTGGAGTGGTCGTCCAAATAGTGAACCAATCGATCAAAATCAAAACTGTGGAGGGAACAATCCAGAGTTTTAACACGATCCGATTGAGAATCTTGCACGGCCGCCCGCAGTATCGGGAAGTGCTCAGGAATGAGAGGGGCCAGGAGACGCGGGAGCCCCTTGAACAGCTTGAGGCGCCGTCGCCAGCCGAGCCTCCCGAAGCCAAACAAGACATCCCCGCTCCGTTGGACTTCAATCGAGAGCCAAAACCCATCTCCATGTTTGCTGCTCGCCCCGATTTTCCCACTTGCGCTCGCGGCGAGTATTTGGACATTGGCGGCTACACAGGAATTGTCGTGGATATTGTGAAGCATTCGCTCAAGGTTCGAGCTTCGGATGGATCGATGCGGAGCTACAACGAAGAGGCGCTTCGAAAGCTCTATGGCAAATCAACCGCCCCAGTTTTCGGCCACAAGGCCAGCGGATCCTAAATCGAGGACCGCCGCCTGCACCCCAGCCCCTTGCCCCAGGATCACTGTGTGAACCCGAGAGCGAAACGCTATTTTCGGAGAACGCAATTTGCGAAGATCCTCCCTCCTTGGGCGTTTTTTGCGATTTTTGGCGCCACCGCCATCGCCCTCCTCCTGCTGGAAATCAAGGATCCGGCCCGAAAGAGGACTGCCGATGTATATATCACCGAAATCGCGGCCACTGGACGCAATGCTATCGCCGACGAAGACGGCCAGCGGCAGAACTGGATTGAAATAGCCAATTTCGGCGGCCAACCCGTTTCGTTGGAAGGCTGGAAACTCACAGACAACTTTCATCGGCCTTCTTCTTGGACGTTTCCCAAAATCCTCCTCAAGCATGGCGAGCGTTTGCTGGTCTTTGCTTCGGGCAAGGACCGGAAAACGCCGGGAAGTCCGTTGCACGCCAATTTCAAGCTCGATGAACAAGGCGAATACCTCGCACTCCTCAATCCTGACGGACAAACTGTCGTGAACGAGGTTCTCCCCAAGTATCCGAATCAGAGGGGGACTGCGACATGGGGCCTTCGCGAAGGGCTCTTGCTGACGGGTGCCGGAGGTCAAGTTCCCGCGGACGCTTACCGGTTCTTCACCGAAGGCACGCCTGGCGCGCCGAATCGCTCCGAGCTATTCGGACTCGTGGCATCCGTCAAGTGCAGCGAGCCGGCTTCACTCAGGAACAGCCCGTTCACCATCACGCTTTCAACCCGAACACCGCGCGCCAGGATTTATTACACAACCAATGGAACGCCTCCAGATCCATTCCGGGGCCTGCCCTACGCCAACCCCCTTCGAATCTCCTCCAGCACCGTTCTCCGCGCCGCCGCCTTTAGGGACAATTGGGAACAATCTCCTCCTTTGACCCGAACTTTCTTGTTTCCCAAAAACGTGCTTGACCAACGCGGACACGGTTGGCCGAAAACGTGGGGACAGCGTGACGGCCAGCCAGTCCTCGCCGATTACGAAATGGACCCCGAAATCGTCACCGACAGCCGTTACACTCAGGATCTGCTCCAAGGATTGTACTCGATTCCGACGGTTTCTTTGGTGACCGGCAGCGAGAATCTTTTCGACGCGGAGAAAGGCATTTACTCAAACCCTATGGAGACCGGCGCCGATTGGGAGCGCCCGGCGTCCATGGAATTGATTCAAGACAATGGAACTGAAGGGATCCAACTGGATTGCGGCCTCCGCATCCAAGGCGGGTGGAATCGCCGGCCCGAGGAGTCCCCCAAGCACTCGCTGCGCCTTCTATTCAAGCGCGAATACGGCCGAGGGAGCCTCGATTATCCCGTTTTTGGAAAATCCGGAGCCCAGAGTTTTGAAACTCTCATCTTGCGTGGAGGCTGTAACAACACGTGGCTGCATTGGAGCGGGGAGGAACGCCGCCGTGGAGACTACATCCGCGATCAGTGGATGCGTGAGACCTTTGGAGAAATGGGTCAAAAATCAGCGCGCGGACGTTTTATTCATCTCTATATCAACGGCCTTTATTGGGGGCTGTATCTGCTGACTGAACGTCCCAGCGCACCGTTTATCGCCTCCGTGACGGGTGGTCTCGCAGAGGATTTCGAGAGCCGAAACGCCGAGAAGGTGCTGACCGGCGACGATCGTTCATGGACTCAACTCTTCGAGACTGTCAATGCCGGCATCCAGGAGGATTCGTCCCTGGATTCGATCCGCCCCTTGCTGAATCTCACCAACTTCGTCGACTACATGCTCTTGAATTTTTACGGGGCCAACGCTGACTGGGATAGATCATCCAACTGGTATGCGGCGCGGCGCCGCACCCCCCCTGGGCCCTTCGAGTTTTTTGTTTGGGATGCCGAGCGCACTCTTGAAGGAGTCAGAGACGACCGGATGGCGTTTGATGATGATCTGAGCCCAACCAGATTATTTCACAAGTTGTCACCCAACCTTGAGTTCCGCAGAATTTTTAAAGAACGAGTCCGGCTGCATTGTGCGGCGGGAGGCGCCCTCTCCCCGGACCGGAACGTTCGACGATTTCAAGCCAGCGCGGCTCAGATTCAAATGCCGATAGTCGCCGAGTCGGCCCGTTGGGGCGATTACCGTCGCGACGTCCACTCCTACAAAGTCGGACCTTACGAGCTGTATGCTCGGGAGACGCATTGGAAGCCTGAAATAGATCGTCTCGTGAAGGACTATTTCCCTTTGAGAACGCATATCCTTATGCAACGACTCAAAGAACGGGGGTTGGCTCCTTAATAAAATGCGGCCGCAAACCTTCGGCATGAGAAGAGATTTCCTGCTTTATTTCCGAGCCGCCCGGATGTCCAAAAAAACTCTTGAAATTGTTTCTGTTTCCCCTTTACTCATGGCCATCCCAAGCGACCCAAAGGTCAATGGATGGCGGAGTACGCCAAATCCCTATTGTCTTTGGCTCTTGAACTTCCGAGTGGAAGAAACGGCGGGTTCTGGGTGTTTTTTTCTGTGTGTCACCCAGGACCCGTTTTCTTTTATTCCGCCTTTTTCCCCGACCTCCAACCTGCGAGCTCTCTGATCTGTTAACCTTAAAACGGCAGTTGAACACCGTGCAGATTTGTTAAAGCCTGGATGAGAAAGGTTTGACGAAGAGCAGGGCATCTCTTTTATGGAACTGGTAAGTGATTTGGAGAAATTTTATCGCCAGGACCTTACGATGATTCAACAGGGGCAACTGCCCTTTTAAGGGTTAAAGGAGCGTCGCAACCAAAGTTCGACCGCTCTCGCGTTTTCCAGTGGACTTCGATCCCCGTCTGGTTGACTTTGCGGGAGAGTTGGTGCGAGGTTTGCTGCGATTCTAACATCATGTTTTACGAAGACCCGACTATGGGTGCGACCGCCCGGTATGGCCCAACCCCATGAAAAGGTCTTTTCATCGGCTGGTTCTTTCCTGTCTGCTTGGAATCTTGTGCCTCCTCCCTGAACGGCAGCTCCATGCGGAAATGGTTGTGTTCAGTGAGGTGCATTTCCACTCTTTGGAGGGCAAGCCCGAATTTGTGGAAATCTTCAACAACAGCCACACTCCTTTCGATATCGCAAAGTGGAGACTCACCGGTGGTGTCGAGTTCGAGTTTCCGGATTTTTCAGCCCTGGCCCCACGCGATTCGTTCTTGAGGCCAAAAGAACGGATCGTTGTCACTGGTTCGAAAGCTGCAACTTTCAGAATGGAATATGCCGTTCCCGCCGATATCAGAGTTTTTGGGCCCTGGTCTGGAACTCTGAGTGATGCCGGTGAAAAAATCGCGCTCCAGGACAAAAATGGCGCTGGATTGTGCGAACTCACCTATAATGACAAGCGCGGCTGGCCTTTGGCCGCCGATGGCTTTGGGCACTCCCTCGTTCTGGTTGATGCCAACCGATCCATGTCTGACTCGGTGAATTGGAGAGCCAGCGCGGCACCGGGTGGGTCCCCGGGCAAGCCCGAGCCTATTCCGAAGCTAGATGAGGGAATTCCTGTCCCGGATCTCGAATTAGTGCTCACCAATTTCGTCAATCACGTGGATTACGGAGGCATTTGGAGGTACCAAGCGCCCCTGCTTGCCGTCGATCCCAATTGGTTTCGTCCCGCGTTCGACGATTCCCAATGGGCCCGAGGTCTCGGATTGTTTGGATTTGAATCAGCAGTCCTTCCCCTCCCAGGCATCCGCGCACCTCTCGTTCTCGGAGCCCAAGTCGCTTTCTACTTCAGACACCGATTCTTGGTCCCAGATCTCTCGCCTCTCGGCGCGGCCTTCGTTGATTTGATCCTCGACGATGGAGCGGTTGTTTACCTTAATGGACAGGAAATAGGCCGAGTGCGCATGCCCGAGGGCGCGATTGACGGCTCAACCCTCGCACCCGTGGCCGTCGGCGATGCCGTTGAGGAACTCGCAGCGATTTCTCTCCCGGCATCCGCGCTGCTTAAAGGGGAGAATGTCCTCGCGGTGGAGGTTCATCAAACGTCTCGAAACAGCACCGATCTCGTATTTGGTTTGAGGCTGCGCAGTGCGTTGAACCGTCCGCCCGTCGTGGTGTTCAACGAATTGCTCCTCCCAGCCAACGGCGATGGGTTCGCGGAGTTTTACAACAGGAGCGCCGTGCTAACGAATCTCAAAGGCCATTTCCTGACGCACAGCCTCGCCTCGCCAACTCTTATTCAAATCGCCGCCGACCTTATTGTGCCAGCCGGCGGTGTCGGAACGGTCGAAGTGAATCGGAATCAGTTTCCGGAACCTTTGGAGGCCCTCTACCTGGTGTCCACCGATGGGCTCACACCGGTTTGCTCCATGAGAGCCCCCATTCCGGAAGGCGGAAGTTCGTTCGCACGCCGAACCGATGGAGGCTCTTTGTGGGTCAGAGTTGCCGTGCCGACGCCCTCCCGCCCCAATCAAGCCAGTGCGGCATCCAATCCACGGCCGGTTCAATTAAACGAGGTGCGGTTCGGAACGTCGCGAGTGGATTGGGTCGAAATTCTGAATCCGAATCCTTTTCGGCTGTCCCTCAATGGCGTGACGCTTCAACTCGATCGCGGGATCTCTGGACGAATTCCGCTCCACGGCGAGCTGCCCGCGAGAGGCCTCGCGGCATTCGATTTGGGGAACGTGATTTCAGGTCCTGAGGTTCTGCTCTCGCTGGCAAGCGAGGATGGCATGTTCTTGGACGGAGGGCGATTCACGCCATGGCCTGGGATATCCATGCAGCGGGGGCTGGACGGGAATTTGGAATGGTATGCCTCCACCAACTCTACCCGGGCCGCTGCGAACGAGCCGGCGATGGAGCGTCGAGTCGTGATCAATGAGATCTTTTGCGCTCCGCCTTCTGGCGAGGCGGCCGGAGAATTCATCGAGCTTTACAACCGTGGAAGCGAGGCTGTCGATTTGTCCGGTTGGAGTATTTCAGGCGGCGTGCGGTTCGTTTTCCCAGACGGAACCGCGCTCCCGTCCGGAGGGTATCTCGTCGTTGGCGCCAGCGCGACCACACTCCGCCGAGTCTACGGCCCCATTTCCGTGGTGGGTGATTATGAGGGCCGATTAAGCAAGTTTGGCGAGAACCTGAGAATCGAGGATCGTTTGGGCAATTTGGTGAACGAGGTGCGTTATGCAACGGGAGGGGATTGGCCGGACTGGGCGAGCGGAGGAGGATCCAGTTTGGAACTGATCAATCCCGCCTTGGACAACAGCCGTGCCTCCGCCTGGCGAGACAGTGATGAGAGTGCGAAGGGCGTGTTTCGCAATTTCGCCGCCACGGGCATCTATTCAGTTCTCAGGGCCATGGGGGCTGCCACGGACTACAAAGAGCTCCACCTCTACCTTGCGGGGGAAGGGCATGTCGTGCTGGACAAAATCAGGCTTTCTCGCTTCGGTTCATCTGCCAATCTACTCCTGGGTGTCAGCCAGATGTCCTCGACCGGCGCCGGCGATTCAGGATGGCTCTGCCAAGGAACACATTCGGAAAGTTTTGTTCAAAACGGACAACTTCACTTGATCGCCGATGACCGCGGTGACAACCGCGTCAACAAGGCCGAAATCGACGCGGTCGGCATGAACCGCAACGATGCGGTCACACTCTCCTTCAGCGGCAAGTGGATCACCGGTTCGCCCCGGCTCATGGCACAGACATGGGATCGCAGCTTTTCCGCCAGTTTTCGACTCGAGATCCCTGAGAACCTTGGTTCCCCGGGCCGCCTCAACTCTCGATATCAGGAACATCCCGCTCCCCAATTGGACGAACTGTCCCACACGCCCGCAGTTCCCCGTCCGAAACAAAAAGTCCGGGTCACAGCAAATGTCGGCTCTGCCGAGCCCTTGGCAAAAGTGGAGCTGCTTCACCGTTTGGATAACATCAACGGGAACGGGCTTTGGACCGTCCAGCCCATGTTTGATGACGGCGTTCGCGGCGGAGACTTGTCTGGTGGCGATGGGATCCATTCCGCCGAGCTTGACGCGTACGCAAAGTCCGGCGATGTCGCCCAGTTTTATGTTCGGGCTTCCACTGTGCTCGGGGCGGTCGCGCAGTTGCCGAAACTCGGCCCTGAAAAACCGGCCCTGTTCGTGGTCGACCACCAGGAGCCGCCCGGAGGCTTGCGCGCCGAGCGTTTCGTCGTTTCCGCTTATGACCTGGGCGCCATCGCGAATGGCGGAGGCGCCGACTACAACTTCAAGTTTCCCAGACTGCAGAACCATTACTTCAACGCGACGTTCATCTCCGAGGAGATGGATGTGATTTACGGCATCTCAATTCGCAACACGGGAAGCCCATGGACGCGGAGTGACGACTTGGGCCGCGGGAAGTGGAAGCTGCCAAACGATCGGCGTTTTCGAAATCGGGGAAAATTTGTGTTCGACAATGACGCCGATGGGCGCATTTCCCACAATAGGGTCACGCGCCAACTTCTCTACTGGATGGGGCAGCCAGTTAACGAGCAAGAATTCATTCACCTTGCCATCAATGCGAACCCCTTCAGGATGAAGGAAGAAACCGAACCGATCGACAACGATTATCTGGATCGGAATTTCCAGAATGGTTCGGAGGGAGACCTCTACAGGATCGACGACGAATGGTGGTTCGCCGATTCGGGACAACAAGATTATCGAAACGCGGATTGGCTCTACAAGTTTTCCGACAACGCCGGGCTTTATCGCACCAGCTACATGCGCCGCACCAAAGAGGACCAGGATGACTACAGCGCCTTGATCGGTTTTTTCAAAGTCGTGTCCACCGGCTACACCCAGGAGAAGATTGAACAGTTGATCGATCCGGAGGCCGTGTTGAAGATCGCGGCGGTGCGGGGCTATGTGGCCGATTGGGATTTCTTCTCCATGAATCGCGGCAAAAACGCTTGGTTTTATCGCCGGCCTGTGGATGGCCGGTTTCAATTCCTGCATTGGGACAGTGATCAGGCTTTTGGTGATGTGACAAGAACTTTTCAGGCGGGAGTGCCTGGGTACGATGCATGGGCCAGGCAACCTTACAATGTCAGGCAATTCAACGCTTACCTGGCCGAAATTTTGGAGCGATACAGCCTCCACTCCCCGCGCTTCACCGCTTGGATGCGGGCGGAAGAAGAGTCCAGCTCCGCTTACACTGCGAATGCCGAATTTTACAATTCGTGGTTCGAAAGACGCCATCCCCACGCCCTGACTTGGTTGGGAACGAATTATGGCCGGATGCTCGAGGTCTTCCCCGTGACCGACGGAGGCGGGTCCGTGCAGTCGGATTTCGTGGATCTCAGGGGAACCGCTCCTTATGGCCTGACCGACTTGAGATTGCCAGGTCATCCGGAGGCGCGGTTGCAGTGGAACTCTGATGTCCATTGGCGATTCCAGGGCGTCGCGCTGCGGGAAGGAACCAACCAGTTGATGGTTGAAGGCCTTGATTCTTTCGGCAGATTGGTTCGACAGACCAGCGAGCTTTTCGTGAAACGCGGCAATGCGCCGCCAATAGCGCGATTCATCCCTGATGGGACCGACTGGAGAGTGTCGGTGAGGGACGCTGTGGAGGTGGACGGGAGGGTTTCTATAGACCCGGAAGGATCGAATCTGGCGTTTGATTGGAAGGTCGATCCCTCGATTGGTATCCTGATGCAAACAAACATTCCTGGGCGATGCGTTCTCCAAGCCTCAGTTCCTGGGCTTTATGAGGTGTCCATGCGCTGCACCGATGATCACGGGAATTCAAGCCAGTTCACAAATACCGTGGCAGTCTACGGACCTGGAGGGCTCAGCCGATTCGATCAACTCAGATTAGAGGATCATTGGACATTTCAAGGAGTGGATTATCGCGATAACCATCCAACGGACACGTGGCTTTCGCTGACTGAGCCCGCCAATCTGCTCACGCTCGCCATCCTGGAAGATGCGTCGAGACCCTTGAGCTTTGGCTCCGCCGCGTTTCCTTCTGTTTTCAGAGAGTTGCCCCGGGACGGCGACTGGGCCTTTTCCACCGATGTTGCGATCGCCAACGGCGCGGATGGCGAATTGGAGGCAGGGATCGTGTTGGACTTGATGGAATCAGGCGAACTCGTGCGCTATATCGTGTCGCTTAGCGGATCCGGGGAAATCATCGCGAGGCGATTGGACGGCAGCTCGGTCACGGGAAAAATCGCCTCGGAGCCGGCTAGGGCAAATAAGATCGGTTTGCGAGCGCGAAAACAAAAGGGCCGATTGCTCCTGGAGAGCACAGCCTCTGGTTCTTGGACTCGCCTCACATCGGCGGTCTTGCCTGCCTCGGTTCGATCAGTCAGGGCTGGGTTGTTTGTCTCAAGTGCTGAAGTCAAGCGCGTCGTGGCCTCATTCACTCACGCGTTGTTTGTGGATCCATCGGTCATTTCCCCCCTTCAACAATCCATCCGCATCACCGAGTTGATGTACGGCCCGCCTGGAGGCGACGCGTACGAATTTCTGGAAATCGTGAATGCCGGCTTGGAAGCGGCCGATCTCACCGGCGCCCGTTTCACCAACGGCATTTCCTACGCGTTTGGTCCCACAAGCCTCGGGGTCGGAGCGCGAATAGTCCTTTGCCGTGATCGTGGCGCGTTCGCCTCTCGTTACGGAATCGAAGGCAGATCCTTGGCGCCGGGAGCCTATGCCGGGAAACTGGATAATGCCGGCGAACGCCTCACCCTCGTGGACGCCGAGTCGAGAATCATTTTCGACTTCACCTACGGCAGTTCGGGTTCGTGGCCCGGCAGAGCTGATGGTTCCGCCAGTTCTTTGGAACCTGTCGGAGGGGGCGGCAATTTATCGAATGCCAGCAGTTGGCGATCCAGTCTCGACTATTTGGGAAGCCCTGGAGCCCCGGGAATCGAAAAGGTCTCGGGGATCGTCATCAACGAACTCCTGTCGAACTCCACCCCGCCATTCGAGAAAGCGATCGAGTTGTTCAATTCCTCTCACATCGCGGTGAATGTCGGCGGATGGTTTCTCAGTGACACCGCGGCACAACTCAAAAAGTTCCGCATCCCCGACCCGACTGTAATTCCACCACGCGGTTTTCTGGCGTTTTACGAATATCAGTTCGCCCAATCAGACGGGACCGAACGGCTATCCCTGGATGGCAATCGCGCTGGAGACCTTTGGTTGGTGGCGGCTGATGCGCTCGGAAACGTCACTGAGTTTGTCGATCATGTGGAATTTGATCCCAGCAGTCAGAACCGCTCCTCAGGTCGTTATCCGGATGGAGCCGCTGCGTGGAGGTTCTCTTTAACCGCTCCAACCTTTGGAAGTCCCCAGGCTGGCCAATCAGGGATCGGAAGCGTCGAACTGTTTCGCGCGGGAATGGGGGCGCCAAACCTGCCGCCCCTCGTCGGGCCCTTGGTAGTGTCCCGCATCCAGTACAATCCGCTGGCAGGTGGTGATGAGTTCATCGAATTGGCGAACATGTCAGAGGCCCCACTGGCTCTCTTCGATTCCCTGCACCCAACCAATAGGTGGCGCGTTTCCAAGGGCATCCAGTTTGTATTTCCCCAAGGCGCGCAACTGGCCCCAAATCAACGCGTACTGCTGACAGGTTCGGATCCTGAGAGATTTAGAATGAGGAATCGTCTTGGAGACGGAACCGTGATTTTCGGCCCCTTTGAAGGCGCGTTGAACAACGGGGGCGAGACGATCCAAGTCGATCGGCCTTTGCGGCCCGTTTCCGAGGCCAATGGATTGAGCTTCGTGCCGTTTGTGCCTGTTGATCATGTGCGCTATGACAGCGCCTACCCGTGGCCAGGTCAGGCCGACGGACAGGGCTCACTTCTCAGCCGCGTGGATCTTGCCGCTCCCGCGGAAAGCCACTCGGATTGGCTCCCCGAAGATCCTGGGTTTGAAAGCGACACCGATGGCGATGGGATGCTGGATAGGTTTGAGCTCCTGCACGGTCTGAATCCAACCGATCCCTCAGACGCCCTGATGGACGCCGATCGGGATGGCTTCACCAATGGGCAGGAGTTTCTCGCTGGGACGAATCCCTTAATTCCAGCGGGTCGTTTCGAGATCACCCGTATCGTCTATTCGGCCAACCAACTTTCCGTTCGATTCAACGCGGTCCCAGGTCGAACTTATCGAGTTCTACGCTCCGAAAAACTGGTGCCTGCCGAATGGATCGTGGTGGCGGAACTAATGGCAAGCGGCCAGCAGGTTGAGCTGGAGGCCCGCGATCTGCCCGCAGGATTTGAGAACTCCGCCTTCTTTAGAATCGTCACTCCATGAAGACTCCTTCAGCGGCTGATGAGATCGTGCTGGGTGACGGCACGCGCATCGACATTCTTTACGAAGACAGATCGGTGATGGCCATCGACAAGCCTTTCGGATGGATGTTTGTGCCGCTTGCGTGGTCACGAACCGACAAGAATTTGCAGCTGGCACTGGAATCATCCATCCGCGAGAACCCCTATTGGGTGCGGCAGAAAAATCTGAAATATTTGCGATTCATCCACCGTCTGGATGCTGATACCACGGGTCTGGTCCTTCTGGCCAAGAGCCAGGGAGCCTTGGACAGTCTGAGCGGGTTGTTTGAGCAACGCCTGGTGGAAAAACGTTACCTTGCCGTCATCGAGGGAAGGCCCCCAATGTCCAAGTGGCGCTGCGAGCTCGCCTTGGGCAGGACGACGGGACCGCGGACGCGCGTTTTGGTGGAGCCAGACGCCGGGCGTCCCGCGATAACCGATTTCAAACTCCTCGAATCAACCCGGTCTCGCAGCCTTGTGGAAGCGCGTCCCCTCACGGGAAGGACCCACCAAATTCGAGTGCACCTCGCGGACGCCGGATACCCCATCGTTGGAGATGTCTTGTATGGAGCGCCGGCTCGAACGGCATCTCCGCCCGCAAAAGATCCAAAGCGCACAAATTCTCGCTCGTCTCCGAGCCATCGAGACTTTCCAGAACCCAAGGATCGCAGGAAGAATATGCTGCCTGAGTTGGGTCTTCGGTCCGTCGGGTTGTCCTACCGCGATCCGTTCACGAAACGCCAAATCAACATCGAGGCCCCAACAGCGGAATTTGTTCGACGCTTTGGGTTCACCCTTAAGACGGCTGGTGAACCTCCTGAAGATTTCCAAAAGCCTGGATGAAAATTTCTCCACGAAGAGGGAGGCATATCCCTTGTGGATCTAGTGTGCCGTTCACGAATTGGGTGGACATTTGCGGCAATGGATTTTTGATTCAGACGAGGCGAGAACGACGAACATACCCTTCGTGGGTCTTTGAGGAGCGAACAACGAAGTCTGAATCAAAAAGACGTGCCGCCCCTCGGGTTGTGCCACAGTGAACCTCTGGCTGCGTGGCTCCTCGGTCACAGATCCATGTCCGGATAGGCTCCGTCGTCGCGCCTTGCCAGAGATTCACTGTGGCACAACAAATGCCCACCGAATTCGTGAACGGCACACAAGTGAGTGATTCGGAGAAACTTTATCGCCAGGATCTTGTGAAGATTCACCACGGGCAACTGCCGTGCCAAGGTTCACAGGTGAGATTCAGGCCAAGATGCGTGAAACGATCTCGCCATGAACATCTGTCAGCCTGAAATGGCGTCCTTGGAACTTATAAGTGAGCCTTTCGTGGTCAATTCCGAGAAGCTTGAGCACGGTCGCCTGTAAGTCGTGGACATGCACCGGATCCTTGACCACGTTCATTGCGAGGTCGTCCGTCTCGCCGTAGCTCATCCCTTTTCGGACCCCGCCTCCCGCCATAAAAACGGTGAAAGCGTAGGGGTGATGGTCGCGGCCCCATCGTTTGCGGTCATCCAGATTGCCTTGAATGAATGGCGTGCGGCCAAATTCGCCGCCCCAAATGACCAGGGTATCGTCCAGGAGGCCGCGTTGCTTGAGGTCAAGAATCAGGCCTGCCGAGGGTTGATCGGTATCCTTGCATTGAGTGTAAAGCTCAGTCGTGATGCTATTGTGCTGGTCCCAACCGGCATGCATGACTTGAACAAAACGCACGCCCCGCTCAACCAATCGGCGAGCCATGAGGCAGTTGTAGGCGTAGGTGCCCGGCTCACGCACAGACGGACCGTAAAGCCCCAGAACATCGTCCTTTTCACGTGAAATATCGGTGAGCTCCGGAACGCTGGCTTGCATCCTGAACGCCATTTCATATTGCGCGATGCGCGTCGCTATTTCTGGGTCCAAGTATTCCCTCAGCTTGATCTCGTTCAAGGCTGCAATATCGTCCAGCATCTCGCGCCGCATCGGCCGGCCCATTCCCTCCGGACTCTTGATGTAGAGGACGGGATCCGTGCTTCCCCGGAACTTGACTCCCTGGAACCGAGAAGGCAAGAAGCCGGAACCCCAATAAAAATCGTAAAAGATTTGACCGCACGAAGTCCCTTTGCTCACCGATGTCATCACGGCGAAGGCCGGGAGGTCGGAGGTGTCGCACCCGAGCCCGTAGGCCAGCCACGCGCCCATCGATGGGCGTCCTGGAATTTGGCCGCCGCTCAAAATGAGCGATATCCCCGGGGCGTGGTTCACGGCGTCGGTGTGCATGCTTTTCAAGAAGCACAACTCATCCGCAACACTGGCGATGTGGGGCAGAAACGCGCTGACCCAAGCTCCGGATTGGCCGTGCTGCTTGAATGCCTCGACTGGCGATAGGATCAGTTTGCCATCGGCTTTCCCGGTCATCGTGCTGAATCGTTTGCCACCGATGTAACCGTCCGGAATGGGCTTTCCGTGCAATTGTTGCAGGCGGCTTTTGTAATCAAACAGATCGACGTGCGTGGGCGCCCCATTTTGAAACAAGTAGATCACACGCCGGGCTTTGGGAGCGAAGTGAGGAAGATCCGGAAGCCCTGGGATGACCGGCGATCTTGGCGCGGAAACCTCGCTTCCCAACCCTCCAGTCTTGGAAAGCAACGAAGCGAGAGCGGCCGTTCCAATCCCCAGCGCGCCACGTCCGAAAAACTCTCTTCTCGTGAGGTTCAGCCGGTTCTCGAATAATGGGTTCATAGCGTATGGCCCGCTTCCCGGTCCTCACCGATTGCAGGCGGCGAAACGTTGTCTTCGCTCAGTCGTCGCCCGCGTCCAGCCACGTGGGAGCCAATCCCCCGCCGGTCAGTGGGTTGCAACCAGAGCTGTTCCTCACTCAGAACCGCGAAGAACCAATCACTGCTTTGTGAGGGCCTCATCCAGGTTGAACAAAGTGGAACAGACGACAGTCAACGCCGCTAGCTCAGCGCGGGAATCCGGGCTCAAAAAACTTTGTCCACCCGGTTTAAGAATCGCTTCGGCTTGCGCGGGGTTCAACCCAAAATCCTTTGTGTAACGGTCAAGGGCCGCGTTGAGCCTCCCAAATTCTGCGTCGCTCGGATGGCGCCCGAGCACGATCAAGAAAGCCCGTTTCAGCCATCCTTCCGGCTTTAAGTTCGAGTTTGTCATCAACTTCGCGGACAAATGCATCGCGGCTTCGAAATACGTGGGATCGTTCATCGTCGCAAGGGCGTGCAATGGGGTGTTGGTGCGTGGCTGCCTTACGGTGCAAACTTGGCGGGATGGATTGTCGAAAAACATCGTGGGAGCGACGATCCGTCTCCAAAATGTGTAGAGGCTGCGCCGATAAAGCCCTTCCCCCTGGTCCTGCTTGTAACGCTTCGCGCCGAAAGTGGATTCCTCCCACACTCCATCCGGCTGATACGGTCTGACAGGACGCCCATCGGCTGATTCGACAAGCAACCCGCTCGCGCTCAAAGCTTGGTCGCGGAGCATCCAGGAGGGCATCCTAAACCGCGCGCCACGGGCCAAAAGCCGATTCTGAGGGTCACGCTCCCAGAGTTCCCGTGCCGCCGTGGATTGCTGTCGATAGGTCGCGCTGGTGACGATGAGTCTGCACAGTCTTTTCAAATCCCAACCGCTCGACATGAACTCCAAAGCCAGCCAGTCCAACAACTCTGGATTCGATGGGTTTTCAGCTTGAACTCCGAAGTTCTCCGAAGTGCTCACGAGGCCGATCCCGAAGAATTGCTGCCAGATTCGATTGACGAAAACCCTCGAAGTCAGCGGGTTCTCGGGCGACAGAATCCACTGGGCAAGCCCCAGCCGATTCGTGGGCTCGTGGGTTCCTGATGGAGCCAGGCTCTCGGGAACACCCGCTTTAACTCGTTCCAATGGTTTGTCATAAAGTCCCTTCGATAGCAAAAAAGTCGCCCGATTCGTGCTCTGGTCCTCCATGACCATGACACGAGGGATCGACGCCAGAAGAGCAGAACGTTCGTTGACTGATTTTCTGAGGATTTCAAGGACTTCGAAGTAGGCAGCATCATTTGTCTTCCAGTAGACGCTCATTTTTTCAAGCCGGCCGGCATCGCGTTTCGCCGGGTCGATCGCCGTATGTTCCTGCAGTTCCTTGGGAAGATCTTTCAGTGGTTGGGAAGAGCTCACCGGTTGATCCGAAGGCCTTGGGAATTTTGTTTGCTCGAAGACGGCGAGTTCCTTTGCCGCTCGCACGACTTCCAGATCGAGCCTCTCGGAGGAACGGCGCTGGATCGGCGTGGGAACCTCGACAAAGGGTTTGGTTTGGGGGTCGCCGCCAGCACCTGTCACGGGGGTCTGATTAAAAAAAGCAGAGAAACGATAATAATCCCGCTGAGTGAGAGGATCATATTTGTGATCGTGGCATCGGCAGCAGTTAAAAGTCAGGCCAAGCCACACCGTGCCAGCGGTCTCCGCCATATCCATGACGTAATCGACTCGATTCTCCTCCGGAATTCTGCCGCCTTCACCATTGATCATATGGTTGCGGCAGAAACCGGTGGCCAGCTTCTGTTCCTGGGTAGCGTTTGGAAGCAGATCGCCAGCGAGTTGCCACAAGGTGAACTGATCGAATGGCAGATTCTCATTGAACGCTTTCACCACCCAGTCCCGCCAAGGCCACATGGTGCGGTCCGAATCGCCTTGATAACCGTTGGAATCCGCATATCGCGCCGCGTCCAACCAATCCCAGGCCATTCGCTCGCCATACCGGGGCGAAGCCAGCAATCGATCGACTAGCGACTCGTAGGCGTCGATCGATGGGTCCGCCAGGAAATCGGAGATTTCGCGAGGAGTTGGAGGCAATCCCGTAAGATCCAATGCAACCCGGCGAATCAGAACCGCCCTCGATGCCTCCGGAGAAAGCGAGAGTCCGGCGCGGCGCAGTCGATCAGCCACGAAGTTGTCGATGGGATTCAGGATGGCGGACAGGCTGGGATCCAGAGGAACTGCTGGACGAGAGGGTTTGTCGAAAGCCCAATGGGAACCCCAGTGTGCTCCTTCTTTAATCCAGCGCTCGATGAGTTCGATCTGATCGGATCTAAGGTCCTTTTTGAGTTTTTCCGGAGGCATCTTCTCCTCTTTGTCCGAAGAAGTGATTCGCAAGAACATCTGGCTTTCCTTGGGGTTTCCAGGAACCACAGCGGCCGTCCCATTGGCTCTCTTGCCCAAGGCCCCTTCCTTTGTGTCCAGACGAAGTTTGGCCTTCAACGACTTTTCATCCGGCCCATGGCACTGGAAACAATGCTCGGACAGGATGGGGAGTATCTCGCGCGAAAAATGGACCTCAGCCGCGACCGAACCACTCTCATATTCAGCCGGGGAAAGCGCGATTACCGCGAACAGGAGCGCGATCGGCCTGGCTCTCATGAATGTTTGGCGCCGTGTCACACAGCAACTTTATCGAACATTTCCCGCTTGCCAAGCTTGCCATAAGTCGGGAGCCATGGATCGACGGCTAGAGTTGAACGGGTGTCGTTAATCCTTAGCCGTGACTAGGGAATCCCCGGATAGGGCCGCGCTGCCGCGCAGCCCAGCCTTTAGCTTAATGGTCACGGTTTACGCTGATCTCGTTGCCGCGGGCTGGGAGCCTGAATGGACGGTTGCAAAGTTTGCGGGGTTGTGCTTTTCGCTGCATTGGGTCACAGTTCCCAAAACACTATCCAACGCCACTCTTATGATAAACCGCCGTAAAGCCGTACAAAAAACAGCGCTTCTGAGCGCCACGCTCAGCATCGGGTCTTCGATCGCCCTCCATCAGACGCACGCCGCGGAGGTCAGCGCTTCCTTCACTCTGCCAACGCTTCCGTACTCCTTCGACGCCCTGGAGCCACACATCGACGCGCAAACAATGCAGATCCACCATGGGAAACACCACGCGGCTTACGTCGCCGGCTTGAACAAGGCCGTCGCCGACAAGGCCGCTTTGGCTTCAAAACCGGTTGAAGTGTTGCTGAAAGATCTTGGCATGGTCCCGGAGGCCATCAGGTCTGCCGTCCGAAATCATGGTGGAGGTCATGCGAACCATTCCTTGTTTTGGCAGTCTCTCAAGAAGAATGGGGGAGGGCGCCCGAGCGGTGAGTTGGCGAAGGCCATCGACAGAAAATTCGCCAGTTTCACCGGCTTCCAGGAAAAGTTTACAGATGCGGCCTTGAAGCAATTTGGCAGCGGTTGGGCTTGGTTGAGCTTGGGCGCGAACAAGGACCTCCTGGTCGAAAGCACTCCCAATCAAGACTCTCCTCTCTCCGCCGGTCGGGTCCCATTGCTCGGCATAGACGTATGGGAGCACGCTTATTATCTTAAGTATCAAAATCGACGCGCGGATTATGTCGCGGCATTTTACAGCGTTATCAATTGGGATTTCGTGAGTGAACGTTATCTGAAGCATTCCCATTGATTCGGTCAGACGTGCCGCCATGAGTTCGCGCGCGCCTCTCAAACGGCTTCTCGAGGTGATGGCTAAACTCCGGTCTCCGGAGGGATGTCCATGGGATCGGGAGCAGGATCACGGGACCCTCCGTTTCCATGCGGTGGAAGAAGCTTATGAGTTGATGGATGCCATCGAGTCGGGCGACGACGGAGAAATGGCGGAAGAACTCGGTGATCTTCTATTGCAAGTCGTGTTTCACACCCAACTTGCCAAGGAGCGGCGCGCTTTCGATTTTGATGCTGTGTGCCGCCGGATCACCGAGAAACTCATTCGCCGACACCCGCACGTGTTTGGGAACTCCAACGCCAAAACTGTGGATGCGGTATGGGAACAATGGGAAAAAATTAAGAAGGCGGAAAAGGCCGGCACTAAGCATGATCGATCGTCCGCTTTGGATGGCATTCCAAGGCATCTCCCGGCGTTGCTTCGCGCTGAAAAGCTTTCCAAAAAAGCCCGCAAAGCCGGACTTCTGAGGGAATCCGAAGGCGCCGCCAGATTGGCGGGCATGAAATCGCTCATGAATGCGGGAAAGCGAATCAAGCGAAGCGAGATCGGGGCAGCGTTGTTCGATCTTGCAAGCGCTTCCCAAGCTCAGGGATGGAGCGCTGAGGAATTGTTGCGATCAGAAACACAGCGGCGGGAGAAGCGATGGCGCGTTGTTGAGAGAAATCGAATCAAACCGCTCGATCCTGAATTGGGTTCATCCAGAGGGTATGATCCTCAAAATGGAAGTTGAACCTCTTTCAGTTTTTGCAAAAATCTGGATGAGAAAGGCTTGACGAAAGGGGTGGCAGATCTCCTTTCGATCTGGTGAGTGATTCCGAAAAAAATTTATCGCTGGGATGGTGCGAAAATTCTTCAGGAGCAACTTCCGTTGTAAGGTTTCCGTTGTAAGGTTGAATCGGTTTTTATTTCTCTTCAGAGAGAAAATGAGTCAGCCAATGCTCGGCTCCCTCTGAATCCTCAAAGGCAGCATCCAACTGGGCTTCGAAAGCCGCGTTCAGGATTCGCTTGAATCGAGGCGAAGGAGTCAGCCCCCGGTTCAAAAGATCGCGCCCTGATAAAATCGGCTTGGGCGCCTCCTTCCGCAAGCCGAGCTCGCGCGCCCTTTGCTGAAGATTCAAGAGAGTCGCGGAAGGCTCCTGGCTTCGAGGTGGGCGTCCAAACTGATCCGCTCGAATCACAGTGCAAAGATTTTCGATCGTTTCGGGCACAAGGCGCGCTGCGAGTCGGCGAACCGACCTGTCGGTCTGTGTTTGGAGGTGTGCCATGTGATTGGTCACCAGCCTCACGATGCGCCGAGTGAACTCCGGCGGGATGCCGATGCGACCTAGAAAGGTCTCCGCGATGGGACCGGCCTTCGCTTCGTGCCCGGGCGCGACGATTCGCACAACACCGTCCTTAATTGTTTTATGGGTCGTGACCGGTTTGGCGAAGTCGTGGGCCAAAACAGCGAAGGTCAGCACGAGGCGCTCCAATTCCAGCGCATCGATCCATTCCCGCATTTGAACCAGAGCATCGAGGCAATGGCAGACATGTGCGAAAACATCTCCTTCTGGATGCCACTCTGGTTCTTGTTCCACGCCCCGGAGCGCGTCGATTTCGGGAAAATGCCCAAGCCAGCCCGCATCCAACAGGAATCGCAACCCGTGCGAGGGAGAAGCGCTCTTTGACGCCCACTTTTGCCACTCCCCTCGAATACGCTCGACCGCGAGTTCACTAAAGCTCGAGCTTATGGAGCGACAGGCATCCTGAGTTTCGGGAGCGGCCTCGAGGCGAAATCGAGAGGCAAACTGCATTCCTCGCAAAACCCGGAGCGGATCATCCGAAAACGCAGGACTGGTATGGCGCAGAACACGAGTCTCCAAATCTTTTTGACCGCCAAAGAAATCAATCAAACAACCCTGGCGCGGATCAAACATCATCGAGTTGATGGTGAAATCCCGGCGGGCGGCGGCTTCCGGCAGCGGCAAATCCTTGTCGAATTCAACCAGGAATCCTCGATGGCCAGGCGCCACCTTCGAATCGCGGCGGGGCAGGCTGAAATCGTAGACATGCCCATCACGGACTTGGAGCTTGAAGACTCCAAAGGATCGACCTACCAAATCCGTTCTTCCCCAGCGCTGCAGGCCCTGCTGCAACGCCTCACCCGACACATCAAACACTTCAATGTCAAAATCCGTTATGGGCAACCCCAGCAACCGGTCTCGAACGCAACCTCCCACGAGGAACGAACGGCGTAACTCCGGAGTCCGCTCCAAAATCTCCCTCAACCGCTTTGGCAACTCGAACTCCAATTGTTCCATGGACGGTCTGAAGCCGCGTCATTTGCCGTGCTGAGCCGGCGAATAACTCTCCTCCAGCTCCCCTTCGGGGCGAATTTTAGAAGCCGTTTCGCGCGCGCGCAGCCGGAGGGGCGAGAACAGTTTTCTGCCTTGAATCGTGAACACGCCGTTTTTGTTGAACCACACACCCGATGGAAGCCGATCGCGATTCATCACCATGCTCAACTCCTTTAGGGATCCCAAGAATCCACCCCACAATGAAACCTCCTCTGTCAGTCGTAGATCGATTTTCGCCAACTCCGAATCCTCCTCGTCGATCCATACCCTGCCGCTCAACTTGTTCAGCACACGATCAGCGATCCTTTGTTCCGATAGCCGGGTTTCCTTTGGCTTGAAGGAAAGGATCACGGCAGTCCTGCCTAGGATCATTTCCCGTCCCTCAACCGTGTAGTGAAAGCGGTTCAACAAGTCCTCGTTGATGACCATCTCTCGTCGCCCGGGGCGTTTTTGCGAGGTCACCGTGCGCTGGGTGTTTTCCTGGCGCTCGTTCTCTCTTTGGATCTGCTCTTTGTTGAAGGATTTTCCGTTGACTCGAATCAGGCGTGGGTGAGGCATGCCGCCAATTAAGCTCACCTCATAGATGTGCTCTTTCCTGGACTTGACCTTGCCGGTTTCGTCCAACTCCTCGGTCTCGAGAGTCTTCAGGTAGACGTATCGAGTTCGATTCGTCTCCGAGCCAACGGCTTTGGCCCGTTCGAGCAATTTGGCTATCACATCGCTCGCCAGTGGGAGCTGGGGCGTGGCTTCAGTCGCAAATCCTTCGACGAGCAAAGCCAAAATGGCCAGGAAGAGAACCTCTTTCACGGTTCGGAATCTGCCTCTGGGAGTGTTCAGGAGAAGGTGTGACGGCGGGTGCTCTCGCGGTGAATCAACCGATGAGCCCGCGAATTCCAGGCGGGCAACACTTTGGTCTCCCTGGGGCGTCGGTATGTCAGCGGCAACAAAGCTTTTCAATGGCATCACACTAGTTCGTTGAAGGCATCGTGTGGCTTCACCCACGCTCCATTGGTTTGGGAATCATGCAAGCTTCTTTTTATCCAACCCTTAGGCCGGCCTGATCTCCCATGCGGGCATAGGTTTCGAGCAAGTTGGCGGAATTGTCCAGGAGGTCCGCATCGAATCGGACGCGTCCAGGCTCGAATAATGTCATCGTAAGTGAACCGCCAAATCGGAAGAAACCTTTCTCGTCGCCCTTCTCAACCGGTTGTCCGGGAAGAAAGGTGTAGCTAAATCCACCAACACACGTGGCTCCCACCTCGATCGTCAGAACACGCCCTATCTGCTTGGTTTGAAGCTCCGTTCGACAACGTCGATTTGTCGATAGAATACGAATCCTCTGCGCCAGAGCGATTGGGCTCACCGATTGGAGGTGGCCTTCAATGAGGAATGTTGCGCCGGGCAAGCCTGCGGCGGGAAAATGAAAGCGATGGTAATCGACTGGGCACAATCTGGAAATGAGCAGGCTTCCAGACGCATAGGTTCTGGCTAATCCAGAATCCTGTATAAGCTCCTCCAGTTTGAACACTTGACCCTTCACCACCAGGCCCGGACAGGCCGAATAATCCTGAAATGCAAGGTGGCGCCCATCGGCGGGAAAGATGATGGCATTTTCCACTGAAGCGATGGGCCGGGCGCCAGGTTTGAGTTTGCGATAAAAGAACTCGTTGAAGTTTTCAAAAGAGTTCGCCGGGCGCTGGAATTCCGCTTCCTGCAAGTGGTAACGTTTGATGAATGGAGCGATCCGTTTGCGGCTCGAAGGCCGATTCATCAGCCACCCGTAGAACTTGGAGAACACCGCTCGCTTGGCTAACGCGTGAAGCGCCAGCTTCCCCAAGGGTGTGCCGTAAATCCACCTTAATGAACTTTCCCCATAAATGGACTCCGTTTCCACGCGCCGCGTATAGCGGTTGAAATATTTGATGACTTCGATTCTCAATGAATGCTTGATGGTTGTCGCGTCCGGCACCCATGGTCCAGTCTGTGCGTTGCCGAGAGCAAGGCGAATGTTGAAGTGTCGATCCAAATTTAGAAGCATCTTGGCACGAGGGTTGCTATATTATTCCTCGAATGATCCTCCTGCTTCGCATGGCTGGGTTGTTTGGGTCAGCCGTCCGCCCGTTGAGGACGGCTTTTTTGTTTTTTTCCTGGCTCTGGAGCCTGCAAAAGCCATCGTGAACTCCGACCAAGATCTTGAGTTCTCCTTTGGGTGACTGAGGCAACCTGATCCACATTCCGGCTTGCGTGATTTTCGCGCATTCTGAGTGATTCTCACAACCAATTCGGTGTTTTCAACCTTGAAACGGCTGTTGAACATCGTGGAGTCTTGCAAAAGTCTGGAAGAGAAAGGTTTGACGAAGAGGGAGGCCTCCCCTTGTGGATCTGGTGAGTGATTCGGAAAACTTTATCGCCAGGATCTTGCGAAGATTCAACTGGGGCAACTGCCGTTTTAAGGTTCAAGCCTGCCCGGTCACTTCACCAGGATGAAGCAAACGCCAAAGGGCGAAAGATAAACGACGGGGCCTGCACGGAGTTGACCTGCCGCGTCGATTCTCCCAAAGTTTCCTTATGGGCAATTCTTTTGGGCATGCTTTTCGAATCACGACTTGGGGTGAATCTCATGGGGGAGGAGTTGGAGTTGTGGTGGATGGATGCCCGCCGCGTTTGGCGTTGACAGAAGCTGACATCCAGCCGGATCTCGACCGCCGCCGCCCTGGTCAGTCGAGCATCGTGACTCCACGGAAGGAAGCCGACGTCGTGCAGATCTTGTCCGGTACTTTTGAAGGCAAGACCCTGGGAACCCCGCTATCGATGTGGGTGCGAAACGAAGACGCGCGCTCCGAAGCCTACTCCGAAATGGCACACAAATTCAGACCCTCGCACGCCGATTATACGTATCAGGCCAAATATGGGTTTCGAAATTGGCAGGGTGGGGGACGCAGCAGCGCTCGCGAAACCATCGGCCGTGTTGCCGCGGGCGCCGTTGCGAAAAAAATCCTCCGCGAACGCCACGGCGTCGAAATTCTGGGCTTTGTTGGTCAAGTTCAGGATATCCAAGCAACCGTCGATCTGGACATGTTCACAGCCGACCAGGTCGAATCGAACATCGTCCGATGCCCTTGCCCCACGACGGCGGCGCGAATGATTGAACGCATCGAAACGGTCAGAGCGCGCGGGGATAGTGTTGGAGGGATCGTGATGTGCGTGGCCCGTGGAGTGCCTCCGGGTTGGGGTGAACCCGTTTTCGACCGACTCGAAGCGGATCTTGCCAAGGCTATGTTGAGCCTGCCCGCCTCCAAGGGGTTCGATGTGGGATCCGGCTTCGATGGAATCATGCTCACGGGCTCTCAACACAACGATGCCATGCGTATGCGGGAAGGCCGTGTGAGGACAGTCTCAAATCGCTCCGGCGGGATTCAGGGCGGTATTTCGAATGGCGAAACCGTTTTCTTCCGAGTGGCATTCAAACCGGTGGCAACCATCATGATGGAGCAGGATACGGTCGACACTTCGGGCCACGACACGACTCTCAAAGGCAGAGGTCGGCATGACCCTTGCGTCCTGCCTCGGGCGGTTCCAATGGTTGAAGCGATGGCCGCCTTGGTCCTGGTGGATCACGCCCTGCGGCACCACGCTCAGTGTGAATAAGCCTTAAAACGGCAGTCGAAGCTCGCGGGGATTTGCCAAACCCTAGATGAGAAGGGCTTGACGAAGAGGGAGGCGTATCCCTTGCGGATCTGGTGAGCGATTCGGAGAAACTGTATCGCCGGGATCTTGCGAAGATTCGCCTTGGGCAACTCCCGTTTTAGGTTGAACGGGGAAAGAAAAAGCGGGGCTGGCTCGCGCCAACCCCGCTGAATGTCTCTACTTTATCGAGAGATAGAAGTGGATCAATAGTCCATGTCACCCATGCCGCCGTGCCCGCCACCTTGAGGAGGAGCTTTCTTTTCCTTCTCCGGGATCTCGGTGATCAAGCATTCGGTGGTCAAGAGCAATCCAGCGATCGAGCCCGCGTTTTGAAGCGCTGAACGAGTCACCTTCTTCGGATCCACGACACCCGCTTTGACCAGGTCTTCGTACGACCCGGTGGCAACGTTGTATCCGTCATTGGCCTTGCGCTTCTTCACTTCTTGCACGATGAGAGAACCTTCCACGCCCGCGTTTGCCGCGAGTGAACGGAGAGGGGACTCAATAGCGCGGCGAACGATGTCCACGCCGATCTTCTCGTCAAGATCGGTGAGGTTCAGCGCTTCGATCGCATTCAGCGTGCGGAGCAACGCGACACCGCCCCCGGGGAC